>DAHUZL010000178.1 GCA_027306655.1 Candidatus Dormiibacterota bacterium
AGGGTGACATGACCGTCCAGCTGAACCACACGATCATCCCCGTCCCGGACAAGCGGGCCGCAGCGGCGTTCCTCGCCGAGATCCTCGGGCTCGATCCCCCTCGCCCAGCCGGCCCGTTCCTGTGCGTCGAGACCGCCAACGGCGTCACCCTCGACTACGACGACCGGCAGCCACCGGCTCGGCACCACTACGCCTTCCTGGTCACCGAGGAGGAGTTCGACGCGATCTTCGCCCGGGTCACCAAACGCGGACTCGCCTATTGGGCCGATCCCGGCCACCAACAGGAGAACGTCCTCAACGACAACGGGCGGGGGTTCTACTTCGAGGATCCCGCGGGCCACAACATGGAGGTGCTGACCCGCGCCCCCGCCAGCTGAGGCAGGGCGACTGATGGACGGCGTTCCGCCCGACCGCCTTGGGTCGCGATCGAGCGACCTCACCGCAGAGAGCGTCCCCGATGGTGAGGAGCGCCGACGGGGGCCGGGAGGGATCGGCGCTTCCGTCACCGATCGATGGCGACGATCAGGTGACGCTATCGTACATCTGGTGGGTACGCTCATGTACAGTTGAGCCGTGCAGGTGTCCACCAGCGTGCTCCGCGCCGAGCTCAGGGCGTGGCTCCATCGGGCGCGAGCGGGCGAGGAGATCGTCATCACCGACCGGGGCCTGCCAGTGGCCAGGCTGCTGCCGGTCGACGTGCCACCGGCGCTGGAACGTCTGACTCGGGAAGGGTCGGTCACCGCGCCGCGGAGTCCCGTGCGCCCCCGGTCAACCGTGCGGACGCGGGTCAGCAGCCGCGGCTCTGTGGCCGACCTGGTCAGCCGGCAGCGGCGCTGAGCGTGCGGGGTGGCAGTCGCCTACTTCGACAGCAGCGCGATGGTCAAGCTGCTCGTCGAGGAGGACGGCAGCGATCTGGCCTCGGAGCTGTGGAGCGCGGCTGACGCCGTCGCCGCGAGCCGGATCGCCTACCCGGAGGTTCGTGCGGCCCTGGCGGCCGCCCTGCGCACGGGCCGCTTGGATCCCCAGGGCAGACGGTCGGCGGAGAAACGGTGGGAAACGTTCTGGGCGGCCACGCGAGTGGTTGAGCTCACGCCCGCGCTCGCACGCCATGCCGGCCGGCTGGCTGGCGAACACGCGCTGCGAGGAGCCGACGCCATCCACCTAGCCAGCGCCCTCGCCCTGGGACAGGGGACGGTGGTCGTGGTCTGGGATATGCAACTCCGCGGTGGGGCGCGTCGCGCCGGCCTGCGCACGGCACCCGTGACCGCGTGAGCGCCGACGAGCCCCGCCCAGACGGATTGGGAGCCGACCACATGCGCGGCGCCACCGCGACCCTCGCTCAGCCGCGGGCACCGTCCACGGTGAGCACCTGGCCGCTGACGTACCCGGCGGCCTCCGAGCAGAGGAAGTGGATGACCTGGGCGATGTCCTGCGGCTTCCCCAGCCGGCCGAGCGGTACCCGCGCGCGGACCTGGTCGTGGAGCTCCGCTCGGGTGAGGTGGAGACGTTCGGCCACGGCGTCGGTCATGGCGGTCTCGACGAACCCGGGCGCGACGGCGTTCACATTGATGTTGAAGGGCCCCAGCTCCTGAGCCAGGGTTCGGGTGAGC
>DAHUZL010000183.1 GCA_027306655.1 Candidatus Dormiibacterota bacterium
GCGGTGCGGACCCGCTGCATCAGCAGCTCGATCAGGACCTCCAGCTCCCGTCCCTCCCCCGTCCCCCGCTCCACCCCCGCTCGTCGATCCTGGGCGGCGGTGAGCAGGCGCTGCGCCTCGGCGAGGTCGATGTCAAGGGCCGCCTCCCCGCCGTCGGCGAGGACGGTGACGCGCTCGGGGAGGACCTCCAGGAAGCCGCCGGTCAGGAAGAGCGTCGTCTCCTCGCGTCCCTGGCGGAGCAGCAGCGGGCCCGGCTTGAGCGTCGTCATCAGGGGCGCGTGGTGGGGCAGCACCCCGAGCTCGCCGTCCTGCCCCCGCGCGACGATGAAGTCGCAGGCGCCGCTGAAGAGGGTGGCGTCGGGGGTCACCACCTCGGTCGGGACCGGCACGCCTACCGACCCCCCTCGGCCAGCTTCGTCCCCTGCTCGACGGCCTCGTCGATCGTCCCCACCATGAAGAACGCCTGCTCGGGGAGCTCGTCGTGGCGCCCCTCCAGGATCTCCTTGAACCCGCGCACCGTCTCCTCCCGGGTGACGTAGCGACCGGGCACGCCGGTGAACTGCTCGGCGACGAAGAAGGGCTGGGAGAGGAAGCGCTGGATCTTGCGGGCGCGCTGGACCGTCACCTTGTCGTCGTCGGAGAGCTCCTCCATCCCCAGGATGGCGATGATCTGCTCCAACTCGCGCAGCCGCTGGAGCACCCGCTGGACCCCGAGCGCGACCTGGTGGTGCTCCGCCCCCACCACCCGGGGCTCCAGGATCCGGGAGAACGAGTCGAGCGGGTCGACCGCCGGATAGATCCCGAGCTCGGAGATCTGCCGGGAGAGCGACACCGTCGCCCCGAGATGGGCGAAGGTGGTCTGGATGGCGGGGTCGGTCATGTCGTCGGCGGGCACGTAGACGGCCTGCACCGAGGTGATCGAGCCCCGGTGGGTGGAGGTGATGCGCTCCTCCAGGTCGCCCATCTCGCTGGCCAGGGTGGGCTGGTAGCCCACCGCCGACGGCATCCGTCCCAGCAGCGCGGAGACCTCGCTGCCGGCCAGCATGTAGCGGAAGACGTTGTCGATGAAGAGGAGGACGTCGGCCCCCTCGCCGTCGCGGAACTCCTCGGCGATGGTGAGCCCGGTGAGGGCGATCCGCGCCCGCGCCCCGGGGGGCTCGTTCATCTGGCCGAACACCAGCGCGGTCTGGGCGAGCACCCCCGACTCCTGCATCTCCAAGTAGAGCTGATTGCCCTCGCGGGTGCGCTCGCCCACCCCGGCGAAGACCGAGAAACCCTTGTGCTCGCGGGCGATGTTGCGGATCAGCTCCATCACGATCACGGTCTTGCCCACGCCCGCGCCGCCGAAGAGCCCGATCTTGGAGCCCTTGGCGAAGGTGCAGACGAGGTCGATGACCTTGATCCCGGTCTCGAGGATGTCGGTCGTCACCCGCTGCTCGCTGACGCTGGGCGCCGACCGATGGATCGGCATCCGCTTCGCCCCCGCGGGCGCGGGCTGGCCGTCGATGGGGTTGCCGACGACGTCGAACATCCGGCCCAGGGTGGCGGTGCCCACCGGCACCGTGATCGGGCCGCCGGTGCTGCGCACCGGATCGCCGCGGTGGACCCCGTCGGTGGAGCTCATCGCCAGGCAGCGGGCGACGTCGTTGCCCATGTGCTGCTGCACCTCCAGCACCACCGCCCGGCCCGCCACCTTGAGCACCAAGGCAGAGTGGATCGCGGGCAGGGTGTGGGCGTCGAAGGCGACGTCCACCACCGCGCCGATCACCTGGAGGATCCGACCGGTGCTCTCCTCGCCGGCGCCCCCGTCCCCCGGCGGGTCGGCGGTGAGGACGGCATCGCCCTGGTCGCGGGTCGTCGTCTCGTGGGTGTCCATCGGGTTCTCCTCAGCGGCGACCGGCGCGGAGCGCTTCGGCGCCACTCACGATCTCCATCAGCTCCCGGGTGATCGCCGCCTGCCGGACCTTGTTGGCGGTGAGGGTCAGCTGGCGGATCAGGTCGTCGGCATTGTCGGTGGCGCTGCGCATCGCCACCATCCGGGCGCTCCACTCGCTGGCCTGGTTCTCCAGCACCGCCTGGTACACGCGACCCTCGATCGCCCTTGGCAGGAGCGCGTCGAGGACGGCCTGGGCGTCGGGCTCGTAGAGGTAGTCGGAGCCGCCGGCCGCCCGCGCCGCCGCCGCCACCGCGGGGGCCGCGGGCGGCGGCACCGGGATCAGGGGCTCCATCACCGCCTCCTGCACCAGGGTGCTCCGGTAGGCGGCGAAGGCCAGCCACACCGTCCGCACCGTCCCGGTGAGGAACAGGTCGATCGCCGCCCGCGCCGCCGGGGCCACCTCGGCGGGGCTGGGGCGATCGGGGAGGCCGCTCAGGTCGGCCACGATCTCGAGGCGGTTGCGGCGGGCGAAGTCGCGGCCCTTGCGTCCCACCGTCACCACCGGGTAGCGCGGGCCGTAGCGGCGCACCATCTCGCGGTGGGCGAGCCGGATGGTGTTCACGTTGAGCGCGCCGCAGAGCCCGCGGTCGCTGGTGACCAGCAGCAGCAGGCCGGTTCCGCCCTCGACCGGGACCAGGAACGGGTGGCGGTACTCCCGCGCCCGCTCCCGGAGCGCCGCCAGCACCTGGCTCATCTCGGCGGCGTAGGGGCGGGAGGCCCGAACCCGGGCCTGGGCCCGGCGCATCTTCGCCATCGCCACCATCTGCATCGCCCGCGTGATCTGCTTGGTGCTGGTGACGCCGCGAATGCGGCGGCGGATGTCGCGGAGGGTGGCCACGGCGGTGCGGTCTCAGCCCTGGCCGGTGTCGAAGCCCTGGTTGAAGGCGGCCACCGCGTCGCGCAGCCGCCGCTCCAGCTCCTCATCGAGCGCCCGCTTCTCGGTCAGCGCCGCCTCCAGCTCCTGCTGCTCGTGACTGAGGTAGCGGCGGAACTGCTGCTCCCAGGCGCTGACCCGGTCCACCGGGATCTGGTCGATGAGGCCGTTGACGCCGGCATAGATCACCATCACCTGCTGCGCCACCGGCACCGGTTGGTACTGGTCCTGCTTCAGGAGCTCGGTCAGCCGCTGCCCCCGCTCGAGCTGGTCCCGGGTGGCCTTGTCGAGGTCCGAGGAGAACTGCGCGAAGGAGGCGAGGGCCCGGTACTGGGCGAGGTCGAGCCGGAGCCGCCCGGCGACCTGGCGCATGGCCCGGATCTGCGCCGATCCGCCCACCCGGCTCACCGACAGGCCGACCGAGACCGCGGGCCGGTTGCCGGCGTAGAAGAGGTCGCCCTCCAGGTAGATCTGGCCGTCGGTGATCGAGATGACATTGGTGGGGATGTACGCGGAGACGTCATTGGCCTGGGTCTCGATGATCGGCAGGGCGGTGAGGGAGCCTCCGCCCGCCTCCTCGCCCAGCCGGGCCGCCCGCTCCAGGAGTCGGGAATGGAGGTAGAAGACGTCGCCGGGGTAGGCCTCGCGTCCGGGCGGGCGTCGCAGCGCCAGCGAGATCTCGCGATACGCCCAGGCGTGCTTGGAGAGGTCGTCGTAGACGACGAGCGCGTCCTCACCCCGCTCCATGAACCACTCGCCGATGGTGCAGCCGGTGTAGGGCGCCAGGTACTGCAATGCCACCGGGTCGGCGGCGGTGGCGCTGACGATCACGGTGTACTCGAGGGCGCCCTGCTCCTCCAGCAGCGCCGCCACCCGGGCGACGCTGGCGGCATTCTGCCCGATCGCGACATAGATGCAGGTGAGGTTCTGGCCCTTCTGGTTGATGATGGTGTCGAGCGCGATCGCGGTCTTGCCGATCTGGCGGTCGCCGATGATCAGCTCGCGCTGCCCGCGGCCGATCGGGATCATGGCGTCGATCGCCTTGATCCCGGTCTGCACCGGGGTGTCCACCGGCTGGCGGACGATGACCCCGGGGGCGACACGCTCCAGCGGCAGCATCGCGGTCGCCCCGAGCTCCCCCTTGCCGTCGAGCGGCTCCCCCAGCGCACTGACCACCCGCCCCAGCAGCTCACGACCGACCGGCACCTCCACCACCCTCCCGGTGGTGCGAACCTCGTCTCCCTCCTTGATCTCGTCGGAGCGGCCCATCACGATCGCGCGGACCTGGTCCTCCTCCAGGTTGAGGGCCATCCCCACCACCTGGTGGGGGAATTCCAGCAGCTCGCCCGCCATCACGCCACTCAAGCCGTAGATCTGGGCGATCCCGTCCCCGAGCGCGGTGATCACGCCGGCGTCGGCCGCCACCACGGGCGCCTCGAAGTCCTTGATGCGCTGCTGGATGATCTGGCTGATCTCGGCCGAGCTGATGCTCATGTGTTCCTCACCCGCTGGGGGCCTCGCTGACCATGCGCTGCCGCAGGCGGCGCAGGCGGCTGGCCAGGCTGCCGTCGAAGATGCGGTCGCCGACCCGGAGCACCATCCCGCCGATGAGACCGGGATCGACCTGGTGGTTGAAGACGACCGCGCGCTGGAGCCGCTGCGCGAGCGCGGCCTGGAGCCGGCCGAGGTCGGCCGCGGGCAGGGCGACCGCGGTCGTCAGCACGGCCCGGAGTCGCCCCTCGGCGCGGTCGACCCGGGCCAGGTAGGCGGCCTGGATCGCCGGCAGGAGCGCCTCCCGGCCCGCCCCCACCAGCAGCAGGGCCAGGTTGCGCGCCTCCCGGTCCACCGCAGGGATGGCGGCCAGCACCGACCCCACCAGCCGCTGCCGGTCCTGGACAGTGGAGCTCGGGTCGGCGAGCGCGCGGGCCAGCGCCGGCTCGCCGAGGATCGCCACCAGCCGCTCCAGGCGCCGCCGCCAGGGGGCGTGGTCGCGGGCCTCCCGGGCGAGCTCCATCAGCGCCTGGGCGTAGTGCTGGGCGCTGCTGGGGATGCGCGGCGGCTCAGGCACGCCAGTCGACCTCGGCCAAGGCATCCTGGACCAGCCTTTGGTGGGTGGCGGCATCCAGCTCCTTGCCGAGCACCCGGGTGGCCGCCGCCACGGTGAGGTCGGCGACCTGGCGGCGCAGCTCGTCCACCGCGCGCCGCCGCTCCTGCTCCAGCTCCGCCCGGGCGCGGGCCAGCAGGGCCTCCTGGTCCTGCCGCCCCCGGGTGCGCAGCTCCTCACGCAGGTCCTCGCCCAGCTTCTGGGCCTGGTCGAGGATCGCCTGCGCCTGCCGGCGCGCCTCCCGCAGCGCCTGCTGCGCCTCCTCCCGGCCCGCCTCCACATCCGCCTTCAGCTGCTCGGCATCGTGGATCGACTGGGCGATCCGCTGCTGACGCTGGGTGATCGCCCGGTCCAGCGGAGGATAGACGTAGCGGGCGAGGATCCAGAGCACCCCGAGGAAGACCACCACCTCGACCACGAGGGTGAGGTTGGGGACGAGGATGTTGGTGGACGCGACGACCGGCATGGCGGGGGTCAGCTCACTTGGCCAGCGTGATGAAGACGAACATCAGCGCCAGGTTGATGAAGTACACCGCTTCGGCGAGGCCGACGGTGAGGAACGTCCAGGTGAGCAGGCGGCCCTGGGCCTCCGGCTGGCGCGCGATGCCGGCGATCAGCTGGGCCCCGGCGAGGCCGTCCCCGATGGCGGCGCCGACGGCACCCACACCGGTGCCGATCATGGCGCCGGCGTAGACGGTTGCGTGGGCGGTGTCTAGCACGAGTTCATCCTCCGAGGGGGGCGGGGCTGGCGGGGGACCGGCCGGGCGCGACCGGCGCGGCGGCGGACGGCGCGGGCTAAGAGGCTGGGCTCAGGCGGCCACCGGTGCGGCGGCCTCGCGGAGGCCGGCATCGGACCGGTCCGCGGCGACGTCCTCGGCCCCGCCCTGATGGCTGTCGTGCCCGTCGTGGGCGGTCGCCATGCTCATGTAGATGACGGTGAGCAGGGCGAAGATGAAGGCCTGGATCACGTCGACGAAGACCCCTTCGAAGATCTTCCAGATGCCGTTCAATACCCAGCCCAGGTAGATCGGGAGCAGGGCGATGATCTGCAGCATCAGGGCCGCCGCGAACATGTTGCCGAAGAGCCGCAGGGACAGGGACACCGGGTACGAGATCTGGGCGATGACGTTGATCGGCGCCAGCAGGATGTAGAGCGGCTTGGGCAGCCCGGCGGGGTGGGCGTAGTTGACCTTGAAGTACCCGCCCAGGCCGAGCCGGCGGATCGAGGTGACGTGCACCAGGATGATGACCAGGAAGGCGAGCGCGAAGGTGAGATTGGTGTCGGCGGTGGGCGAGGTGAGCCGGTCCCCGGTCGGGATCAGCTCCAGCCAGTTGCTGATCAGGATGAAGAAGAAGAGCGTCGTCACCAGCGGCACCAGCCAGCGTGCGAAGGACCCCACCATCTGCTCGACATAGCCGTCGACGGTGGTCCAGACCGTCTCCAGCAGGGTCTGGAGCCGGCCCGGCACCCCGTCGGTGACCGACCGGCGGAGCAGGAAGCCGATGGCCAGCACCACCGCGGCCGCCACCAGGGACGACACGATGGTGTCGAGGTAGAGGGTCTGTCCGAAGAGGTGCCCGGTCCAGTGGGCGCCGACGTCGACCGTGCTGGCGGCGATCGGGGTGATCATTTGGGCGACATCCGCAGCCCGTAGCGGAGCACCGCCGCGACCTCGACCACATGGGTCACCAGCAGCCCGGCCAGGGCCCAGGCGGCGATCGGCCCGAGGACCAAGGCGAGCACCAGGATGACCACGGTCACCATCGCCAGGCGCGGAAGGCTGCTGCCGACGAAGAGCGCCGGCATCCGTCGCAGCGCCCCCGCGGCGACGCAGAGGTTGATCAGGCCGACCCCGGCCCCGACGGCGGCCAGCGCCGCGGCCCGGGGCCCGACGACGACCAGCCCCACCAGGGCCACCGCCCCTCCCGAGGCCAACGCGGCCAGCCAGGTGGCGCGGATGGCGGCAGCCAGGCCCTGGGCGTCTCCCGTCACCGCCGGCGCCTCCCCTCCGTCACCGACCGCCGAGCGCGCGCACGCCGCGGCCGAGGAGCACCGCCCCCGCCGCCAGCCCGCAGAGCAGGCCCGTCAAGGTCAGCCATGGATGCGTATGGAAATGGTCGTCCAGCAAGGCCCCGCCGACGATGCCGACGGCGACGGTGGCCGAGAAGGCGCCCACCAGGGCGACCGCTCCTCCCGCTCCCGTCACCCCTCACGCCCGCCGGAGCCGTTCCCTCGCGTCAAGCCGCGCGCGAGTGTAGCATGGCGCCCCGCCCGGTCCGGCTCGGGTGTGGGGAGGAGGGGCGCCCGGCCCGGGAGCCTCACGGCGGCGGTCCGTAGACTTCCGCCCGTGGTGATCGGGATCGACGCCAGCCGCGGGTGGGGCGGGGCGGGGTCCGGGATCAACGTCTACGCCACCCAGGTCGTCGCGGGTCTGATCGCCGACCCGCCCGCTCCGCTGCGCCTGTACTGGCCCCATCGCCGGCCCCCCGCGGCGGCGCCGGCGCTGGCGCCGGACTGCCGCTGGCGGTGCCTGCCCCTGCCCCGGGGCTGGACGCGCCTGCGGCTCCGGGTCGAGGTGGCGCGGCATCCGCCCGATGTCCTCTTCGTCCCCGCCTACCGGCTCCCCCCCGGACGCCTCCGCCGCGCGGTGGTGGCGATCCAGGGGATCGAGCACCGGCTCGCCGCCGCCGCCTACCCGCCCCGGGAGCGGGCCGGGTTGGAGGCGTTCGTCCGGGACAGCCTGCTGCGGGCCACCGCCGTGGTCGTTCCCTCCGAGACCACCCGGGCCGACCTGGTCCACCACTTCGATGCCGACCCCGCCCGCCTGGTGCTGATCCCCCACGCCGCCCGCTGCGACCTGCCCAGCGTCCCCGCGGGCGAGGCGGCGGCGATCCGGCGGCGGGTGGGCGCCCTCGAGCCCTTCCTGCTCGTGGCGGGCGGCCAGCATCGCCGCAAGAACCTGGACTTCCTGGTCGAGGTCCTGGCCAGCGCCCGGGCCGAGTTCGGCGGCCGGCTGGTGTGCACGGCAATCGGGGGCGACCGTGCCCGCGAGGTCCAGCGGGCCGCGCGCGCGGCGGGGCTGGACGACCAGGTCGTCCTCCTGCCCCCGGTGGATGTCCGGACCCTGGCCGCCCTCTACGCGGGCGCGCTGGCGGTGGCGATCCCCTCCCTCTACGAGGGGTTCGGGCTCCCGGCGCTGGAGGCGATGGCCTGCGGGGCGGCTGTCGTGGCCAACGACGTTGGGGGTGTTCAGGAGGTGGCCGCCGGCGCTGCGCTCCTTGTCTCAGTCGAGTCCAAGGAGGAATGGGCTACAGCGCTGTCCCAGCTGGCCTCCGACTCAAGGCTCCGAGGGCACCTCGTCCAGCTCGGCCTTACCCGTGCCGGACGCTTCAGTTGGGAAAAGTCGGCAGCCCAGCACCGGAGCCTCCTATGGCGTGAGCTCAGGCTGGCGCGGGCCGGTCAACGCAGGTAGAGCAGAGTCCT
>DAHUZL010000198.1 GCA_027306655.1 Candidatus Dormiibacterota bacterium
GAGGTGATCGGCGACGAGCGCACCCTCCTGCCCGACCCGGTGGAGCTCCTCACCGCCGCGGAGGAGCTGGTGGCGGAGGGATTCGTGGTCCTCCCCTACACCTCCGACGACCCCGTCCTGGCGCGGCGGCTGGAGCAGGTCGGCTGCGCCGCGGTCATGCCGCTGGGCTCGCCGATCGGCAGCGGGCTCGGCATCCGCAACCCCCACAACCTCGCCCTCATCGTGGAGGCCGCCCGGGTCCCGGTGGTGCTCGACGCGGGGGTGGGCACCGCCTCCGACGCCGCCATCGCAATGGAGCTCGGCTGCGATGCGGTGCTGGTCGCCTCCGCGATCACCCGCTCACAGCACCCGGAGCGGATGGCGCGTGCCATGGCCCGGGCGGTGGAGGCGGGCCGGCTGGCGTTCCGGTCGGGCCGGATCCCGCGCCGATTCCACGCCCGCGCGTCGACGGCGTTGGAGGGCCTGGCGGCGACCGCGCCCGAGCGGTCAGACGGGGAGCGATAGCGCCCGGTTGCTATCCTCAGCTGGAGGTCCGGCCCCCGACCGTGCCTGGACGCCGAGCCCATCGGACCCCTGAGGAGGGTTGGAATGCGGCGTGCGCGGTCCTGGGCGCTGGCCGGTGTGGTGGCCGTCGTCGGGAGCGCTGCCGCCCTCGCCGGAGGCGGGGTTCCGACCCAGGCCGCCGGGGCCGGCAGCGGGGTGATCGGGTCCGCGCAGCCGCTCCCTCCGCAGGCCCGGGACCTGGGCCCGCTGGCGCCGTCGCGGCCGGTGACCCTCACCCTCGCGCTGCGGCCCCGCTCTCCCCTCCAGCTGGCCGCGCTGGTGCGGGCGGTGTCGACCCCGGGCTCGCCGCTCTACCGGCACTACCTCACCCGGGCGGCGTTCGCCGACCGCTTCGGCGCCAGCCGCGCCACCGTCGCCCGCGTCGCCCGGGTCCTGCAGAGCCTCGGGCTGGGCCGCGGCCACACGGCCGCGGACAACCTCTCGATCACGGTCCGGGCCCCGGCCGGCATCGTCGAGGCCGCCCTCCACGTGGCGCTCGCGCGCCTCCGGCTCCCCGGCGGCCCCGCCGGGTTCGCCACCCTGGACCGGCCCAGCCTTCCCGGCGGGGTGGCCGCCTCGGTGCAGGCGGTGATCGGGCTGGACACCCTCGCCGCCGCCCACCCGGCCGGGTTGACGCGGGCGGTGCCGGTGCCGCGTGCCGTCGCGACGTCCCCCCGGGTGCATCCCGCGGAGCCCCCGGCGGCCGGACCGGTCCCCTGCGCGTCCGCGGTCCAGACCGGGCAGGCCTTCACCGGCTACACCGCCAACCAGATCGCGCAGGCGTACGGCTTCGACCCGCTGTACCAGGCGGGTGACCTCGGTGCCGGTCAGCGGGTGGGGCTGATCGAGTTCGCCGGCTACGCCCCGTCGGACGTCCAGGCCTACCTCGCCTGCTACGGCCTGCACACCTCGGTGACCCTGGTCCCGGTCGCGGGCGGCGCGAAGGTCGGCCCCGGCACGTCGGAGGCGACGATCGACATCGAGGACCTGGCCGGGCTGGTGCCGAGCGCCCAGCTCGTGGTGTACGAGGGTCCCAACGGCGCCAACCAGGTCATCTACTCCACCTACAGTCAGGCGATCAGCCAGGACCAGGTCCGGGTGCTCAGCACCAGCTGGGGCAGCTGCGAGGCCGATGCCACCGGCGGGGGCTTCCTCGCCTCCGAGAACAGCCTCTTCCAGGAGGCGGCCGCCCAGGGCCAGACGATCGTGGCGGCCGCCGGGGACGACGGCTCTGAGGACTGCCTCGGCAGCGACAAGGTCAAGACGCTCGCCGTCGACGACCCGGCGAGCCAGCCCACCGTGACCGGCGTCGGCGGCACCGACCTCCAGGCGCTCGGGCCGCCGCCGACCGAGACCGTCTGGCGCGACGACCTGGGGGCGGGGGGGGGCGGGATCTCCTCGCGCTGGCCGCAGCCGTCGTGGCAGGCCGGCCCGGGCGTGGTCAGCTCGTACACCAGCGGGCTGCCCTGCCGGAATCCCGCCGGGGCCTGCCGGGAGGTCCCCGACGTCTCCGCCTCGGCGGCCGCCGGCCACCCCTATGTGGCCTACTGCCGCTCCGGCGACTGCACCAGCTCCGCCGGCTGGATGGCCTTCTTCGGCACCAGCCTGGCGACCCCGGTGTGGGCCGCGGTGGCCACCCTGGCCGACCAGGCGTGCACCGCCGTCGGCGACGCGCCGGTCGGGTTCCTCAACCCCGCCCTCTACCAGCTGGCCGCGTCCGCGAGCTCGCCGTTCAACGACGTCACCCAGGGCAATAACGACTTCACCGGCACCAATGGTGGCGCCTATCCCGCCACCCCCGGCTACGACATGGCGAGCGGGCTCGGCTCCCCCCGCGCCTCCGCCCTCGTGGCCGACCTGTGCCCGGCCCTCGGGGCGCTGCCCGCCTCGGTCGCGCTCACCGCCTCGGCGGCGGCGCCGACGGCGTCCGCGGCGGTGACACTGAGCGGGGGCGGTGGCCTCGGGGGGGCGACATGGTCCGCCCAGGTGGCGCCGGCGGGCACCGCCTGGCTTGCCGTCAGCCCGGCGAGCGGGGTCCTCCCCGCCGCCCTCACCGTCACCGCCGACGCCGCCGGGCTGGCGCCGGGAGCGTACGCGGCGACGGTCGAGGTCACCCCCGGCGCCGGAAGCCCGCTCGCGATCCCGGTCAGCCTCGAGGTGAGCCTGCCCCCCAGCCCGCCCGCCGCCTACCACCCGGTCTCCGCGGTGCGGGTCCTCGACACCCGGGCGGGGAGCGGCCACACCGGGGCCGGCGGGGCCCTCGGTCCCGGAGGCAGCGTCACCCTGCCGCTCGCGGGGATCGACGGCATCCCCGCGGAGGGGGCGACCGCCGTCGTGCTCAACCTCACCGCCGTGGGGGCGACCCGGCCCACCTACCTCACCGCCTACCCCACCGGCGGGCCTCGTCCCACCGCCTCCGCCCTCACCGCCTCCGCGGGCGCCACGGTGGCGGGGCTCGTCACCGTGCAGCTGGGCCCGGGCGGGGCGGTCACGCTGTTCAACAGGGAGGGCCGCGTCAACCTGGTGGCGGACCTGGAGGGCTGGTTCGGAGCGCCGGCGATCGGGTCAGGCGGCCTCTACCACCCGCTGACGCCGGCCCTGATCGCCGACACCCGCCCCGGGAGCGGGGCGCCGGGTGAGGGCCGGGCGCCGGGTCCCGGCGGCGTGCTCACGGTCCAGGTGGGGGGCGAGGCCGGCGTTCCCGCGACCGGGGTGGCCGCCGTCGCCCTCACCATCTCCGTGGCGGGGTCGACCGCGCCCGGGTTCGTCACCGCCTACCCGGCGGGGTCCCCGGCGCCGCTCGCCTCGTCGGTCAACTTCCCGGCCGCGAGCGCGGTGGCCAACCGGGTGATCGTCCCGGTGGGGCCGACCGGTGCGGTCAGCATCGCCAACGCCGCCGGCCTCACCAACCTGGCGATCGACGTGGACGGCTGGTTCGCGGCCGCCGGCGGCGTCATCCCCGGCGGGTCGGCATTCTCGGCCATGCCGCCGCTCCGGGTGACCGACACCCGCCCCGGGAGCGGCGAGGCCAACGCGGGGCACACCCTGGGGCCCGGCGGCGCCCTCGCCGTCCAGGTCGCCGGGATCGGCCCGGTCCCGGCGATGACGGGCGCGGCGCCGCCGACCGCGGTCGCCCTCGAGGTGACCGCCACCGGCGGGACCGCCCCGGGCTCCCTGGCGGTGGTCGCGGGCGGTTCTCAGCCGGCCATCTCCGACCTCAGCTGGCGGGCCGGCGCGACGGTCGCCACCCTCGTGATGGCCCCGGTCGGCCCCACCGGGACGGTGACGCTCCTCAACGCCGACGGGCGAGTGAACGCGATCGTGGACGTCGTGGGCTGGTTCGCACTCAGCGGCTGAGCCCGGGCCGTCGCCCGGCCTCCGGCCGCGTCCGGCTGGCCGCGCGCCGGGCCCGGGGGCGATAGGCTGCGCGGGGTGGCGGGAGTCGCGGGACGTGGACGGACCCCGCTGCCGGCGCCCCCCCAACGGGTGCCGGCGGTCGGGACCGTGCTTGCCTGGCCAGCGGTCGCGGCGCTGGTCGGCCGCTACGGCCACCCGGTGGTCGCCTCCGCCGTGCGCCGCGTGCTCGCCGCCGAGCGCGGGCGGCTGACGCGGGGGGCGAGAGCCCGGACCCCGGCGGCGCTGGTGGCCGCGGTGGCCTCCACGGTGACGACCGGCGTCCAGCCCCCGCTCCGCCGGGTCGTGAACGGGACCGGGGTCGTGCTCCACACCAATCTCGGGCGGGCGCCGCTCTCGGCCGCAGCCGTAGCCGCGGTGGCCGAGATCGCGGCCGGCTACTCCTCCCTGGAGCTGGATCTCGGCAGCGGGCGCCGGGGCGACCGGCGCCGGCTGCTGGAGCGCTGGCTCTGCGACCTGACCGGCGCCGAGGCGGCGCTGGTGGTGAACAATGGGGCGGCGGCGCTCCTGCTGGCCCTCACCGCCCACTGCCGCGGCCGCGCCGTCCTGGTCTCCCGAGGTGAGGCGATCGAGATCGGCGGCGGATTCCGCATTCCCGAGATCCTGGCCCTGTCCGGCGCCCGTCTTATCGACATCGGCACCACCAACCGCACCCGGGTGGACGACTACCGCCGGGCCACCGACGGGGACACCGCGGCCTGGCTCCGGGTGCACCCGTCGAACTTCTCGACCCACGGCTTCGTGGGCCGGCCCGACACCGCGGAGCTCGCCCTGGCCGCCCACGCCCTGGGCGTCGTGCTCCTGGTGGACGCCGGCAGTGGACTGGTCCACCCGGCGGTGGGCCCGGTCGCCGCCGAGGAGGCGATGCCGGCCGTGATCGCGGCCGGAGCCGATCTGGTCCTGGGCAGCGGCGACAAGCTGCTCGGCGCCGGGCAGGCCGGGATCGCGGCCGGACGGCGCGAGCTGGTGGACGAGCTCGCCCGCCACCCCCTCGCCCGCGTTCTCCGCGCCGACAAGCTCCAGCTCGCCGCGCTCCAGGCGACGCTCCTCGCCCACGTCATGCCCGGCCGCCTGGTCGAGGTCCCGGTGGCCCGGATGCTGGCCACCCGCCCGCCGGCGCTGAGACGGCGGGTGGAGGGCTGGGTCGGAGAGCTGACCCAAGACGGCATCGCGGCCGACCTCGTCCTGAGCCAGGGGGCGGTGGGCGGGGGCACGACCCCGGGGGAGGCCCTCCCGTCGGTGGCGCTCCGGCTCCCCTGGCCGCGGCCGTCGCTCCTGCGGCAGCGGCTCCTGGCGGGGGAGCCGCCGGTGGTGGCCCGGACCACCCGGGACGCCGTCCTGATCGATGCCCTGACGGTCCTCCCGGGCGAGGACCGGTGGCTGCTCGACGCGGTGCGGGAGGCCGCCCGCCGTGACTGAGCTCGCGGTCGGGACCGCCGGCCACGTCGACCACGGCAAGACCGAGCTGGTCCGCGCCCTGACCGGGGTGGACGGCGACCGGCTGGAGGCCGAGCGTCGCCGCGGGATGACGATCGTGTGCGGGTTCGCGCCCTGGCGGCTGCCCGGCGGCCGCGAGGTCTCCGTCGTCGACGTGCCCGGGCACGAGCGATTCGTGCGCACGATGGCCACCGGGGTGCGCTCGATCGACCTCGGTCTGCTCTGCATCGCCGTCGACGACGGGGTGATGCCGCAGACGGTCGAGCACGCGGCGATCCTGCGCCTGCTCGGGGTCAACGCGGTCGTCGTGGTGGTCACCAAGTGCGACCTCGACCCCGGCCGGGCCGTCCTGGTGGGATCGGCCGGCACCGAGCTGGCGCGCGGCCTCGGGCTGACGGCGGTGGCCGCCCTCCCGGTCAGCGCGCGCACCGGACTGGGTCTGGCCCGGCTGGCCACGACCGTGGCGTCTGCCCTGGACGGTGTGCCGCCCCCGGCCGACCGCGGGCTCCCCCGTCTGTTCGCGGACCGGTGCTTCACGATCGACGGCGTCGGCACCGTGGTCACCGGCACCCTCGACGGCGGCACGGTCCGCCTCGGGGACGCGGTCGAGGCCGTCGGGTCGCGGGCGCGGGGCCGCGTGCTCCGGCTGGAGCGCCGCGGCCGCTCGGTGGAGGCGGCCGAGCCCGGCGGCCGGCTGGCGATTGCGCTCCGCGGCATCCCCCTGGCGGCGGTCCGGCGCGGAACCGTGATCGCTCCTCCCGGCGCGCTCGACCCGACCCACGCGGTGGACGTCCTCCTGGACGTCCCGGTGGCGGGGGCGAGCGGCCTCCGCCACGGGTCCCGGGTGGAGGTGCTCCACGGCACCGCCACTCTGCCCGCCGGGGTGTGGCTCGCGGGCGAGCGCGCCATCGGCCCCGGCCAGCAGGCGTACGGCCAGCTGCGGCTCGGGGGCCCGGCTGCGATCCTGCCGGGCGACCGGATCCTCCTCCGGGCGCCGTCGCCGGCGGCGACCCTGGCCGGCGGCTGCGTGCTCGACGCCCACCCCCCGCGACACCGGCGCTGGTCGGCGGCTCCGCTCGACGGCTGGTCCGCGCGCCACCTCGCGATCACCGGCGCGGGACCCGAGGGACCGGTCGGGCTGGCGGTGGTCGAGGCGTCCGCTGCCGCGGTGGGGATCGACGCGCGCACCGCCGCCCGGCGGTCCGGGGTCTCGGTCGCCGCCGCCGAGGCGGCCCTCGGGGCCGCCGCCGCCACCGGCCGGCTGGTGGCCGCCGGGTCGCTCTGGATCAGCCCCTCGAGGTGGGAGCGGTTGGTGGACCGCGCCCGGGGCCTGGTGGCGGCCCACGCAGTCGCCGAACCGCTCGCCCCCGGCCTCGCCCGGCCCGCCCTCCTCCGCCGGCTCGGGCTGCCCGCCGCGGAGGGGGACCGGGTGTTGGCGCGGCTGCAGGCCGTGGGGGCACTCGAGCTCCAGGGCGGGGTGGCCCGCGTCCCCGGCGCTCCCCCCGGCGCCGGCCGTGCCACCCCTGCGGTGCGGGCGACCCAGGCCCTCCTCGACGCCGCCGGGCTGGACGCCCCCGGGATCGACGCCCTCCGTCTGGTGGGGGCCACCCCGCGGGTGCTCGCCTACCTGCAGCGGACGGGGACCGCCGTCGAGGTGGCGCCGGGCGTGCACCTTGCCGGGTCGGCCTACGCCGCCGCGGTGGACGGCGTGATCGCCGCGCTCCGAGGCGATCCGGATGGGCTCACCGTCTCCGAGCTGCGCCAGCGGCTGGGGACCAGCCGGCGGGTGATGGTGCCGCTCCTGGAGCGGCTCGGACGCGAGGGGCGGACGGACCGCGCCGGTGAGCGCCACCGCCTCGCCCGAGCCCGGCCGGCGCTGAGCTCCTCCGTCGCCGGGCAGCCACCGGGGGTGCGGGGATGACCGACCCCATCCGCCTCACCAGCCTGGCGGGCAGCGGCGGCTGTTCGGCCAAGATCGGCCAGGCCGACCTCGCCGAGGTCCTCGCCGGCATCGCCACCCCGGTCGGCGGGGCGCTCCTGGTCGGGGCCCTGACCGGCGACGATGCCGCGGTGTGGCGCTGCGGGCCGGAGCTGGCCCTGATCGCCACCTGCGACTTCTTCCCGCCCCCGGTGGACGACCCCCGCGACTACGGCGCGGTGGCCACCGCCAACGCCCTCTCCGATGTGTATGCGATGGGCGGGGAGCCGGCGCTGCTGCTGAATCTCGTCGGGTACGACCTCGCCCGCTGGCCGCCCCACCTGCTCGCCGCGATCCTCGCCGGCGGAGCCGCGGTGGCGGCCGAGGCGGGATGCGCCGTCGCCGGCGGGCACTCGATCCGATCGGCGGAGCCGCTCTTCGGCTGCGCCGTGATCGGCACCGCCCACCCCGACCGTCTCATCACCAACGCGGGGGCGCGGCCGGGGGATCGCCTCCTCCTCACCAAGCCGCTGGGCACCGGGGTGATCCTGAACGCCCTGCGTCAGGACGCGGCCCCGCCCCGGGTGCTGGCGGCGGCGGTGGCCAGCATGCGCCGGCTCAACCGCGACGCCGGCCGGGCCTGTGTCACCCTGCGGGCGCACGCCGCCACCGACATCACCGGGTTCGGCCTCCTGGGCCACGCCGGCCGGATGGCGCTGGAGTCGGGGGTCGGGCTCCGGATCACCGCGGAGCGGGTGCCGCTGCTCCCGGGGGCGCTCGCGCTGGCTCGCCGGGGACTCCTGCC
>DAHUZL010000024.1 GCA_027306655.1 Candidatus Dormiibacterota bacterium
CCTTTGGCGATCCCCGTCCACCTGAGCCCTGCGCCAAACGTAGTGCCTTAAGGGCCGCCCATCCGAGGAGGACATGGCGAAGACCAGCAGATTCTCCGGCGTGCCTCGTTACCTCCGGGTAGTTGACACGATCCTCCACCTTAGATGAGCCGTGCCAGGCGGGTCACCGTGTTCCAGTTCCGTGCCGTCACCGCGCATCCGTGGTGGCGCTCGACATAGGGCGCCAGGGGAGGGGCCGCCAGAACACCGTCGGGGCACAACTGATAGATGACGCGACCTCTAACCCGCACCTGATCTGGCGCCAGCAGGGCAGGATCATGGCTTGAGAGCGCCGCTGGGGACAGCCTCTCGGAGAGGAACAGCACCAGCAGCTTCGATCCGCTGATGTCCTGATCTCCAAACGGATTGTTGGAGATCGTTCCGAGAAGCTCCGCCGCGGTGAGCACCACACACCGGATGTCCAGTTGAAACTCCCGGCGGATCAGGGACTCCAACGAGGTCTCCAAGGTTGAAGCCGAGGGCTCGGGGTGGTGAAGAACCAGATTCCCGCTCTGCAGGAGGGACGTTACCCCCGTCGCGCCGAGACCGGAGACCGCGTTTCTGAGCGCGCTCATCGGCAGGCGGTTGTGGCCGCCGACGTTCACGCCGCGCAACAGGGTCACATATCTCGGCACCCGCCGATTATCGGTCTGCAGGTCTCAGTCGCTGGGCCTGGACCGAATCGATGCTTGGGCGGACGCAGCACCGAGAGGGCGGCCCAGCCACCACTCCCACCCTGCCCCATTATCTTGTGTGGTCCACGGCAAAGTGAGACTGCTCGCGAGTTTCGGAGTGGCTGTGGCCCTGGCGGCGACCCTGGTGGGGTGTGCCGGCACCAATCCCCAGGGCACGCTCTGGCTGCGGCCCGCAGGCCTACCCCCAGGGATGGTCGCTGCGGCGACGGTTGATGGATCCGGGCACTCATGGCGGGTGACCGGGCTAACTCAGGGTCTACGGCTGCCTCCTGGGCGGTATGAGGTAATGGCCGACCCCGCCAGAACCAGCGGATGGGAGTACCGGCCGACGAATCTGCGTGTGGGCATCGAGGTGCGGTCGGGCGTGGTCACCAAGGTGACCGAGACGTTTCAGATCTGGCCTGCTGCAGAACCGGCGGGGGCGGCCTGGTCCCAGGTGAGCGCCCAAACCCCGGATAGCGGCAGGCTGCAGGTCGGCGAGCTGGCCTGTGCGAGCGAGAACTTCTGTATGGCGATCGGGTGGGACACAAACGGCCCGACCGGATCCGACCTCTACCAGTGGATCTGGACCGGGGTGTCCTGGTCTTCGGCCCAGGACACTGGCCTTGCGTATACCGAGGTGAACGGGCTGAGTTGCCCGGTCGCCAATTTCTGCGTCATGGGAACCGGCAGTCCTCAGTACGCGGCCCCGGCTGCGGTAGATGTCTGGCGGGGGGCTAGCTGGGTCACCCAAGATCCGGCAAAGTCCTCCCGGGGGTCGGTCATCCTGTACACGGCCGCCTGTTCAAGCGCAGTCAGCTGTCTCGCGGTTGCGCTGGTTGGCGGGACCCGTCGGTTCGGCTCTGGCTGAGCACTGGAATGGCCAACAGTGGAGCTCAGCAGCCGCGCCCCCCACCAAGTCGACCGCCGGGATAACGCTGGTACCCTGGGGCCTGTCCTGCCCGTTCGACGGCACCGCCAACCTCTGCGTGCTGGTGAGCATTCAAGATGGCGCAGGCGTGCCAGCGGTCTCCCTTGGTGGGAGTGTGGCCATCTGGCGATCCGGTAGCTGGCAAGCGCAGACCTCTGTTCAAGATGGCGGGATGGTCGGCTGCCGGGGTCCCTCCAACTGCCTGGTCATGGGGTTGTCAGGGAGCTCCACCATCACACAGGCCGACACCACCTACGTGTGGGACGGCCGAAGGTGGAAGGCCAATGCCGCTGCCAACGGCCCCGTGGTCTTCGACGACCCGGCGCAGTGCGTGAGCACAACCGTCTGCTATGCCGGTGGGGCGCTGCCGTCCACCTCCCCTGCCCACGTGACTCAACTGCTAAAGTGGGACGGCACGTCCTGGCGGTCCATGGGGAGCGCGATGGACTCGACCGGGCCAGAGATAGTGGCCCCCGACCCAAACTTGGTGGCCTGCGCTCCTGACGAATATTGCCTCGACCTCGGCACCGCGGGCACCTTTGCGCTTCCCTGATCACCCGAGGCTCAGGGGTCCTCGTATCGGCCTGTGATCTCTGCGGCGGCTGGCCGGCGTTGCTGCGCCCCCGGCCGGAGCCACTTCCGCCTGATGAAGGCACAGACCGGGTGGCTCCGGAGCACGGATTCGAACCGTGAACCTTGCGGTTAACAGCCGCCTGCTCTACCGTTGAGCTACTCCGGATTGGGCCGCACCAGTCTACTTGAGGCGTGTAGATGCCATCCTGCGAGAATCGGCATCCAGTTGGGCGCGCATTGGTGGTCGACTCTTCGTAGTCTACTGAGCAGCGGTCGCACCGCAGAACCCGACCACCGCGATCCGGAGGATTCCCTAGTGCCGAACGGTCCCACCCCTTTGGATTCACCCCGCGAATTTTTCACCAGCGTTCTCGGACCCGGGGTCGGGAAACCTCGTGCCGCGACGGGGCTGACTTGCTCGCCAGACGGCTCGCTTGCGCTGCTCACCTGCCAGGTGCGCTTTAGCCTCGACGGTCCGGCCGTCGATCGGGTCTATGTGCTCGATCTTGCGTCCAGTGAGCTTACCCCCATCTCCAACACCGGGGAGGCCGTCCAGCGCCAGGGTCGTTGGAGCCCGTCTGGCGACTCGGTCGCCTTCGTCTCCGACGAGGGTAGTCCGGGGATTTTCCACCCCTGGACCGCTACCTTGGGAGACCCATCCTCAAAACGTCTTCATCGCCTGACGGGATGCAGCGCCGAATCTATCGAGTGGACCGCCGATGGCGCCCGGCTGCTGGTCTTCGCGGCCGAGGACGGCGCCGAACAGGGTGTCGCACTCGGCTCCGGTTTGATCCCTTCGTCCGCATCAGACCCGGAGGCTCCGCGCTGGTTGCCGACGGTGCGCAGGAGTGGAGCCGCGGCGGGCGGCTGGCGCGTCGCTCTCCTGCTTGACCTTGGTTCCGACGAGGTCCGTCGTATGTCGCCTGCCGGCATCAACGTCTGGGAAGGCTGCCTGGCGCACGACGCGTTGTTAGCGGTGGTCTCCGACCGACCGTGGGAGGGAGACTGGTCCAACTCGAGGTTGGAGCTGATCTCCCTGGACGGCTCTTGGCGCCGCCTGGTTCACCGGCCGCTTCTCCAGTTGGCCCAGCCGGTGGCCTCAGCCGACGCCTCGCGCTTCGCGATCATCGAGGGGCTTGCGAGCGACCGCGGTCTGGTGGCGGGAAACATCTATGTTTTCGATCCTGCTGATCAGGGCGGGCGCCAGATCGACACTCGCGGAGTAGATGTCACTTCCCTGAGATTCAGAGACCGGGACCACATCTGTGCCACCGGAGTAAGAGATACCGAGACCGTCATCTTCGATCTCGACCTGAGGGACGGTGCGATGGAAGTTCACCACTCCGGCCTTCTGACCACCTCGGGTCACTTCTACCCAGAGGCTTGTCCTCACCCCGACGGCGGTGCCCTCCTCTGCGCCGAGAGCTGGTCTTTGCCCGCTCACATCGTCCGTGCCAACCGCGGGGAGCTCCACGAGCTCTTGAGTCTGGCGGACGACGGCCAGCGCTGGCTTGGAACCAAGATCGGTTCCATGGAAGTGGTTCGGTGGAGGTCATCGGATGGGCTGGAGGTATCGGGGTACTTCGTGACCCCCAAGGTGGGTAGGGCGCCTTATCGCACCATCCTTGCCGTACACGGCGGACCCGCCTGGTGCTGGCGCTCATCCTGGCCGGAGCCGGACGCGCTCACCTACGCATACCTCTCGGCGAGGGGCTTTGCCCTGTTCATGCCCAATCCCAGAGGCAGCAGTGGTAGGGGGCAGGATTTCCTCGCGAAGGAGTTGGGGGACTACGGCGGCGGAGAGGTCGACGATCTGCTCACCGGAGTGGACCTACTCATAGACCACGGCCTCGCCGATCCTGGCAGGTTGGCGGTATACGGGGTGAGTCATGGCGGCTACATGAGTTGCTGGCTCACGACGCGCACTGACCGTTTCAAGGCAGCCGTGGCCGGCTCGCCGGTCACGGACTGGTACAGCCAGCACTTCTCAAGCAACATCCCCGAGTTCGACCAGATGTTCCTCAAGGCCAGCCCTCTGTCGTCGGCAGGGGCCTATTTCGAGCGGAGTCCTGTCTTTTTTGCGCACAGGTCCAAGACCCCGACCCTGCTCTCAGCGGGGCTGGTGGACCGTTGCACGCCGCCAGGTCAGGCCGTGGAGTTCCACCAGGCGCTGCTTGCGGCTGGGGTGGAGACCGAGCTGGTGCTGTATCCAGAGGAAGGCCATGGTATTCGCGCGACCCCCGCACGAGTAGACATGTTGGAGCGGACCACGTCTTTCCTCGATCGGCATCTTGGGCTTGAGCCCGATTGACCGGGAGTGCCGCGACCCCTTGGCCTGGGCGTAGTGGCTATGGCTGTGGTCCGGTAGGGCACGCTCAAACACCAGGAGCTCACCCGTCGTTTCCAGAAGCTGTGCCTCAACACCCGAACGCCTGAGGGGCAGCCGTTGGGACGGCGCACATGCGGCGGCTGGTCTGGGCCGCCGCTTAGGGCGCTACCGAGGGCGCGCCTCCGGCGGACGTCCTCACCAAGTGGAGTACAGCGACTGACACCTTTTACAAGCCGCGAGCAGGTGGAAGCCTTGCCGCATATGAAAGAGGAGATGGTCAGCGAGGTCCGGGGGCAACTCAGCTGGGGTGGGTCGGGGTGGACTTGTCCCCGTCAGCACTCGACGACGAGTCGGGACTCACAAATGACGAGGGGTGCCGCTCCCATATTGCGGATGCCGCGAGTCTACTCGAGATAATCCTTCAGCTTCATGCTGCGGGAGGGATGGCGCAGCTTCCTCAGAGCCTTCGCCTCGATCTGCCGGATTCGCTCGCGGGTCACCCCGAAGCGTTTCCCCACCTCCTCCAGCGTGCGTTGATGGCCGTCAATGAGGCCGAATCGTAGCTGGAGGACACGTCGCTCGCGTGGAGTCAGTGTGTCAAGGATGTCTTCCACTTCGGTCCGGAGCATGGTCAGCGAGGCTGCCTCGGAAGGTGCCACGGCCTCACTGTCGGGAACGAAATCGCCCAGGTGGGAGTCCTCCTCCTCGCCGATCGGCGTCTCCAGCGAGACCGGGTCCTGGGAGACCTTGATGATCTCCCGCACCCGCTCGGGGGTGATCCCCATCTCCTCGCCGATCTCGGGATCGGCCGGCTCCCGCCCCAACTCCTGGAGCAGGCGGCGGGAGACCCGCACCAGCTTGTTGATCGTCTCCACCATGTGGACCGGGATCCGGATCGTGCGCGCCTGGTCGGCGATCGCGCGGGTGATCGCCTGGCGGATCCACCAGGTGGCGTAGGTGGAGAACTTGAAGCCCTTCTGGTAGTCGAACTTCTCCACTGCCCGGATCAGGCCCATGTTGCCCTCCTGGATCAGGTCCAGGAACGACATCCCGCGGCCGATGTACTTCTTGGCGATCGACACCACCAGGCGGAGGTTGGCCTCGGTCAGCTTGTGCTTGGCGTCGTCGTCGCCCTGCTCGATCAGCTTGGCGAAGAAGACCTCGTCCTCGGCCTTGAGCAGCGCCACCCGGCCGATCTCCTTCAGGTACATGCGCACCGGGTCGTCGAGGGACACGGCATCGGCGGCCTCGATCGTCGACAGCATCTCGTCGTCGATCTCCTCCACCTCTTCGAAGTCCTTGTCGCCGTCGCTGACGGCGATCCCCATCTCCCGGAAGAGGGTGAAGATGCGCTCGAGCTGGTCCGGCTCGGCATCGATCTCGGGGAAGGTCTGGAGGATGTCGTCGGGCGTGAGGTAGCTCTGCTCCTTGCCCTTGAGGATCAGCTGCTCCGCCTGGCGGAGCAGCTCGTCGGTGCGGTCGGCCGGCGCCACCGGCGCGGCGCGGAGCGTCCGGGCCACGTCAGCTCCCGACCGGGCCGCGCGCGGACTCCGGCCCGGCGGCGCCGGGCCGGACCGGGTCGGTGGGCGGCGCGCCCTGGCGCAGGGCACCGATCCACCGCCACACGCCGTCCAGCTCGGCGACCAGCTGCGGCCCCTCGCCCTGGCGATGGTGCCCCAAGGCACCGATCCGGGCCTCCAGCCGGCGGGCGCGCTCGCCGAGGGCCTGCAGCCGCAGGAACCGGACGCCGTCCTCGAGCGCCCGGAGCGCCGAGGCGTCCCCGTCGGCCCCCTCCAGCTCCGGGAACTCCCGGCGATCGAGCCGGCCCAGCAGGACCGCGACGGCGGCGCCGGGGGCGCTCGGGCTCGCGTCGTCCCGAGCCGGACCCTCCGGACACACCGGTCCGCCCGCCGTGCCGGGCCCGCCTGCGGGCCGGGGGGTCGGGGGGGGGCTGGCCGCGTCGCCGATCAGCACGCGGTAGGCCGCCTGGGCGTCGGGGTCGCTGAACTCCTCAGGCTGCACTCCGTAGATCTCGTGGGCGCGACGGGCGAGAGCCGGCCGCTGGCGCATCAGCGCCAGCAGGTAGCCGATCCGCCCGAGCGGTGTGTTCCCCACCGGGACGAAGTCGAAACCGGGGGCAGCCTGGCCGGCGTCGGGCACCGTCCGGCGCCCGCCCGGGTCTCCTCGCCCGGCCCGGGTGAGGTCCTCCACCAGGTGGCGGGGGTCGACCCCGAGCCGCTGCCCCACCCGCTGCGCGTAGAGGTCGCGCTCGCTGGCGTCGGGGATGCGCCGCAGCACGGCCAGGGCGGCCCGCCGGGCGGTCAGTGTGGGAGGCCCGGTTCCGGGACCGGCATCGCCGAGGGCGCGGTCCACCAGCACCTCGAAGGCGGGACGGGCGGTCTCGATGCGGGTGCGGAAGTCGGCCGGGTCGGCGCGGCACAGGTCATCCGGGTCCCGACCCAGGGGGAGCACGGCGAGGCGGGCCTCCATCCCGGCCGCCACCGCCACCGGCACCGCCTCGGCGGCGGCGCGCTGTCCGGCCGGATCACCGTCGAAGCAGAGCGTCACCGCGGTGGCGAAGCGGCGCAGCAGTCGGGCGTGCTCGGGCGTGAAGACCGTCCCGCAGGCGGCGACCGTGTGGACGACGCCGGCGGCGTGGGCGGCCAGGACATCGAAATAGCCCTCCACCACCACCGCGGTGCCCCCGCTCCGCACCGCCGGCCCGGCCCGGTCGAGCCCGAAGAGGGTGCGCGACTTGTCGAAGGTGGGGCCGTTGCGGGAGTTGAGGTACTTGCGGGGATCCTGGTCGAGGGCGCGGCCGCCGAAGGCGACCACGGTGCCGTGCTCGTCGCGGATCGGGATCACCAGCCGGCGCCGGAAGACGTCGATGCGCTGCCCGCCGGTCGGCTGGGCGAGCCCGGCGGCCACCAGCTGGGCGGAGGAGTGGCCGCGGCTGGAGCAGAAGCGAAGGAGGTTGTCCGGGTGCTGGCCCGCGGGGGCGTAGCCGAGGTGGAAGGCGTCGCGGGTGTCGGCGCTGACCTCCCGCTCGGCCAGGAAGGCGCGCCCGGGCGCGCCCGCGGGGCTGGCGACCAGGACGTGGTGGTAGTAGTCCGCCGCCATCCTGAGCAGGGTGAGGGCGCCCTCGCGCTCGCGTCGCCGGCGCCGCTCGGCCTCGATCGCCTGCGGGGTGGCGGCCAGCGCGACGCCGGCCCGCGCCGCCAGCTGCTCCAGGGCGGCGCGGAAGTCGACATGGTCGATCAGCTCGACGAAGCGGAAGACGTCGCCGCCCGCATGGCAGCCGTGACAGTTCCAGACCTGCTTGTCGGGGTTGACGTAGAAGGAGGGCGTGCGCTCCTGGTGGAACGGGCAGAGTCCGCGCAGCTCCCGGCCGGCCCGGTGGAGACGGACGTGAGGGGCGACCACGTCGACGAGGTCGGTCCGAGAGCGCACGTCGTCGATCGGGCTCGACTCGATCATGGGCGTACCCCGTCGGGTGCCCCGCTCGCGCCGGCGCGGGTCGGTGTCAGCCCCGCCTCCACCAGGGGCGCCGCTGCCCCTCGCGCGCCTCCAGGTCGCGGACCCGGGCTCGCAGGCCGATGGTCTCCCGCTCGCGATCGGCGAGCTGCTCCGCGTGCGCCCGACGCTCGCCGTCCAGCTCGCCGCTCAGCTCGCGGAGCCGTCGGGCTCGGCGCTCGAGCTCGACCTCGAAGTGAAGCCGCTGCTCGGCCTCGATCCGGCGCTCCAGGGCGCGTTCCCAGCGGTCGAGCAGCCCCGCCACCAGCGCCCGCGTGTCGAGGTCGGACAGCCCCGGCGCCGCCGGGGGAAGGGTGAGGCCGGGACGCCCCGCCTGGACCGCGCCCGCCACTCCCACCGGCGACCCCTCCGACTCGACGCGGGTGTCGCCTTGGTTGGCGCCGTCCTCCGGCGGCAGGGTCGCCGCCGCCCGCGGGGGCCATCCGTCCTGGGGGCGGGCGGGGTCGAGGGGACGGCCGTCGGCGCCCGGGGCACACACCCGGACCTCCAGTCGGCCGTCCACCTCGACCCAGCGCACGGGCAGGTCGCCGGCGTCGATGCGTCGTCGGATCATGGCGACGGGCAGCCCCAGCGCCTCCGCCACCTCGTCCACGGTCAGGTCGCGGCCCGGAGCCAACACCTCTGCTCGGCCCCTGCTCTCCCACGTCCGTGAGCCCCGCCGGGTTGATCCCGGCTGGCTCCCTCCTCGAGACGGGGATTATCCCCCATCGGCCTCCGCCGACCGCAGGCGGTCCGGCGGGGGCTGGGGGACGGCACCGCCGCCACGGCCGGGGGTGGCGAGGACCTCCCCGATGGCGCGGCGCCAGAACAGCGGCGAGCCGGCGAGCAGACCGAACGCGGCGGCGAGCCCCGCCACCGCGTCGATGCTGGTGCGTCCCTCGTGCGACCAGTAGTCGTCACGCAGGTGGAGCCAGAGGGCGAACTCGTCGAAGGTGAGGGCGACGCCGGCTCCGTACCAGGGCGCGATCCGCCGACGCCAGCGGTGGTCAACCCGCAGCAGGGCGCCGTACCCGGCGCCGGTGAGGCAGGCGATGCCGAGGACCATGTGGTGGATGTGGAGGGGCTGGGCCCCGTGCTCGCGATCGTCAGCGCCCCCTCCCACCACAATGTTGCGCAGCGGCAGCCAGCCGCCGCGGATCCCGTGGGTCACCAGCCGGGTGGTACCGAAGGTGGCGAGGAACGACACGAACACGCGCATCGCCACGTCCTCGTTGGGACGCTCCGCGGCGGTCTCCCGGTAGCGGGCGCGGAGCCGGGCCGGCAACGACCGCCATCCCTGCTCCCGCTCCGCCGGGCCCGATGGACCCTGGCGGGAAGGGAGGGATTCGAACCCTCGGACGAGCTTGAAACCCGTCACCCGCTTAGCAGGCGGGCGCTTTCGGCCACTCAGCCACCTCCCCAGGGCGCCGGACGCCGGGGGTGGAGTATACCGGCGCCTCTCGCGGACGGAATCAGGCCGAGCGGAGGTGCGGACGCTCGGAGCCGATGCCCGCCTCGCCCAGCCCGATGGACGGCGCGACCGCCGCCAGCCCGTCGATCACGAACTGGATCAGGGCGTCCGGCTCGACGGCGAGGTCGGCCATCCCGGCCTCGATGTCGCTCCGGCTGACGCTGCGGGCGAAGCTGCGGTCGCGCAGCTTGCGTCGCACCGAGCGAGGCTCCACGGCCGCGACCGAGCGGGTGGGGTGGACCAGGGCGACGGCCACGACGAACCCAGTCAGCTCGTCGCAGGCGAACAGCCAGCGGGCGAGGTCGGTGTCGCGGACGACGCCGGTGAACACCGCATGACCCTGGATCGCGCGGATCATCTCCTGCGGGTATCCCGCCGCCTCCAGGATCGGACGGCCCCAGAACGGGTGCTCCGCGGGGTGGGCCTCGTAGTCGAAGTCGTGCAGGAGGCCGGTCAATCCCCAGACCTCCGGGTCGACCCCGAGACGGCTCGCGGCATGGCGCAGCACGGCCTCGACGGCCAGGCCGTGACGCCGGAGCGGCTCGGTCTGGGTGTGCTCGAAGAGGAGCGCCAGCGCGTCGGCTCGAGTGGGCATCGTCCAGATGGTCGCACCGCCGGGGATGGCGGCACAACCACGCGCCTGTCGCAAAGCCCCGCGGGTGTCGTACGACCGGGGCCTGGGAGCCGCTCAGCGGTGGCCCCGATGCTCCTCGGGGACCACGCCGAGCCCGGGCCTGGAGACCACGGCTCCGACGCCCGGGACCGCACCGTTCGAGGTTCCGCCCCCCTGGTGGCAAGGGCGCCCGTCACCGTCGTTGCCCGCACCCCCGTCGCCGCCCGTCGGGCAGGGCGTCACGGTCGGGGTGGGAGACGGGGGCGGTGTGGGGGTGGGGGACGGGCTGGGGGTGGCGGTCGGGGATGGGGCGGGCGTGGGGGTGGGGGAGGCGCTGGGGGCCGCGGTCGGGGATGGCGCGGGCGTGGGGGTGGGGGACGGGGTCGGCGAGAGCGTGGGTGGCGGCACGGGTGTCGCCGTCGGGGTGGGGGTGCCCGGGGTCGGGGGGGGCGTCACCACTGACCCCACGGGGTGTTCCGGGGGTTGCGGGGTTGGGGACGGCGCGCCGCTCGGGGTGGGTCCGGAGATCGGGCTGGAGGTGCCGGCCGGGCGCGCCCGCCGGGTCGTGCGTCTCGGGGCCGGCGGCTGAGTCGGGGGCGCTGAGGGTGCGGAGGCGGTCACGGGGAGTGCCGGGGGGGGTCCCGGAGGCCGGCGGCCGAGGAGGCGGGCCGGCCGACCCGACCCGCTCGCCTCACCCCGTCCCCTGCGGCCGCTCCCGGCTGCCCGGCGGCGCGGGGCGGCCCGATGCGGGGACCGGCGCGGGCCGGCCCGCGGACGGTGGTGGCGGCTCGGGGGCGGGGTGGGACGGGGCGTGGCTGGGGCCGGGGTGACGTGCACGCGGGGCGTCGGGGTGGCGATCGGGGCCGCCGGGGCGGGCGCCATGGGTGGTCGGCTGTGGGCCACCCAGCCGGGCCCGGCCGTCAGTGCGACCCCCGCCGCGGTCGCCACCGCCAGCGCCGTCGCCGCTGCGCTGGCGGCCGCATGGGCCGGCGCCAGCCCCGCCAGGTGTCGCAGCCAGGAGAGGCGGCGCACCGACTGCCACGTGACCAGGGCCAGGGGCGCCACCCCGAGGGTGAAGCCTGGGCCCGCCGCCATCAGGGTGAGCGCCGCCTGCTGGAGGTCGTGGAGGTGGCGCGTGCACGCTCCGCAGGCGTCCAGGTGGGCGTCGACCGCGGCGGCGTCGCGCGCATCGCAGAGGCCGTCCTGGTACCGGGAGAGACGGGCCGCGGTGGCGAGGCAGGTGGCGAGGAAGCCGCGGTCATCCGCGACGCGGGCGCACTCCGCGCAGCGGTCCAGGTGCTCGACGACCTCGTCAACCAGCGCCGAGTGGGGTCCGGTGGCGACCGGCTCGGCGCTGAGCAGACGCCGACGGCACGCGGTGCAGCGGTCGGCTCCCACGGGGGGGCTGGTGGCGCGCTTGGCCGTCTCCAGCCAGGTGAGCACCTGGGACTCCGAAGTCCCGAGGCGGGTCGCCGCCTCGGCCGGCGATCGTCCCCCCCCGTAGACGAGGCGGGCGGCCCGAGCGGGGTCGCCTCGGAGCGTCCCCCTCGCCGGCGGTGGCCCGGCGCGCGCGAACGGGTGGGTGGCACGCCAGCCGTGCCGCTGCACCGCGCGGACTGTGGCGGCGAGGACGGCCGCCGCCCCCGGGTCGCCGCCGGCGTGCGAGCTCGTCCTCGCCAGGCCGGGGGCGCGACCGACCCGGGCGGCGATCGCCGGGTTCCCGGTGAGGCGCAGGGCGCGCCGCTCAGCCCACGGGTGGTGGTCGCCCTCGCTCGCGGGGGCCGCCGGGAGCGCCCGCAACGACCGGTCGGGCTGGCGGGAGAACGGGGCCATGCTGGAGCCGGGTCTCCTGGAGGGCAGGGGGCGTCACATCGGCACCGTCATCGTAGGCAGGCCGGATCTCGGGCCATCTGATGATCTCGTGACGGAGCTGTGGCCGATCGATCGCGCCTGTCGCCAGCCCGCCGGTCCGGCGATCGTCAGCGGGTCGGCCGGCCACCGCGGCCCGCCCGAGCCTCCACCCGGAGGAGGGCGTGGCTGCCCTCGGCGACCATCCGGCGGAGCGCCTCCGGGGTCGTCGCCCCCGCCATCGCCCAGCGTTCCACCACCATCTCAATGACGCGCTCCAGCTCGGGGCCCTCGACGAAGTGGACGGTGCCCTCCACCGCCGGCCCGTCCGCGGGCGGTCGGAGCCGCACCCACGGATCGCGGCGCCAGCGCTCGGCCTTGCGCGAGAAGGCGTGGGTGAACAGGTACAGGATCCCCGGCGGCTGGATCGCGAACCACATCGGCACTGTTCCCCGGTGGGGGCCGTCGCGGGAGGTCACCCGCACCACCTCCTCGTCCCGCAGGGCGGTGAGAAGGGCAGCGGGGAGCGGGCGGATCGGCGCGGCGGGCCCCCCGGCGGCGGTCACCCCTCCATCATCGGCACCCGGGCCGCGGGGGCGCCCGCTCAGCTCCGGCGGCCCCGCCAGCAGCTGGCCGCGAGCAGGAGGATCACCGCGCCCCGGAACAGCCCCAGAAGGGCGCCGGCGGCGTGGGCCACCCCCCAGGCGACCAGCACCCGCCGCCACGGTCCCGAGCGCCAGCTCGGGCGTCCCGCCCACCAGGACCTCCCACCAGAAGCGCCCGAACGCCCGCACCACGGTCGCCGGGGTCATGCCGGCTCGGGGCCGCGGCTGACGCCGGGCGGGCGGCGCGGGAGGGTGCGGACGACGAGGACGGTGACGTCCGCGTAGACGGCGATGAGCGCCAGGACCGCTCCGTCGGACCCCGGCCAGTGGATCCCGAACGCCCGCACCGCTCCAGAACGTGCCGACGCTCACCAGCATCACGCCGAGTGCCATCTTCATGGCGTTCGCGGGACCCTCGGCCCGCTGGCGCGCCACCACCAACCCGGCGGCGGTCACGACCGCCACCGCGGCACCGGCGGCCGCCACCGCGGCACCGAGCCGGCCCGAGCTGAGCCCGAGCGAGAGCTCGATCAGCACCACCTCCATCCCCTCCAGGAAGACGCCCGTGAATCCGATCACGAACCCGGTGGCGTCGCGGCCGCGACCGGGCGTGGCATCGCCGACCGGCGCGCCACCTCACGACGGTAGATGGCGTCCTCGTCGTGCGTGTCCCGAGGCCCGCTGGCGCGCAGGATCGCCTTGCGTCGCCACTGCAGGCCGAGGGCGAGGAGGAGGCCCCCCACCCTCAGCCGGAGCACCGAGATGGGGACGGAGCGGACCAGGGCCGAGCCGAGCGCCGCCACCAGCGCGGCGAGGGCGAGGATGGCGGCGGCGGCGCCCTCCAGGGTGGAGCGCCAGCCCCGGGTCACTCCCGCCACCAGCACGATGGTCAGCGCCTCGACCGACCCCACCGCGCAGGCCGCCAAGACGGCGAGCACCAGGAGCGCGGTGCTGGTCGTCGGATTCCTCCCGGAGCCTCACGCGGACCGTTGCCGGCTGGGCCGGGGCGGGCTGGGCCGCCGCCAGCGCGGTCACGAGAGCCTGCGGCCGAGGTCCATCATCTCGGGTCGGGGCCGATGCCAGCACCATCCAACCGGGGGCGGCCGCGGCTGCGACGGAGCGCTCCTCGTCGCCGTGCCGATCGGGATCGATGACAGGAAACCCGCCAGCGGATTATGGACGCTGGCGCCGAGGACGATCAGGGCCACCAAGCGGTCGTGGCAGACTCCGATGAACGGGACGATGGCGAGTGACGGCACCGCCGGCCCGGTGGTGGCATGGCCGGTGGTCGGGCAGTACCCTTGCTTCCGTTCGCCCATCCGCCGGTCGTCGCCGGCCGGACCGTCGGCAGCGTCGGGGCCTGTGGCACACGGGAGGCATTGGCGCCATGGCGACGATCCAGATCGCGGGGGTGACCAAGGTCTACCCCAACCGCACCCAGGCGGTGTCCGACCTCAGCCTGGACGTGGCGGACGGCGAGTTCATGGTGCTGGTGGGCCCCTCCGGCTGTGGCAAGACCACCGCCCTGCGCATGGTGGCGGGGCTGGAGGAGATCAGCGCTGGCACCGTCCGGATCGGTGGCCGCGTCGTCAATGACCTCAGCCCCAAGGAGCGGGACGTGGCCATGGTCTTCCAGAACTACGCTCTCTACCCGCACATGACGGTGGCGGGGAACATCGGATTCTCGCTCAAGCTCCGGCGCGTGCCCAGGGCGGAGGCGGACCGCCGGGTGGCGGAGGCGGCGGAGATCCTCGGCCTCGGCGATCTCCTTGGAGTCAAGCCGGCCAGCCTCTCCGGAGGACAGCGGCAGCGGGTGGCGATGGGGCGAGCCCTGGTGCGCGAGCCCGCGGCCTTCCTCATGGACGAGCCGCTCTCCAACCTGGACGCCAAGCTTCGCGTGCAGATGCGCGCCGAGGTGTCGCGGATCCAACGTCGACTCGGGGTCGCCACCCTCTATGTCACCCACGATCAGACCGAGGCGATGACGATGGGCGACCGGGTCGCTGTGCTCTCCAAGGGCCTGCTCCAGCAATGCGACGCGCCCCAGACCCTCTACGACCACCCCGCCAACCTCTTCGTCGCCTCGTTCATCGGCTCGCCGGCGATGAACCTGTACGAGGCGCGCATCGAGGCGCGGGATGGAGGGCTGTGTGCGGTCATCGGCGATAAGCCCGTCCCCATCCCCGCCGAGCAGCTGCGGCAGCGACCGGCACTCGCCCGGTTCCGGGGCCGAACCCTGGTCGTCGGGGTGCGACCGGAGCATCTCACCGTGGCCCGCGACGGGGGCGACGGGGCCGCCGCGCTGCAGGCCGAGATCGAGCTGCTGGAGTCGCTCGGGGCCGAGGTGATGGCCCACTTCCGCGTCGCCGCTGAGCCGGCGCGGACCGAGGCGGTCGCCGCCGGGGCTGGGGAGGCCGCCTCGCCGGTGCCGGTCGCCGGCGGCGGCACCCTCCGCGGACGCGGGGTGGCCCGGATCTCGCCGCGGGTCCCTGTCCGGGTCGGCGACACGGTGTCGCTCACGGTCGACGGCGACCACCTCCAGTTCTTCGACCTCGAGACCGGCGGCGCGGTCGGCGGCCAGTAGGCCCGCGCGGGGCCGGTCGGATTCCCCCCGCCGTCGGCTACAATCCGTGGCGTTGCCGCCGTCGCCACCGCCCCCTCAGCCGTCCCCGCGGCGCGGGGCGGCGGCTTCGCTCCCCGCCTCCGATCGGTGACTCGCCCATGACCGCGCCGCCTGGCACGGAATCCCCCGCGCGGCCCCCGGTGGGACGATCGCGGTCGGACCGTGAGGCGACCCGGGTCGGCCCCAGCCGGGGGGACTGGGCGCCGTGCTGACCCGCCTGGTGGGCGCCCATCTCCGCCCCTATGCGCGCCCGGTGGCGGTGGTGGTGACGCTCCTGGTGGCGCAGACGGTGGCCAATCTCTACCTGCCCACCCTCAACGCCGCCATCATCAACAACGGCGTCCTCACGGGCAGGATCGGCTACATCTGGGCCATCGGCGGAGTCATGCTGGGCCTCACCCTCGTGGTGAGCGTGGTCTCGATCACCGCCGTCTACTTTGCGTCGCGCACCGCGATGGGGGTAGGGCGCGACCTGCGCCAGGCGGTGTTCGAGCAGGTGCAGCGATTCTCGACCACGGAGATGAACCACTTCGGCACCCCTTCGCTGATCACCCGCAACACCAACGACGTGCAGCAGGTGCAGCTCTTTGTCCAGGTGGCGCTCACCATCATGGTGGTGGCGCCGATCATGAGCGTGGGGGGCGTGATCATGGCAGTCAACGAAGGCGCCACCCTGTCCCTGCTGCTGGTGGTGGTGGTGCCGCTGATGGCGGTCGTCCTCGGCGGGCTGCTGCTGGTGGCGGTGCCCCTGTTCCGTTCCATGCAACCCAAGATCGACCGCATCAATCAGGTGCTGCGCGAGCAGATCATGGGGATCCGGGTGGTCCGCGCCTTCGTCCGCACCGGCGCCGAGCAGCAGCGATTCGCCCTGGCCAACCAGGACCTCACCGCCACCGGACTGCGCGTCAACCGCTTCTTCGCCCTCGCCCTGCCGTCGCTGCTCACGATCATGAACCTCTCCAGTGTCGCGGTGCTCTGGTTCGGTGGCCATCTGGTCAGCCAGGGGAGCCTGCCGATCGGGAATCTCACCGCTTTCCTCCAGTACATCGCCCAGATCCTCTTCGCGGTGATGATGGCGGTGATGATCGCGTTGGTCCTGCCCCGCGCCGTCGCCAGCGCGGAGCGGATCCAGGCGGTCCTCCAGCAGGCCCCGTCGATCGCCGACCCCCCCCGGCCGCAACCGCCGCGGGCCGGGGCCGGGGCGGTCGAGTTCCGATCCGTGAGCTTCGGTTACCCAGGCGGCGACCGTCCGGTTCTGACCGACCTGTCGTTCGAGCTCCATCCCGGCGAGACTGTTGCCGTCATCGGCGGCACCGGCAGCGGCAAGACCACCCTGGTGAGCCTGGTCCCGCGGTTCTTCGACGTCAGTGCCGGCGCGCTGCTGGTCAACGGTGTCGACGTCCGCGGCCAGAGCCTGGAGGAGCTCTGGAGTCAGATCGGGCTGGTGCCCCAGACCGCCTACCTCTTCCGCGGCACGGTGGCCAGCAACCTGCGGATGGCCCGCGCCGATGCCGCCGACGCCGAGCTCTGGCATGCGCTGGAGGTCGCCCAGGCGCGCGACTTCGTGGCCGCGATGCCGGGCCAGCTGGAGGCGCCGGTGGACCAGGGCGGCACCAACGTCTCGGGCGGCCAGCGGCAGCGGCTCTCGATCGCGCGCGCGATCATCAAGCGCCCCCAGGTCTACCTACTCGACGACTGCTTCTCCGCGCTCGACGCGGCCACCGACGCCCGACTTCGCGCCGCGCTCCGGATCGAGGCCGAGGGAGCGACGGTGGTGATCGTCAGCCAACGGGTGAGCACGATCATGAGCGCCGACCGGATCATCGTTCTGGACCGGGGGGCCGTGGTCGGGATCGGGCCCCATCCGCAGCTGCTGGCGGACTGTGCGGCGTATCGCGAGATCGTGGAATCCCAAGCGGGCGGCGAGGCGGCGGCGTGATCGGCCGTGGTCCGGGGGGCCCGGGCGGGCCCCGGTTCGGCGCCGCTCGGGGGCTCGGGTCGGGCCCCCCTCCCGTGCGATCGAAGGACGCGCGGCGGACGCTGCGGCGGCTCCTCCGGCGGCTGCGGCCGGAGTGGGGCCGGCTGGTGCTGGTGGTGGTCCTGGGCGGCGCCGGGGTCGGCTTCACCGTGGTCGGACCCAAGATCCTCGGGAGCGCGACCAATGTCGTCTTCCGGGGGCTGCTCGGACAGCGCCTCCCCACCGGGATCTCCCGGCGCGCCGCGATCGCGCTCCTCCGCGCCCACCACCAGGGGGGGCTCGCCCGCCTGCTCTCCGGGATGCACGTCACCCCCGGCGTCGGGGTCAACTTCGACCAGCTGGGGCGGACCCTGGGTCTCGCCGCCGGCGTGTATCTGCTGGGAGCGGCGCTCGCGTGGGGGCAGACCTTTGTGATGGCGGGAGTCGCGCAGCGAACCATGTTCCGGCTCCGTTCCGACGTCGAGGCCAAGCTGGCCCGCCTGCCCCTGCGCTACTTCGACAGCCATCCTCACGGCGACATCCTGAGCCGAGTCACCAATGACATCGACAATCTCACCACCACCGTGCAGCAGGGTCTCAGCCAGCTGCTCACCTCCGCGCTCACCATCGTGGGGGTGGTGGCGGTGATGTTCACGATCAGCCCGCTGCTGGCGGGGATCGCGCTGATCACGGTGCCGCTGTCAGTGCTGATCACCCTGCTGATCGCCCGGCGGTCCCAGCGTCACTTCGCCAACCAGTGGCAGCGGACCGGCACCCTCAATGGCCACGTCGAGGCGACCCACACCGGCCACGCCCTGGTGCAGGTCTTCGGCCGGCGCCGGGCTGTCGTCGAGGAGTTCCGGACCCAGAACGAGGCGCTCTACCAGGCCAGCTTCCGGGCCCAGTTCCTGAGCGGCATGATCCAGCCCGCCATCCAGTCGCTCGCCAACCTCAACTATGTCCTGATCGCGGCCATCGGCGGCTACCGGGTGGCCTCGGGAGCGATGTCCCTGGGCGACGTGCAGGCGTTCATCCAGTACTCCCGTCAGTTCACCATGCCGATCACCCAGGTCGCCAGCCAGATGAACCTGCTGCAGTCGGGCCTGGCATCGGCGGAGCGGGTCTTCGAGTTCCTCGACGCGGTCGAGGAGGCTCCCGACGAGGCCCCGACGCGGTCGCGGCCGGCCCCGCGGGGGCGGGTGGAGCTGGAGCGGGTGTCCTTCCGCTACCGGCCTGACGAGCCCCTGATCGCCGACTTCAGCCTGGCGGTGGAGCCGGGACAGACGGTGGCGATTGTGGGCCCCACCGGGGCCGGGAAGACCACCGTCGTCAATCTCCTGATGCGCTTCTACGAGATCGACGGCGGCCGGATCCTGCTCGACGGGGTCGATGCCCGCGAGCTCACCCGCGACCAGGTGCGCGCCCAATTCGGGATGGTGCTGCAGGACACCTGGCTGTTCGCCGGCACGATCCGCGACAACATCGCGTACGGGCGCGGCGGGGCCGACGAGGCGGCGATCCTGGCGGCGGCGCGGGCCGCCCACGTCGACCCCTTCGTGGGCACGCTCCCGGACGGGTACGACACCGTCCTGGACGACGATGCCCTCAACATCTCGGCGGGCCAGAAGCAGCTGCTCACGATTGCGCGCGCGTTCCTGGCTGATCCCCCGGTGCTGATCCTCGACGAGGCGACCAGCAACGTCGACACCCGGACCGAGGTCCTGATCCAGGAGGCGATGAGCCGCCTCCGGCAGGGGCGGACCAGCTTCGTCATCGCCCACCGGCTGTCGACGATCCGGGGCGCGGACACCATCATCGTGATGGACCGGGGGCGGATCGTGGAGCAGGGCGGCCACG
>DAHUZL010000003.1 GCA_027306655.1 Candidatus Dormiibacterota bacterium
GCCGTCCCCGCCTCGGGGGTGGCCGCCGGAGCCGCCGTCGCCGGAGCCGCCGTCGCCGCGGCGGGGGCCGGCACCGGGGTGGCCGCGGGGGGCGCGGACGGCGCCGCCGGGGCGACGTCGCCGACCGGCTCCTCGGGCTCGGCGATGATGGCGATGGGGGTCCCCACCGGGACCCGTCCCCCCGCCGGCACCAGGATCCGGCGGACCACGCCCGAGGCGTAGGCCTCGATCTCGATGTCCGTCTTGTCGGTCGCGATCGAGGCGATGATGTCGCCCCGGGTGACCGCGTCGCCCTCCTGACGGAGCCACTCGTTGATGGTGCCCTCGGTCATGTCGTAGCCCATCTGCGGCATCGTCACCGTGTACGCCATCAGAGCAGGCTCCGAACCGTCTCCACCACCTGCTCGCTGGAGGGCAGCAGCGCCTGCTCCAGGTTGCGTGCATAGGGGAGCGGCACGTCCCGCATCGCCACCCGGGCGATGGGCGCGTCGAGGTCGTCGAAGCAGAGGTCCTGGAGCTCGGCCAGGAGCGCCGCGCCGAATCCGCCGCTGCGCCAGTCCTCGCCGCAGAGCACGACCCGGTGGGTGCGACGCACCGACGCCGCCACGGTCGGATAGTCCACCGGGCGCAGCGTCCGCAGGTCGATCACCTCGCACTGGCACCCGTCCTCGCGCTCCAGCGCCTCCGCCGCCTGGAGCGCCTGCAGCAGCATCCGCGAGTACGCCACCACGGTGACGTCGGTGCCGGCGCGGGCCACCCGGGCGCGGCCGATCGGAACCAGCGCGGCGGGGTCGTCGGGCATCGGGCCGCGGGTGCTGTAGAGCAGGCTGTGCTCGATGAAGATGACCGGGTCGGGGTCGCGGATCGCCGACAGCAGGAGCCCCTTGGCGTCCGCCGGGGTGGCCGGCATCACCACCTTCAGCCCCGGCACGGAGGCGAACCAGCCCTCGAAGCTCTGCGAGTGGGTGGCGCCCAGCTGACCGAACCCGGAGACGGTGCGGACCACCATCGGCACCGACCACTGGCCGCCGAACATATAGTGGAACTTGGCCGCGCTGTTGACGATCTGGTCGAGGGCGAGGAGGGCGAAGTTCACCGTCATCAGCTCGGCCACCGGCCGCAGCCCGCCCATCGCCGCGCCCACCGCGAAGCCGACGATGCCGGCCTCCGCGATCGGGGTCTCCATCACCCGGTGGGATCCGAACTCCTCGACCAGCCCCCGGGTGACGGCGTAGGACCCGCCGTAGCCGGTGATCGACTCCCCGAGCAGGATCACGTCGGGGTCGCGCTCCATCTCCTCGCGCAGGGCGCTGCGCACGGCCTCGCGATAGGTGCTCGCGGCCATCCTCACTCGCCCAGGAGGACGGCCGCCGGCGCGGGCGGCGGCGCGGCACCCAGGGCCATCACCGGCGCGGCGGGGTCGATCGGGTTGGCGTAGATCATCTCCGCCACAGTGGCCGGGTCGGGCACCGGCGCGGCATCGGCGGCGGCCACCACCTGGAGCATCTCCTGCTCCACCTGCTCGTTGATGGCGGTCAGCTCCCGCTCGGTGCACAGGCGCTCCGCCACCAGCCGCGCCCCGAATCGGGGGATGGGGTCGAGCGCACGCCAGCGCTGGACCTCCTCCTTGTCGCGGTAGAGCTCGGGGTCCGCCATCGAGTGCCCCCGGAAGCGATAGGTGAGGCACTCCACGAAGAACGGGCCGTTGCCGCCGCGGGCATGGGCGCAGGCGGCCTGCACCGTCTCGTAGACCGCGAGGACGTCCATCCCGTCGCACTGACGGGCCGGCATCGTGTAGCCCTCGGCGCGGATGACCATGTCCTTGACCGGGGACTCCTCCGCCAGGGTGGCCCCCATCCCGTACAGGTTGTTCTCGCAGATAAAGACCACCGGCACCTTCCACAGCGCCGCCATGTTCAGCCCCTCGTGGAAGATCCCGTTGCCGGTGGCACCGTCGCCGAAGAACTCCAGCACCACGTCCTCGCGCCGGTGGTACTTGGCCGCATAGGCCATCCCGGTCCCGATCGGGATGTGGGAGCCGACGATCGCGTGGCCGCCCCAGAAGTGGCGCGACCGATCGGCGAGGTGCATCGACCCTCCCCGACCCCGGGAGAGGCCGGTCGCCCGCCCGAACAGCTCCGCCATGCAGCGGGTGGGGTCGCAGCCGCGGGCCAGGGCGTAGCCGTGGTCGCGGTAGTGGGTGAGCAGGGGGTCGGTGGGCCGGGCGGCGGCGAGGGCGCCGACCGCCACCGCCTCCTCGCCGATGTACAGGTGGAGGAAGCCGCCGATCTTGGCCTGCGCGTAGGCCTCCGCCGCGTGCTCCTCGAAGTGGCGGATCAGCACCATCTGGCGGTACATCTGGCGGCAGTCCTCGGCCGACAGCCCGACCGGGAGTGCCGCCGTCCGCCGCCGCGTCGCCCGGGTCCGCCCACGGCCGGAGCCGACGCCGGCGCGAACGGATCGGGTGGCGACCACGGCAGCATTGTAGCGGCGGCCTCCCGTGCCGTTCCTTGGCGAGGGACAGACGAAACCCCTGCCACGGACTCCCGCTCGGGTCGGGAGGCTCCGGGACGATCCCGGTTCTTGGTTCACCGCGGTCTGCCGGGCCACCCGGTCTTACGTCCGCTCCCCAAGCGTTTTCTGTCTCCACCGCACTGGCGGCGACGCGCCCGGTCTTCAGTTGGTCGCCGCGGGACTTGGGTCTCGTCCCGACGTGCGGACAGCGTACGCCTGTTTGGCCCGGATGTCAAGGGCCGCCCCGGACCGTCAGCCCCCACCCCACCTGTGCCGCCACGCACTCAAATGTCCGACATCCACGAGCAGTGCCGTGCCCCCGATCACGGCCGGCCGCTCGGCACGGACCCTCTCCGCCCCTCCGATTGGGCCGGCGGCGGGCTGGGTACGGTTCCCGATGGCGCGGCAGTGCTCCTGGCGGTAACGCCGGGGAGGCCGACTCCGTTAGCCGTGTGGGGGCCGCGGTCCGCCCCGCCCCGCCCGCCCCGCCCCCCCCGGGGGCGGAGCCCAGCCGCCGACAGGGAACCAGGCATCGTGACCATCTCCGACATGACCCTCACCGACACCGGATCATTCGCCCGCACCCGCGGCGAGATCGTGGAGCGTCAGCTGGCCGACCGGGCCCGGACCCGGGTGCTGCGGGAGTGCCGGGCCGCCATCGGGCTGCTCGACCGGGTCCTCGCCGACCTCGAGGACGCGCGCATCCGCGAGCGGCGGGTGGTCCCGCCGGCTGTCGCCGACGAGCTCCGCCAGGCGCCCGTCACCCGCCTCGATCGCGGCCTGGCGGCCGCCGTCGCCACCCAGCGGCCCAGCATCGACCGGGTCCAGGATGCCGTCCTCGACGCCCAGGGACGGCTGATGACCCGGGTGAGCCGGCTCCTCGGCCAGCCCGACTGGGAGGCGATCGAGGCGGAGGAGATGGCCGAGATGGAGGCCGGCCGGGGCTGACCCGGCGGCGGTCAGGGCCGCGGGCCGCCCCCGGCGGGCCGCCCGCCGTTGCGGTGGGGGGCCTCCGGCGGGGCGGTCTCGAGCCGGCGGAGGAGCTCGGCCTGCTCGCGGAGCGCCCGCCGCGAGTGGCTGGAGTCCTGCGCTCGCGGTCGCACCACCTGGTGGGCCTGGGTCCGAAGCCGCTCCGCCTCCCGCACCTCGCGCACCCGCTCGGCCGTCTCGCGGCTGGCCAGGGTCCGCTCGATCACGGCGAGGCGAGCGTCGGCACCGTCGGCGCCCTCGGGATGCTGGACCAGCTCCGCCTGCAGGCGGGCGAAGCGGGGCGCGGTGAGGCTCGCCCGCGCGTGGGCGAGCCGAGCGGCGACCCGGGACCGCGCCGCCGATTCGACCTGCCGCGCGGCGCCCTCGTGGACCTCCTGGGCGCGCGCCGCCCGGAGCGCCTGCTGGGCGGCGGCCAGCAGCGCCTGGTAGGCGTCGGCGAGGCCGTCGTGGGCACCGCTCCCGGCCCGCTCCGCCAGCTCCGCGCCGCGGGCGACCAGGCCGTCCACCACCTCGTCCTGGCCCAGCTCGCGGAGCTGCGGGAAGATGAAGGTTCCGCACTTGCGATCGACGTCCACATAGGCCTGGCGGACGGGGACCGGAAGCGCGGCGTGCTCGGGGGCAGGGAGTGGACTTCGGGGCACGATTCGGATGTCGGGGCCGCCGGATCGGAGCACCGACACCGTACCAAAACCCCGACGCCCCGGGGACGGTCAGCCCGCCGGCGGGGGGCCGGACCGGCCGATCCGCTCCAGCAGGCAGCGCACCCCCTGGGCGGGGCCGCCCTCGGCGGCGAACACCGCGGTCCCGGCGACGAGGACGTCGGCGCCGGCCGCGACGCACCGGCCGGCGTTCTCCGGGACCACCCCGCCGTCCACCTCCAGCTCGCAGCTCGCGCCCAGCTCGGAGATCCGCGCCCGCAGGCGGCGCAGCCGGCTGAGGGCGGCCGGCAGGAAGGCCTGGCCGCCGAAGCCGGGGTCCACGGACATCACCAGCACCAGCTCCACCTCCGGGAGGACGTCCTCGATCGAGCTGAGCGGAGTCGCGGGGTTGAGCCCGACGCCGGCCCGCACCCCCAGGCGGTGGACGGTGGCCACCGTCCGATGCAGCTGGCGCACCGCCTCGACATGGACCGTCAGCAGCCCCGCCCCGGCCTCCACGAACTCGGGGAGGATGCCGTCGGGCTCGAGGATCATGAGGTGAACCTCGAGGGGCAGGCTGGTGCTCCGCCGGCAGGCGGCCACCGTCTGCGGCCCCATCGTGAGGGTGGGGACGAAGTGGTTGTCCATCACGTCGATGTGGATGCGATCGGCCCCGGCCTCCTCGCAAGCCCGCACCTCCTCCCCCAGCCGGGCCAGGTCGGCGGCCAGGATCGAGGGGGCGAGCTGGATCACGGGCGCCGGCCCGACCCGAGCGGGGCGGCCGGTCAGCGGCGGGCCGGCTCGGCCGCCGGCACCGACGCCAGCAGCCGGCGGATCCCGGGGGCCGCGTCGGTCGCGTGGACCCGCAGGACCCGCCGACCGCGCTCCCGGAGCGCGTCCAGGTCCCCCAGCGCCTGCGCCGCCTCGAGGGTGGCGAAGTCGAAGGCCCGGTCGGGGATCGCCACCCGCGCCCCGTGATCGGTGAGGAGCTGGAGGAACGCGGCTTGGGCCGGGCCGCCCTTGTGGAGCTGCCCGGTGGAATGCAGGAAGCGGGGTCCGTAGCCCACCGTCACGGCGCAGCCGGTGGCCGCTCGGAGGCGCACCCGGAGCGCCTCCAGCGCCTCCGCGATGGCCTCCGTCATCGGCGTGTACGCCATCACCGCGATGTACCAGGGGGGGCTCACACCGTCGAGCCAGCGCCGGACGGCCCCCGCCAGGCTGTCCCCGGGCTCGGCCCCGGTCACCGCCAGGCCCCCGTCGACCAGCTCCGGTCGGGGCTCCGGGAGCGGCTGGCCCGCGGCCACCCCGAGGAGGAGCCGCCGGGTGTTGTCCTTGCTCTCCTGGACGTTGGGCTGGTCGAAGGGGTCGATCCCCAGCAGCGCGCCCGCCAGCGCCGTCGCCACCTCCCAGCGGACGAACGCGGCCCCGAGGTCCTGGACCGTGGCGACCGGGACGGTGGCGACCGGATGGCCGGCGGCGACGAGCCCGGCGAGCGCCGCCTCGACCCCGGGATCGACGGGGCCCGACGCGAGCCGAAGGTGGACGAAGAGCCGGTCGGGCCCGTAGGCCTCCGGCGGCCCGACCGGCTCGGCAGCCACCGGGACCAGCCCCCGCCCCTGCTTGCCGGTCGATTCGGCGAGGAGCTGCTCGATCCAGATGGGCAGGGCGGCGATGCCGGGGTCGGCGACCAGCGTCACCTTGTCCCGCCCCACCCGGGCGCCGCCGGCGAGGACGGCGGCGAGCCGCGCCCCGGGGCTGGCGCCCGCGCTGGCGTCGCGGCACGCGGCCGCCATCCGCTGGCCGCCGGAGAGCAGCCGCTCCAGGTCCAGGCCCATCACCGCCGCCGGGACCATCCCGAACGCCGAGAGGGCGCTGTAGCGGCCGCCGATGGCGGGGTTGGCGCGGACCACGGCGTGGAAGCCGAGGGAGAGGCCCAGCCGCTCCAGCTCGGTCCCCGGGTCGGTCACGGCGACGCAGTGCTCACCCGCCGCCGCGCCCAGGGCGGCCTGGAGCCTGGCATGGAAGAAGGCGAGGTGGACCAGCGGCTCGGTCGTGGTGCCGCTCTTGGAGGAGACGATGAGGAGCGTCCGGCGGGGGTCGATCGCCCCGGCGACGCGGGCCACCTGGTCGGGATCGGTGGAGTCGAGGACGTGGAGGGTGGGCGACCCCGGCCGAGACCCGAACGTCTGGCGCAGGACCTCCGGGCAGAGGCTGCTGCCGCCCATCCCCACCAGGACGCAGTCGGTGAACCCCCGCTCCCGGACGTGCCGCTGCAGCGCCTGGAGCCGGGGCAGCTCCTCCCGCAGCTGGCGGTCGGGCTCGTCCAGCCAGCCCAGCCGGTCCGCCACCGTGGCCCGGACCGCGCCGTCGTCGCTCCAGAGGCCGGGATCGAGCGCCGCCAGCCGCTCGGTGGCGCGGCGCCGCTCCAGCTCCCGGGCCGCCCCGGCGACCGCGGCCGGGATCGGCGACCCCGCTGGCCCGACGGCCAGCCGCAGCCCCTCGGCCCCCGCCTCCGAACCCTCCGCGGGCGCCGCTCCCTCTGCGGGCGCAGCTCCCTCCGCCGGCGCCGCGGACGCGCGCCCACGGCCCGCGGCCTCGGCGCGCTTGGCCTCCAGCGCTAGGAGCAGGTCGTCCATCGAGCGGGTGAACTTGGCCACCCCCTCCGTCTCCAGCACCCGCGTGACGTCGTCCATCAGGATCCCGAGCGCGGCGAGCTCATCCACCACCTGGAGAGCGGCCGCAGGGTCGTCGGTCACCGACACCCGCACCTCGCCATGGTCGAGGAACGCCTCGACGGTCTCCGGTGGCATGGTGTCCACCGTGTCCGGGCCGATCAGCGCCTCGACGTACCGCACGTCGCGGTAGGCGGGGTCCTTGGTGCTGGTGCTGGCCCAGAGCGGGCGCTGCACGTGGGCGCCGGCGGCCGCCAGCCGGGCGAAGCGCGGGCCCCGCATCACCTCCAGGAACGCCTGGTAGGCGATCCGGGCGTTGGCGATCGCCGCCCGCCCGCGGAGGGCCAGGGCCTGGGCGCGCCGCCCGCCATCCGCCGCCGCGAGCGCATCCAGACGCCGGTCCACCTCGGTGTCGACGCGGCTCACGAAGAAGCTCGCCACCGAACGCAGCCCGCTGATGTCGGCGCCCGCCTGGAGCCGGCGCTCCAGGCCCAGGCAGTACGCCTCCATCACGGCGCGGTAGCGCTCGATGGCGAAGATCAGGGTCACGTTGACGCTGATGCCGGCCGCGATGGCCGCCTCGATCGCCGGGATCCCCTCCGCCGTGGCCGGGATCTTGATCAGGAGGTTGGGCCGGTCCACCGCCGCCCAGTAGCGGCGGGCCGCCGCGACCGTGGCCTCGGTGTCGTGGGCGAGCCCGGGCGCCACCTCCAGGCTGACATGGCCGTCATCCCCGCCGGTCGCCTCGTGCACGGGCCGGAGGAGGTCGCAGGCGGCGGTGACGTCCTCCATGATCAGACGGTCGTAGATGTCGAGGGCGGAGCGTCCCGCCCGCGCCTCGCGGCGGACGTCGGCATCGTAGGCGTCGCCGGCCCCCGCCAGGGCCTGCTGGAAGATGGTGGGGTTGTCGGTCACCCCCACGATCCCCTGGGCGATGACGCGGACGAGACCGCCGCTGGTGATCAGGCCGCGGCTCAGGTTGTCGAGCCAGGGGCTCTGACCGAGAGCCCGCAGCCGGTGGAGTCGGGTCTCGTTGACATCCTCCCCGCCGTGAACGGCGGGGGTTCCTACTGCGCGGCTCATGCCGCGCCTCGGCGGGTTCTCGCTTCACCGCGGGCTGCCGGGCGCGGACCCGGTCTGACGTCCGCTCCACGAGCGTTTTGCCTCTCCGCCTGCCCGGCGGCGAGGATGTTGCGCGCAGCGTTGGCATCCCGGTCGTGGGTGGTCCCACAGCCGGGACAGGTCCACTGGCGAACGGACAGCGGCTTCGGCCCATCCCGTCGGCCGCACGCCGAGCAGAGCTGGGAGGACGGCACGAACCGGCCGATGCGCACCACCGTCCGATGGTGGTGGTGGGCCTTGGCCTCCAGGATGCGCAGGAAGGCCCCCCAGCCGACGTCGTGGACGCTCCGGGCCAGCCGCGTCCGGGCCAGGCCTACGATGGCGAGATCCTCGACATGCACCACTTGGTTCTCGCGGCACAGGTCGAGGGCGAGCTTGTGATGGAAGTCGGACCGGGCCTCCCGCACCCGGCGGTGGCAGACGGCCACGCGGCGGCGCGCCCGTTCCCGGCGCCGCGAGCCCGTGTGCCGACGGCAGACGACGCGTTGCGCGGCGGCGAGCGTGCGCGCCCGCTTGCGCAGGGGGCGCGGATTGGCGACGACCGTCCCCGCCGAGGTGGTGCAGAAGCGCTCCAGGCCGAGGTCGATCCCCACCTCGGTGGGGACCGGCGCGAACGGCACGTCCGCCCGCTCGACGACGAAGCTCGCGTAGGTGCGGCCGTCCGCCTCCCGGATCACGGTGACGCTCGACGGCGGCGCGGGCAGGGGCCGCGACCAGCGCACCCGCAGGTCTCCCACCTTGGGCACGGAGAGGCGGCCGTTGGGGCGGAGCGCGAAGCTCTGACGGGTGAGCCGGAAACTCTGCCGGCGGTCCTTCCGGCGCCGGGGGTGCGGATGGCCCAGCCGACGGCCTTTCCGCCGACCTGCGAGGGACGCGAACCAGTTGGCGTAGGCCAGCCGCGCATCCCCACACGCTTGGACCAGCGCGGTCGCGGACACCTCCGCTAGCCAGGCCCGTTCGGGCGTGCGCTTGGCTTGGGCCGTGACCCGGCTCTGGATGGCCGAATCGCTGAGCCGCTCTCCCACCCGGTGGGCGTCCGCGCGGCAGCGGAGGGCGTCGTTGAAGACCACCCGGGCACAGCCGAAGGTCCGCGCGAGCATCTGCCGCTGGCCGGGCCCGGGGTCGAGCCGATAGCGATAGCGCACGATGGCCATGGCCACCCTATTCTCGCGCAGACTCGTGGGCGGCTATCTCCAGCTTGAACGCCGGAGCTTGCGCCGCCCCGACCACGGTCATCGGGCCTCCTCAGGACGCAGCAGCGCTGTCGCGCGGTCCACCAGGTGCTCCACGGTGAGCCCCAGGTGCTGGTAGATCTCCTGGTACGGCGCTGAGGCTCCGTACCGGTCGACCCCGATCACGGCGCCGGCCGGCCCGACCCATCGGTACCAGGGATCGGAGACCCCGGCCTCGATCGCGACCCGGGCGCCGACACCGGGGGGCAGCAGCCGAGCCTGCTCGTCCGGCGGCAGCCGCTCCAGCCGGTCGAGGCAGGGGACGCTCACGACCCGGGTGGGGACGCCCCGGCGCTCCAGCTCTGCCCGGGCGTCAACCGCCAGGTGGACCTCGCTGCCGGTGGCGAGGAGGATGCAGCGGGCGGCGCCGCCGCTCGCCTCGAGGAGGACGTAGGCGCCCCGCGCCACCTGCGCCCCCCGGTCGGCGCGGGTCTCCTCGTAGACCGGAACACCCTGGCGAGCCAGCACGATCACCGTCGGGCCATCGCGCCGCTCCACCGCGCACTGCCAGGCCTGGGCGGTCTCGTTGGCGTCGGCGGGCCGGAACAGCTCCAGCCCCGGCATCGCCCGCAGCGCCGCCAGCTGCTCCACCGGCTGATGGGTGGGACCGTCCTCGCCCAGCCCGATGCTGTCGTGGGTGTAGACCCAGACCACCGGGAGCCGGGAGAGGGCGGAGAGCCGGACCGCCGGCCGCTGGTAGTCGGAGAAGGTGAAGAAGGTGGCGCTGTACGGCCGCACCCCGCCGTGGGCGGCCATCCCGTTGCAGGCGGCGCCCATCGCATGCTCGCGGACCCCGAAGTGCAGATTGCGTCCCGACCCGGTCTGGCCGTCGAAGTCGCCGCCCTCGTCGATGGCGGTCCGGGTCGACTCGGACAGGTCGGCGTCGCCGCCGATGAGCCAGGGCATCACAGAGACCAGCTTCTGGAGGACGGCATGACCCGCGACCCGGGTCGCCATCGGCCCATCCGCGGGGGTGAAGGCGGGCAGCGCCTCCGCCCAGCCTCGGGGAGGCGCGTCGGCCTGGCCCCGGTCCCACTCTGCGCGCAGGGCCGGCCAGCGCTGGGACCAGCGGTCGAGGCGCTGCGCCCACCCGTCCTCCAGCTCCGCGCCGCGCGCGACCGCCCGGCGGAGGTGGTGACGAGCGGCATCGGGGACGACGAAGGTCCGATCGGGATCCCAGCCGTACGCCTCCTTGGCGGCCCGCGCCTCCTCCGGCCCCAGCGGGCTCCCGTGGGCCTGGCTGGTGTCCTGCTTGTGGGGGGCACCGTAGCCGATGTGGGTGCGGACCCGGATCAGGGACGGGCGGCTCTCGTCGTCGATCGCGGCCTGGATGGCGCGGCCGATCCCGTCGAGGTCGGTCTCGCCCGCCTCCACGTGCTGGACCTGCCACCCGTAGGCCTCGAAGCGCCGTCCCACGTCCTCGGTGAACGCGAGCGAGGTCGGGCCGTCGAGGGTGACGTGGTTGTCGTCGTAGAGGCAGATCAGCCTGCCCAGCCCGAGGTGGCCGGCGAGCGACGCCGCCTCGGCGCTCACGCCCTCCATCAGATCGCCGTCGCTGCAGAGGACGAAGGTGCGGTGGTCGACGACCGGGTCCCCCTCGCGATTGAAGCGGTGGGCGAGGAAGCGCTCCGCCATGGCCAGGCCGACGCCGTTGCCGAAGCCCTGCCCGAGCGGGCCGGTGGTCACCTCCACCCCGGCCGTGTGCCCCCGCTCGGGGTGCCCGGGGGTACGCGACCCCCACTGCCGGAACTGGCGGAGGTCGTCGATCGTGAGGTCGTAGCCGGTGAGGTGGAGGAGCGCGTAGAGGAGCATCGAGCCGTGTCCGGCCGAGAGCACGAATCGATCCCGGTCGGGCCAGCCCGGGTTGCCTGGGTTGTGGCGGAGGAAGCGGGTCCAGAGCACGTAGGCCATCGGCGCCGCCCCCATCGGCAGACCCGGATGGCCGGAGCGGGCCCGCTCCACCGCGTCAATGGCGAGGCAGCGGATGGTGGTGATCGCCAGCGTGTCGAGCTCGCTGCCGGCATCGGGCAGCCGCCGCTCCACGGCCGGAGGGGACGTCTCCACCCCCCTATGCTCGCAGGGTTGGGGGTCCGGCGCCCGGTTGCCGGCCGGGCGGCGTGGGTTTCACCTCCCGGCTCGTGGAGAGCAGTTCCTGTACCCTTGCCGTCGGCTTGGTTCGCACCCGCATCGTCCCCACCCCCCACCGGCCGGCGCCCGCATGACCGAGCTCGCCGTCCCCACCTCCGCGTCCGGCACGGCGGCGAACCCGTACATCACCGCCCAGCGCCAGTTCGACCAGGCCGCCACCCTGCTCCAGCTGGACTCGGGCATGCGCCGGGTCCTGCGCGAGGTCCGCCGCGAGTTCACGGTCAACTTCCCGGTGCGGATGGACACGGGCCGGATCCGGATCTTCACCGGCTACCGGGTCCAGCACAACCTCACCCGCGGCCCCGCCAAGGGGGGCATCCGCTACCACCCCGACGTCAGCCTGGACGAGGTCAAGGCGCTGGCGATGTGGATGACCTGGAAATGCGCCGTGACCGGCCTCCCCTACGGAGGGGCCAAGGGCGGGGTGATCTGCGACCCCGACCAGCTCAGCCGCCAGGAGCTGGAGAACATGACCCGCCGCTTCGCCAGCGAGATCACGGTGCTGATCGGCGCGGCCAGCGACATCCCTGCCCCCGACGTCAACACCAACAGCCAGGTGATGGCCTGGATCATGGACACCCTGTCGATGGAGCGGGGCTACTCCGTCCCCGCCGCTGTCACCGGCAAGCCGATCGAGATCGGCGGATCGGAGGGACGCCCGATGGCGACCGGCCGCGGGGTCACCGTGGTGACGCTCGAGGCCTGCCGGAGGATGGGGATCGATCCCCACCAGGCGACGGTGGCGATTCAGGGGTTCGGCAACGTGGGCTCGGTCTCCGCCGACCTGCTCCACGCCGAGGGGTTCCGGGTGGTGGCGGTCTCGGACGTCAGCGGGGGGATCCACGTCCCGGGGGGCATCGACGTTCCCGCCCTCCTCGCCCATCGCGGCGCCGGCGGGCGGCTCGCCGACTGGCCCGGCGCCATCCCCATCGGCAACCCGGCCCTGCTGGAGCTGCCGGTGACGATCCTCATCCCCGCCGCGCTCGAGAACCAGCTCACCGTCGCCAACGCGGCCCGGGTCCAGGCCCGGTTGGTGGTGGAGGCGGCCAACGGGCCGACCACGCCCGAGGCCGACGACATCTTCGCCCAGCGGGGGATCACCCTGGTCCCCGACATCCTGGCCAACGCCGGCGGAGTGACCGTCTCCTACTTCGAGTGGGTGCAGGACCTGCAGTCCTTCTTCTGGGAGGAGAAGGAGATCAACGCGCGGCTGACGCGGGTGATGGAGCGCGCCTACCTCCAGGTCGAGGAGCTGGCGCAGGCCCACGACACCACCCTGCGGATGGGGGCCTACTGCCTGGCGGTGAAGCGGGTGGCGGACGCCACCCAGCTCCGCGGCATCTACCCGTAGCCCGGGTGGGGACGACGGGCCGGTGACGCCGGAGGGCGGCCGTCCGGGCGGGCGCGGATGGCGGCGGCGGCGGGTCTGGATCCCCTCCGCGGTCGTCGTCGCGTGCGCCGTCGGCGGGGCCGCGGCCGCGCTCGTGCTGACGCGACCGGCGGGCGGGCTGCGCGTGAGCCCCGCCGTGGTCCGCCTGCTGGTGGGGTCCCAGGGCCGCCTGGCCGCCACCTGGCCCGGGGGGCGCGGTCCGGTCCGCTGGCAGAGCAGCGCCCCCCAGGTGGTCCGGGTCAGCGCCGACGGGCGGGTGCGCGCGCTCGCCACCGGCCAGGCGACGGTCACCGCCACCGAGCGGGGCCACAGCGGGACGGCCCTGGTGACCACCGTCGGCATCCGCCGGCTGACCCTCCACCTCCCGGGCACGATCGGGTACGGCCAGGCGGTCCCGCTGCAGGTGACCGAGACCCTCACCGACGGGAGCACCCCCCGGACCGCCCCCATCGCGGTCCAGGTCGCGCTCCCGGCCGGGGCTCCGCTCACGGCCGTCGGCCACAGTCTGCTCGGGTCGGGCCTGGGGATCACCCGGGTGGCCGTCCGCGGCCCCGACGGCCCGCCCGCCACCGAGCGGGTCCAGGTCGTCCCGGCGGTGCCGACCAACGTCGGGACGGTGACCCCGGGCTTCGTCGCCCACGCCCCGCTCGTGGTCCAGGTCGACAACGGGCCCACCTCCGATCCCCACACCGGCCTCCAGGCCGCCGACGTCGTCTATGAGTACGCGACCGAGGGCGGCATCACCCGCTTCACCGCGGTGTTCTGGCACCTCAGCCCGGCGGCCACGGTGGGCCCGATCCGGAGCGCCCGGCTGATCGTCATCCCGGTGCAGCAGATGTACCGCGGCCTCGCCGTCTTCAGCGGCGCCTCCAACGGGACCTACGCCAACCTCTACCACGACCGGGTGCCTCTGGTCAGCGACGACTGCTGCGGCCAGGACTTCTTCCGCACCACCGACCACGTCGCCCCCTCCAACCTCTTCACCCAGGGCCGGCTGCTGCTGGGGGCGCTGCGGGGGCAGTTCCCGGCCCTCGCCGCCGAGCGCCTCCCCTACGTCCTGCTCCCCCCCCACGTCGACCCGCTGACCCCGGGGCCGCTGCGCATCGTCACCGTCGAACAGACGCCGGTCAACGTCCCCGCCTACCACTACAACCCGGTGGGACGCACCTGGCAGCGGTGGCTGAACGGCACGCCTCAGGTGGACACCACCACCGGTCAGCCGATCGCGGTGCGCAACCTGATCGTCCTCACCGCGCCCTGGCACTACACCAACTACGTGGAGGACGTCCTCGGCAACTACAGCATCGATTGGGTGCTCACCGCGTCGGGTCCGTTCCAGGCCTTCATCGACGGGCTCCAGTTCCAGGGCACCTGGCACCGCCCCGCCGGCGGTGGGCCGATCGTGTACACGATGGCGGATGGACGCCCGCTCCCGCTCGCCACCGGCCTCACCTGGGTCGAGGTGGTGGCCGCCGGCACCACCGTGACGGCGACCGGCTGAGCGGGCCGTGCGCCCGCCGCCGCGCGTAGGATGAGCGCGCGCGGCACCGGCGCTCCGGCATGGGAGGCGCGGCGATGCAGGGCTTGATGATGGAGGTCCCCCTCACCCTGACGCACGTCTTCGAGCGAGGGGTGGGGCTCCACCCCCGCCAGCAGGTGGTGACCCAGCGGGAGACGGGACCGCCCCGCCGTGCCACCTTCGCCGAGTGGGGCGACCGGGTCCGGCGGTTGGCCCGCGGGCTCCACGAGCTCGGCGTGGAGCGCGGCGACCGGGTGGCGACCCTGGCCTGGAACAACCAGGAGCACCTGGAGTGCTATTTCGCCGTGCCCTGCATGGGCGCGGTTCTCCACACGGTCAACTTCCGCCTCCACCCCGACCAGCTCGCCCACGTCATCGCCGACGCCCAGGACCGGGTCATCGTCTGCCAGCGGTCGTTGCTGCCGACGCTCGCCCGGGTGGCGGACCGGGTCCCCTCGGTGCGGTGGATCGTCGCCTTCGGGGAGGGCGAGCCCGACCCGCCCGGGCTGCCGCCGGTGGTGGACTACGAGGCGGTCCTCGCCACCGCCGACCGCCCCCTCGACTGGCCCGCGCTCGACGAGCGGGAGGCGGCCGGGCTCTGCCACACGTCCGCCACCACCGGCGACCCCAAGGGGGTCGTGTACAGCCACCGCTCCGCATACCTGCACGCCCTCACCCTGCTCACCACCGCCATCCTACCCGGCGGCCTCGGCGACGCCGACATGCTGCTGCCGGTGGTGCCGATGTTCCACGTCAACGCCTGGGGCCAGCCCCACGGCTGCGTCTTCGCGGGCGCCGGGCTGGCGCTCCCCGACCGCTTCCTGGACGCCGACCACCTGCTCCAGCTGCTGGCGTCGGAGCGGGTCACGATCACCGCGGGCGTGCCCAGCATCTGGGGGCCCCTGCTGCGGCGGCTGGACCGGGAGCCGGTCCCGCTGCCCCATCTGCGCACCATCCTCTGCGGCGGGGCCACCGCGCCGCCCTCCCTCATCGCCGGCTTCGACCGCCACGGCCTCACCATGGTCCACGCGTGGGGGATGACCGAGACCTCGCCGCTGGGGACCGTCGCCGTGGTCAAGCACGACCTCGCCGAGCGCCTCACCGCGGAGGAGCAGCTGGGCCTCCGCGCCAGCCAGGGGCTCCCGGCGCCGGGGATGGAGCTCCGCCTGGCCGACCTCACCACCGGCGCGCTCTGCCCGCACGACGGGGTCCACGAGGGGGAGCTGCAGGTGCGGGGGCCCTGGGTGTGCCGCGGCTACCTCAACAACGACGACCGGACGTCGTTCACCGTCGACGGCTGGCTGCGCACCGGCGACGTCGCCACCATCGACAGCGAGGGGTACATGCGGATCGTCGACCGGACCAAGGACCTGGTCAAGTCGGGTGGCGAGTGGATCAGCTCGGTCACCCTGGAGGGGCTCCTCATGGGCCACCCCGATGTCGCCGAAGCGGCCGTGGTGGGGCGTCCCGACCCGCACTGGGGCGAGCGCCCCGTCGCCTTCGTCACCGTCCGCCCGGAGTGCCCCGAGGCGCCCACGCTGGAGGTGCTGCGCGCCTTCCTCGCGCCCAGCGTGGCCCGCTTCTGGCTGCCCGACGCCCTCATGGTCGTGGACGCGATCCCCAAGACGGGCGTGGGCAAGTTCGACAAGCGCCAGCTGCGGCGCCAGCTCCTCCCGGCTACGGCTCCCGCCCCCGAAGGCTGACCCAGGCCAGCCCCAGCACCCCCAGGGCCCAGGCGCCCACGAAGGCGAGGTAGGCGGGGGTGGGACCGGACGCGGCCTCGAAGGCGCCGGCGCCGGCGTGGGCCGCCGCCTGGGCCGCGAACAGGCGCGGCTCCAGGGCGAAGGTGGCGGCCCGCCACATCCCGTCGGTGGGGAGGAGCAGGTGGGTCACGGTGCCAACGGTGCTGATCGCGCCGTTGTGGAAGACCTGGCCGAAGGCCCCGGCGATGCCGCCCATCCACATCGCCCCGAACCCGACCACCGCGATCACCGCCGCGGTGACGGTGGCGAGGCGGGTGCTGAGCGCCAGGGTCAGGGTGAGCAGGACCAGCCCCTCCGCCGCCAACGCCGCCACGGCGACGACCGGTTGGCGCGGAACGTAGCCCGTCGTCCACCGCGCCACCCCGAACTCGAGCGCCACCGCCAGGGCGGTGTAGGCCACCGCCGGCAGCGCCAACCCCAGCCAGCGGCCGCAGAGCAGCTCGCCCCGGCGCAGCGGACGGGCCAGCAGGGCCAGCGCCACCCCGGACTCCCAGTCGCCCGCGATCGCCGGGGCCGCCAGGAACGCGCAGGTCAGCGCGAGCACGAAGCTGAACATGAACATGACAAGGATCAGCAGCTGGGCGGCGATCACCCGAATCTCGCCGGGGGTGAGGCGCTGGCCGTGGTCGTGCAGCCCGGGCACCTTGGCGAACCCCCAACCGGTGAGGCCGATCACGCCGACGGTGCAGATCAGCAGGGCCAGCACGAGGCGGCGCCGGACCAGCTCGTGCCAGGTCAGCCGGGTGATGGTCCAGGTGGCGCTCATGACGGCGCCAGGAGCTGCAGAAACCGCTCCTCCAGGGTGGTCTGGGTGACGTCCACCTGGTAGACACGGGCCCCCTCGGCCACCAGCCGCGCGACCAGGTCGGGCACCCGCTCGTGGTCCAGACCGGCCCAGGCGAGCCAGCCGTCGGCCGCGCTCGCCGGACCGAACGCCTGCAGCCGCTCCAGCGCGCCCGCCTCGAGGCCGGTGCACCGCACCCGCACCGCGCCGCCCCCGAGGAGGGTCGCCAGCGGGCCCTCCCCCACCACCCGGCCGCGGTCGATCACCGCCACCCGGTCGCAGACCTGCTCCACCTCGGTGAGCAGGTGGGAGTTGAGGAAGACCGCGGTGCCGCGGTCACGGAGCCGTCGGATCACCTGGCGGACGTCGTGGCGCCCGACCGGATCCAGGGCCGACGTCGGCTCGTCCAGGACCACCAGCTCGGGCCGGCCGATCAGCGCCACCGCCAACCCCAGCCGCTGCTGCATCCCCTTGGAGAAGGTCTGGACCCGGTCGTCCCCCCTCCCCGCCAGCCCGACCGTCCGGAGCGCGTCGTCGATCGCCGCCGCCCAGGTCGGCCGGGGCTGGTGGCCGAGCCGGAGGTGGAGCCCGAGGACCTCGCGGGCGCGCATCCAGCCCTGGTAGCGGAAGAGTTCGGGCAGGTACCCGACCCGCCCGCGGACCGCCACGTCGCCCACCGGCGCGCCGAGGACCAGCCCCTCCCCCGAGGTGGGGCGGGCGAGGCCGAGGAGGAGCTTCACCGCGGTCGTCTTGCCGGCGCCGTTGGGACCGAGGAAGCCGAAGACCAGGCCCCGCGGGACGGTCATGGTGAGCCCCGCCAGCGCCACCTGCGAGCCGTAGCGCTTGGCCAGCCCCACCGTGTGGATCGCGGGGGAGGCGCCCGTGGGCGCCGACGCCCGGTCAGTCACCGGCTCGGGCCAGGGCCAGCACGGTGGCGGGCAGGAGGGTGCCCCCGACCCCATGGACGAGGCCGTCCGCCTCCCAGATCACGGCCGCCACCACTCCGCTGCCGTCGCTGAGCAGGACCCCCGGACGCCCGTCCACCGCCACTCGGCGGGACTGGAGCAGCCCCGCCGGCACCGGGATCGGGAGCGTGGTGGCCGGCCGGGCAAACGCCCGGATCGCCTGGCGGAGGGCGGGCGACAGCCCGGGAAGGCGCAGCAGGACCGTCCGCAGCTCGCCCAGGCTGACACCGGTGGCGTCCACGGTGGGGGCGCGGACCGCCGCGAGGGCCAGGGTGGGCACCCCGCCGAGGAGGCTCGGGGCCGCCGTCGTGCCGTACTCCACCACCACGCCGGGCCCCGCGTGCTCAACCATGGTGGCCCCGTCCAGGCCCGCCGGGAGCCGGGACAGGGTGGTGCCGAGGCGGCGGGCGAGGGCCCGCGCCCGGGCCAGGTCGAATGTGAAGGTCACCGACCACGCCGGCACCCGCTCCACCGCCGGGGTCCCGGTCACCCCCTGGGGAAGGGCCGGCGGCAGCCGCAGGGACACCCCGGTGGCGGCCTCGGCCGCGCCGAGGCTCGCCGCCGGCACCAGGGTGGGCTGGGTCGAGCCGGTCACCGAGCCGAGGGCCCGCAGCCGGGCGACGGCCGCGACGTCCGATGCCCGGACCGGGACCGGGGCCACCGCCGCGGGGTGGAAGATCCGACTCCAGCCGGTGGCCGCGCCCGAGGCCACCACCGCGACCCCGAGCGCGCCGAGGGCGCCGAGGGCGGCCCGCCGCCGTCCGCGCGGCCCCGATCGGCCGTCGAGGCGTCCGCGGAGCCAGTCTCGCCCTGCCCCGCGGTCGCGCCCGGCCCGTGCCCGCGCCCGGTCGAGCGCGGCCCCGACGCGGAGCGGGGCCGCCCCCGGATCGGCGAAGGGGTCGGGGGCGGCCCCGGCGTCGAGGGCGGCCGCCAGGCTCCCCGCGTCGGCGCGCAGGTGGGCCAGGTCGGCCCCGCAGCGACGGCAGCCCACCACGTGGCGATGGACGCGGTCGGGCACGCAGAGCGGCTCGTCGAGAAGCCGCCGCCGCCACCGCTCAGCTCGGCGATGTGCCAGCATTCCGCCTCACCTCCTGGAGCAGGGCCGCCTCCGCCCGCCGGAGCCGGGTGCCCACCTGGTTCACGCCGATGCCGAGAGCGTCCGCCACCTCCTGGTAGCTGAGCCCGCTGTAGCGGAGAGCGAGGACCGCCGCTCGGCGGGCGGGCAGCCGGGAAAGGGCCGCGCGGACCTCGCGCCGCGTCTCGGCCCGCACCACCTGGGCGGCGGGGTCCTCCGCCGCCGCCCCGGCGCCGACGCCCGCCTCGCGGCGGAGCCGGCGCCGCTCCGTCCGCACCCGGTTCAGGGCGGCGTGGACGGCCCCGACGTGGAGCCACGCGGCGGCGTGCCCGATCCCGTCGGGGTGACGGCGGTGGAGGGCGAGGAAGCATTCCTGGGCGACGTCCTCGGCAGCGGCCCAGTCGCCGAGAACCCGCTCCGCCACTCGGGTCACCCGCGCGTACTCGGCCAGAAAGAGCTGCTCGAAGGCGCGCTCGGCCTCGTGGGCCGGAACCCGACGGGGCGGGGCGGCGGCGAGCGGACGGCTCAGCAGAGGCTCCCCCATATGACCCAGAGCACCGCCGCGGCCGCGGGTGTGACCGACCGGGCCGGCCGCGGCCTCAGGGGATCCCGGCCCCCGGGCCGGGAGAGGGGCCGGTCGCCACCCGGGCTTCGGCGGCCAGCAGCGCGGCGTAGTCGGCCGGGGTGTCGCAGTCCTGGGGCCGCCAGAGCGCGGGCAGCGGGACGCTCTGGAGGCGGCGGCCGAGGCTGGCGAGGAGCGCCCGGGCCCCGGCGTCCCCGGCCAGCTGCTGCGCCGCCGGCCACACCGCCGGGCCGAGCGCCACGGGGTGGCCGGGCACCTCCGGGGCGTCGCTGTAGGCGGCGACCCAGGCATCGGCGCCGCCGTGGGCGACGGCCGCCAGGATCGCCTCCACCGCGCGCGGCTCCAGGCCCACCTGGTCGGCCAGTCCGACCAGGATGGCGGCGGCGGCCGGGGCCGCCGCGATCGCCGCCCGGAGCCCGGTCCGGAGCGAGGCCGACTGGCCCAAGTCGGCGTCGGGGCACGCGACCCAGCGCACCGGGCCGAGCGGCCCGGCGGCGGCCGCCAGACCGGGCGGGTCCGCCGCCACCACCAGGATCGGGTCCGCTCCCCCGGCGCGGGCCGCCGCGCAGACGTGCTGCAGGAAGGTGCGGCCCCGCCAGGGCAGGAGCGGCTTGGGCCGGCCCATCCGGCTGCTGCGGCCGGCGGCGAGGACGATGAAGGGAAGCGGGGAGCGGGCGGACGGGTCCCCGAGCGCGGGCTCGCCGAGGGCGGCAGTCACGACCCTGCGATTGTGCGCTCGCGGGCGCGCCCGCCCCGGCCGCGGCCGGCGGAGCTCAGCCCGGGCACGCGGCCCGGGCTGGGGCCGGCGTGTGCCAGCCAGCGACCGTGGACCGGGAGGCGAACACCACGTCGCGGCGGTCGGCGAAGATGCAGGTCCAGCCCGGATCGGCGGCGAGCCGCCAGGCCAGCGGGCTGCCGCGCGGCTGCCAGACCAGGGTGGTTCGGGTGCGGGCGAGCAGCCGCGGGACCCCGGGGCCACCCGCCACCGCCGTGAGGTACCCGGCCAGGACCCGGGGCCCCACCACGTTGACCTCTCCGAAGATGAAGACGCGGTCGGGGCGGCACCCGCGTCCGCGGGGCTGGCGCGGGTCGAGCTGGTAGAGGAGCCAGCCCGAGCTCCCGTAGGGGGCGAGCACCCGGGCCGGCGGCCCGGCGCAGAGGAGGCGCGCCACCGCCTCCGGGTAGGCGGAGCTCCCGGGGTCGTTCTCGGGGCTGCGGACGACGGCGGTGACGCGGACCGCGGTGACCAGGGCGACCGCCGCCAGCGCCACCGCGGCGGTGGCCGCGCGCGCCCGCCGGCCGCCTTCGACGCGACCCGGCGCCGCCGCCCGGACCCGGCGATCGCCCCGCCAGGCGGCCACCCAGGCGCCGGCGCCGTCCACCCAGAGTGGGAGGGCCAGCAGCCCGAAGAGGGGGATGTTGCGGACCGCGTAGAGGGCGAGGACCAGGCCCGCCCCGGCCAGGAGCCAGTCCGCCAGGTGGGTCCGCCCGGCCCGGGACGCCACCAGCAGGGTGGTGACCAGCAGGACCAGGAACGGCCACATCGCGTGGCTGTGGAAGTCGGGGCTCTGCCACTCCTGGAGGACCTGCTGGGCCACGTGGCTGGAGAGCAGCTCCAGGGGGTAGCGGTAGACCGCGGGCCCGTTGGGGTTGACCATGGCCGCCAGGGCGGCGAGGCCGAGCGTCGCGGCCCGCAGGCGCCACCGGGCCCACGGCACCCGCGCGCCCGCCAGCACGGCGTCGTCGCCGGGGCTGCGGTTGGCGGCGGCCTCCGCCACCACCACGACCAGGAACACGCCGAGCCCGAAGACGAAGCCGCCGTGCAGGTTGCCCCAGACACAGACCAGCGGCACCGCCCAGAGGATCGCGGGGCCGCCCCGGCGGCGGTGGCGGTCCAGCAGCCAGACCAGGAGCGCGGCGAAGGTGAAGGTGAACGTCTGCGAGCGGGGACCCCAGATCTGGAGGCTGGAGAGGACCCAGAGCGCACCTCCCACGGCCAGCACCCCGAGCCGGCCCCCGGGGCGGTGGGCCCGGACCAGGCCGACGGCGAAGCCCGCCCAGGTCACGAGCCCGAAGAGGAGGAGGATCGGGAGCATCCCCGCCCGTGGGTAGAGGAGGCCGAAGAGGGCCTCCGTCCCCCACTCCTGGGTGATGAACACGTGGCCGGCGGCGGTGTAGGTGTAGAAGTTGTGCTGCGGCACCCCGGCGGCGAGGATGTCGAGGCCGACCCGAAGGTGCCACCAGAAGTCGGGGTCGAACATCGGCTGGACGAAGGCGGCCACCGCCAGCACCAGGATCGCGGCGAGCAGGAGGCCCCCGGGCTGGAGCACGGCCCCTCCCCAGCGGCGCCAGGGCGCGCCTCCGGTGCGGCTCCCCACGACGGCCGCAGTCTAAGGCCGGCCTCCCGCGGTGGCCACCGCGACGGTGCCACAGCTGCGACGCGGGATGGTCGCGGGGCGGTTCGGGCGCGAGGGTCGGCGCCGATCGCGGGGGCGCGCCGGCGGTGGGCGACGCCGGCCACCGTGTGATGAGAAACGCATCGCTGTGCATTTCCGAATGCTTCGACTCGAGCTCGTGACGAGGGCCATCACCGTTCGGCTCGACGACGACGACGAGGCCGCGTTGGAGAGACAGGCAGGCGAGCTCCGGATCCGGCCGGACACCCTCGCCCGCATCCTGGTCCACACCCGGCTGAGCGAGACCGTGCGCGATGGCCGCAGAGAGACGGCGCGCGCCGCGCTCGATCGGCTGGTGCGACGGTCCCAGCAGCGGGCGCCGGGCGATGCGGTAGCGCTGGTCGCCGAGGCTCGGAGGGCGCGGGGACGGTGACCATCGTCGTCGACGCCAGCGCCATCATTGCGCTGGTGGTCGCCGACGAGCGTCAGGGGCCCGCCAGGGCTCTCGTGGAGAGCTGGTTGGATGCCGGCGAGGGCCTCCACGCCCCGGCGGTGCTGCCCTACGAGGTCGCCAACGTTCTCGCCAGGCTGGTCTCGGCTGGCGAGCTCCGCCTCGACGACGTGGGCGAGGTCTGGGAGGACATTGCCGCCCTCGGGCTGGTCCTGGACCCGTTCGACCTGGTCGGCGACGGCCCCGAGGTGGCCGCCATCACGGCTCGACTGCGGCGACGCCACGCCACCGATTCGACCCATGTGCGTTTGGCCCGTCGGCTCGGCACCGCCGTGTGGACCCTCGATCGAGCATCGGCCCGCAACGCCGCTGCCGTCGGTCTACCGGTCCGCCTCGTGCCCTGAGGCCTGGGCCCCGCGATCATGAGCCCCGTTCGGCCCGGGCGCCTCGGGCAGGGCGGCGAGGATGGCGAGGGCCAGTTCCCGCGCCGCGGGCACCGTCAGCTCGACCGCGACCCGCGCCGAGGGCCCCTGCTCGCGGTTGAGGAAGTCCACGGAGAGGGTGTGGTCGGCGGGCGCGTGGACGGCGTGGTCGACGTAGACGCTGGCGCTGGTCAACGGAAACCAGCGGGAGGCGCCCTTGCCGCTGCCCTCGAGGGCGACCATGCGGGTGCGGTACGTGCACATGCGATCCCCCCTACGACGCCAGGTGGCGGCCGAACCACTCCTCGATCCGGCGCCAGCCGTCGGCCGCCGCCTCGGCATGGTAGCTGGGACGCTCCACCCAGAAGAAGGCGTGGCCCGCGCCGTCGTAGGTGTGCAACTCGTGGACCTTGCCGAGCTCGGTGAGCACCCGCCCCAGCTCGACGGTCTGCGACGGCGACGGGTGCTGGTCCTCGGCCCCGAAGAGTCCGAGCAGCGGGCCGCGCAGGCCGGCGGCACGGTGGATCACGGCGGGGCGCTGGGCGGGGCTGTCGCTGGGGGTTGCCTCGACGACGAAGCCGCCGTAGCAGTCGACGACCGCGTCCAGCGGCAGCTCGCACCCGGCCAGGACCGCCTGGCGCCCGCCGGAGCAGTAGCCGATCACCCCCATCCGGCCGTTGGCGCTGCTGAGGCCGCGGAGCGCCGTCATCGTCCCCTGGACGTCGCCCACCAACCGGGAGTCGGGAACGCCGCCCGCCGCCCGAACCGCCGCGGCCGCGTCGTCGGGGCTGGCGCCCGGCGCCTCCCGGCTGTAGAGGTTGGGGCAGCAGGCGTTGTAGCCCAGCACCGCGAATCGGCGGGTGATCTCCTTGGTGGACTCGTCGTAGCCGGGCATGTGGTGGATCACCACCACGCCGCCGCGGGGACCGGGGTCCAGCGGCCGCGCCAGGTAGGCCTCGATGGGGTCGCCGCCGTCGCCCGCGACGGTGATCGTCTCCGCCAGCACCGCGTCGTACATCCGGGTCCTCCCCTGCGCACCGATGGCCGCGCCGCGGGCGGCCCCCCGATGATATCGTCGGCGCCCACGCTCCCCTGGCGCCCCGGCGGCCTCAGGGGCTGGGGCCGTCGGCCGCCGGGCCGTCGCCCTTGGCCCCGGCTGCGGTCAGCGCCGCCGCCGCCCCGGCCCCGTCGATGCGGCGACCACCCACGCGTGCCAGCGCCCGCTCCAGGGCGGCGAGCCCGGTGAGCACCTCGGGAAGCCGGACCTCCCCCATGTGTCCCACTCGGATGGTGCCCTCCGCCCAGGGGCCGAGCCCGCCGGCGATTACCACGCCCTCCTCCTGCACCGCCCGGCGCAGCTCGACGGCATCCACCGGGGCGGGCACCCGCACCGCCGATAGGGTCGCCGCCAGCTCGGCGGCCGGCGCCGCGGCGACCGGCATCCCGAGGGCGGCGAGGCCGGCGCGGGCAGCCCGGGCCACCAGCCGGTGACGGGCGAAGCGCGGACCCCAGCCCTCAGCCTCGGCGCGCCGGCAGGCCGCCGCCGCCGCCACCACCAGGTTCACCGCCGGGGTGGCGAAGTACCGGGTGGGCTCCTCCATCACCGGGGCCCACGCGGCCCAGTCCAGGTAGAGGCTGCCCACCCCGCCGCGGGCGGCCCGGCGGGCCAGCGCCCGCGGCCCGACCGCGATCAGGGCCAGCCCCGCCGGCATCGCCAGCGCCTTCTGCGAGCTGGTGGCGACCACATCGATCCCGAGCCGAGCCATCCCCACCGGCATGCCGCCGGCGGAGGCGACAGCGTCGAGCACGAGCAGGCTGTCCCGCCCGCGCATCACGTCGGCCACGCCCGCGAGCGGGGCCGCCACCGCGGTCGAGGTGTCGACATGGGTCACCGTCACGGCGCGCACCGGCCCCTGCGCCAGCGCCGCCGCCACCCGTGCGGGGTCCACCCCCTCGCCCCAGGGCGCCTCCAGACGCACCACCTCGGCCCCCAGCCGCTCGGCGACGACGGCGAAGCGGTCGCCGAAGTACCCATGGGAGCAGCAGACGACCCGATCCCCCGGCTCGACCACGTTGACCAGCGACGATTCCAGGGCGAGCGTGCCGGATCCGGGGACGACGTGGACCTGGACGTCGGGGCCGGCGCCCAGCGCCGCGCCCACCCCGGCCTGGACCGCGCGCACCGCCATCGCGGTGGCGGGGGCGGTGTGGCTCAGGGGCGGCCGCGCCAGCGCGGCCAGCACCTCCGCCGCGAGCGGGGTGGGGCCGGGGATGAGCAGGAGCGCCTCTGGACCGCCCTCGATCGCCGGCGTACTCCAGTCGGGGACCTCAGGCCGGCCATTCACACCGGGAACACGGCGCGGTGACGGGCCACGGGCGGGCGCCGGCGTCCGGCGGCGGCGGCCAGCCGCCGGCTCAGCTCGGGGCGGAGCGCGTCGGGATCCACGACGGCGTCGACGATGAGGTCGGAGGCCAGCCGGAAGATGTCGATGTCCTGGGCGTACGTGCGGCGCAGGCGGGCCACCTCGTCGGCGCGCGCGGCCGGGTCCAGCTCCGCCAGGCGGTTGGCGAACACGGCGTTGACGGCCGCCTCCGGGCCCATCACCGCGATCTGGGCGGTGGGCAGGGCCAGCGTCGCCTCGGGCTCGAAGCCGGGGCCACTCATCGCGTAGAGGCCGGCGCCGTAGGCCTTGCGGAGGACGACACACCAGCGGGGGACGGTGGCGCAGCTGAGCTGGGCGATCATCTTGGCCCCGTGGCGGATGATCCCCTGGCGCTCGACGGCGGCGCCGATCATGAACCCCGGGACGTCGGCGAGGAACACCAGGGGCACCGAGAACGCATCGCAGAGGCTCACGAATCGGCTCGCCTTGTCGGCGGAGTCCACGAACAGCACCCCGCCCCTCACCTGCGGCTGCGACGCCACCACTCCGACGGCGCGGCCGTCGATCCGCCCCAGCCCGCAGATCAGCTCCCGGGCGTAGAGGGCCTTCAGCTCGAAGAAGGAGCCCCGGTCGAGGAGAGCCTCCAGCACCGGACGGACGTCGTACCCCTGCGCCGCGCGCTCGGGGATGACGTCGGCGAAGCTGGGGCGCGCCGGCGCGACCGCCGCCGCCACCGGTGGCGCTTCGCTCCAGCTCGGCGGCAGGAAGCCGAGGTAGGTGCGGAGGGCGGTGATCGCGTCGTCCTCGTCGGGGCAGAGCCGGTCGCCGCAGCCGGAGACGGCGCAGTGCATGCGCGCGCCTCCCATCTCCTCCAGGGTCACCTGCTCGCCGGTCACCTCCGCCGCCATCCGCGGGGAGCCGAGCGCCATCGACGCACGGCCCTCGACCATGAAGCAGACGTCGCAGAAGGCGGGGATGTAGGCGCCGCCGGCGGCCGACGGCCCGAAGAGGGCACACGGCTGGGGCACCTGGCCGGAGAGGCGCACCTGGTTGTGGAAGATGCGGCCCGCATGGCGACGCCCGGGGAACATCGCGACCTGGTCGGTGATCCGCGCGCCGGCGGAGTCGACCAGGTAGCAGAGCGGGAGCTGGAGCCGCTCGGCGGTCTCCTGGATGCGCAGGATCTTCTCCACCGTGCGCTCGCCCCAGGAGCCGGCCTTGACCGTGGGGTCGTTGGCCATGACGCAGACCCGGCGCCCGTGGACCAGCCCGATGCCGGTGACCACCCCGTCGGCGGCGAGCTCGTCGCCCGCCAGGGTGTTGCCGAGCAGGCCGTCCTCGATCAGCGCGCTGCCGTCGTCGAGGAGGCGGCGCAGCCGTTCCCGGACCGGCAGCTTGCCCTGCTCGGCGAGGCGGAGGCGATGGCGCTCCGGGCCGCCCCCGGCGGCGGTGGCGAGGCGCTCGGCCAGCTCGCGGCGCCGCCCGGGGTCGGGAGCAGCATCGCCCACGACGGCTGAGTATAGGAATGGCCCCACCCGCCCGCCGGTCCAGGCCGGCCCGGCGGTGAGCGGCGTGCTCAGCCGGGGGCGAGCCCCGCGCCGCCGCCGGGCGGCCCCGACAGCGGCAGGCCGGCGTCGCGGAGCGCCGCCAGCGCCAGCCGGCCGCGAAGGTCGGCGAGCGAGGGGAGGGGGAGGCGGCCCCGGGTCACCTGGACCCCGGAGCCCGCGCAGCCGTAAATCTCATGGGCCGTGAGCAGGACCGGCCCGGTGGCGGAGCGGGCGAAGTCGAGGGTGACCGGCACCGCGTCGAGGAGACACCCCGCCGCCGCGGGCACCAGCGTGGGCAGCCCGTCGAGCAGACGGGCGAGCGCGCGCACGGCGGCCGCCCTGCGGACCACCCCGTGCCGCGCCGTCCGTGCCGTCCACCCGACCGTCACCCGGACGGCGGTCACGCCACCGGGGACGTCTTCCGCGGGCGGCCGCGCCGGCCGCCCGATCACCTGGGCGTCCGCGCGAAGCTCGGTGCGGGCGGGGCCGACCGCCGCCACCGCCTCGATCAGGCCGGCGGAGCCGATCCGCACCCCGCCCGGGGCGAAGGTCCACATGTCGGCGGTGACGGCGAGCCCCCCCGGGCCGAACAGGGTGCCGGTGCCGGAGGGCGTGCCCCCCCGCGGGCGCCGGCGCTGCAGGAGCGCCGCCACCCGCGCCACCGGAAGGGGGGCGACCCAGAGCCCGTGGACGTCGACCAGGGCGGGCGTCGCCGGCCGCTCGAAGGGCTGGCCCAGCCCAGGGGCGGCGGCGCCGTGGACGGGGACCGCCCCCGGGGGCAGGACCGTCAGAGCCAGGATCCTGATCGCGGCCGCCCGTTCGAACGCGGGTAGGGCCCCCCGACCGGCGGGGACGGGGGCGGCGGTGACCTGGGCCGCACCCCACCCCAGGGCCAGCAGCAGGCCCAGCGGACGCAACCGGCCGGCGATCCTCACGCCTTGGGGACGTCCCGGCTGCGCCCGACGTTCCCCGTACACTGCGCCGGTGAGGCCGTCCGCCCCCGGCGCCGATGGGGCACCCGCGTGGCCACCGGGCGCCTGCGGGATCGACGAGGTGGGCCGGGGATCGCTGGCCGGGCCCCTGGTGGCGGCGGCGGTGGTGCTCGACCCGAGCTTCACCCATCCGCTCCTGCGCGACAGCAAGCGGCTCAGCGCGGCCCAGCGCGAGGCGGTCGAGCCGGCGGTGCGCGAGGCGGCGCTGGACCTCGCCCTGGTCGAGCTCGATCCGGCGACGATCGACGCCCGCGGGGTCGGCTGGGCGAACCGGGCCGCCTTCGAGCGGTTGATCGCGGTCCTGGACGCCCCCCACTACCTCTGCGACGGCCGACTCCGACTCACCACCCGCCGTCCCTACACGGCGATCGTCGGCGGCGACGACGCCGTTCCCGCGATCGCGGCGGCGTCGATCGTCGCCAAGGTCCATCGCGACCGGATCATGGTGCGGCTGCACGGCGATCTGCCGGGGTACCAGTGGCACCGCAACAAGGGCTACGGCACCGCGGAACACCTCGCCGCCATCCTCCGACTCGGGGCCAGCCGCCACCACCGCCGAAGCTTCCTCGGCCGCCTCCAGCAGGGTGTCCTGCCGCTCTGACCGGTATCGACGAGCAGGGGTGGCGGGAACGGACTGGCGGCCGGGCCGCGATTGAAAGGATGCCTTCGCTCCTGGGACATTTGAGCGCAGCACGCCGATGCAACGCCCCCGCTCCGGAGGCTGCCTGAGGCCGGCGCGGCGTTCACCGTCGAGAACGCGCGCGGGTAGCAGCCCCAGGTCTGCATCAGGGTCGAGGGGGGCGCATCCTGGCCGCCGAACTGCTGGGCGGGCGGGGCCGTCCCCCGCGCCCCGCGGTGGCGCTGCGGCGGGGAGGCGCTGGCGGTCGCCTCTTCGAGCTGACTCCGGTGGGGGCTGTCCCTCCGGACGTCCGCGTCGCCTCCCCTCAGCCCGTAGCGTCCGGGCTGCAGCCAGGCCAGAGCCGTCGCGGGCCTCGCGATCGACCCACTGAAGGCCCGAAGCGCCGAATACTACAGCGACCTGATGAATCCATCCCTGAGGCCCGAGCGAATTCCCACCAACGATGGGACTTGCCTGCGGCTAGGCCGGCGACTCGCCTCCGACGCTGTTCAGCTTCTCTCGGATTGCGGCGGAATCGACCCCCATCGCCGTCAGGAGGCAAGCCCCGGGTTCCTGGTCCAAGGCCGTGATGGCGAGCAGCAGGTGCTGCGTATCCACTCGTTCGGCAGGGTCCTTCAGGGCCTCGCGTCGGGCAAGGGCGGTGACCGCTCGAAGGCCGCTCGTCGGGAGCACGGTCTGCACCGCGAGCCGAGGGAAAGGGGGTGGCTTCCGCGCCACCTCTTGGCGCACCCGCGCCAAGTCGACGCCCAGCGCCAGCAGCACCTGGGCAGCGGCGCCTTCGGCCTGCCGAACGAGTCCTAGGAGCAGATGCTCAGTCCCGATGTAGCCCACGGAGGATTTCACCGCCTCCTCCTCGGCGAGCGCCAAAGCGCTCATCGCCTCGCTCGTGAAGGACATGAGCGCGCCAAAGCCACGGCGGGGCGATCGGAACGACTCGGGCGCTGGGGTCTCGTAGTCACCGATCCCTTCCGACCGAGCAGCGCCGCGGAGCGGCTGCTCACCAATACTGACCTCATCCACATTGTGCGGTAGGGTGTCGCGCACCTTCTCGGCGTCAACGCCTAGCTCTTGGAGCACATGGGCGGCCATCCCGTCCCCCTCGATCAGCAGTCCGAGCAGCAGGTGTTCGGTGCCGACATAGATGTTGTTCATCCGCTTCGCCTCTTCGAAGGCGATCTCGATGATCTTCTTCACCGTCGACGTCGGGATGATCTGCTGGCCAAAGATCCGCTCGTTCCGGCCCAAGGCCGAATCGATTCTTGCCCGCACCTGATGGATCTCAACGCCCAGGTCCGACAGTGCCCTAGGACCCAGTCCCTCACCCTCTCGTAGCAGTCCGAGCAGGAGGTGCTCGGGAGCGATGTATGAGCGGTGGGACTTCTCGGCTTCGTCCTGGGCCAGGGTCAGGACCCTCTTGGCCCTCTCCGTGAAGCGCTCAAACGGATACACGGATCATCTCCTACCGTCGGCCATGCCCGGCCCCACGGGTCACCCCGCCCGGAGCCTCATTCTGGCCCTTCGGGACCGGCTGGGCGCCGGCAGCGGAGGGTCGGGCTCGCCAGCGTTCGCCACCATGTCTACCGTCGCATGCAGTGCTTCTCGCACGTCCGGCCCTGGCTCCAGCGCTCCAGCGAGCGGTGGTGGGGGCCCGCTGAGCGGGCGGTCCGAAAGGAAACCCGTCGGACCAGCCACGCTTCCCGGGCCGGGAAGCTCTCGGGCGCGCCTGACTCCGATCGCCACATCTCCCGACGCCTGCTGGGGTGGGGGGTGACCGCGACGGTTGACGTCGACTCGGCCCAGCTGGATCTCGACGGGCTGGCCCCTGTGGCCGAAGGTCGGGGCGACCCGCTCAGTCCCCACCGACGGTCAGGCTGGACCCCTTAACCTGTCAAATTCGGGTGCTTCCGGCTGTTCAGTGGGTAGGCGGGGGCTGACTTGGCCGGGCGGGGGGCCAAGATGGCCCCATGAGAGACACCGAACTGTACCGACACCTGCTGGGCCTGGAGGCCAGTACGGTCCGTCGATCACCTGATCGCGCGGGTTGGCGAGATCAGACCTGACTCGATGAGCAGGGGTGGCGGGAACGGACTGGCGGCCTGGCCGCGATTGAATTGAGAGCATGCGCCGCACTCAATCCGGGTACGCTCCGCCACCGGTGCGAGCGGCGGGCGGCGTCGGCGCGGGGTGGCCCCGCCGGCCGGCGCCGGGCCGCCTCCCGCGCCCGGCTCACCACCCGCGGGCGACCCACTCCTCGAGGTGCGGGCGCTCCGCGCCGATCGTGGTCGGGTCGCCGTGCCCGGGATGCACCACCGTGTTGTCGGGCAGGGTGAAGAGCCGGTCGCGCAGGCTGGCGATGATGGTGGCGAAGTCGCCCAGCGGCGGGCGTGTCGCCCCCGGGCCGCCCGGGAAGAGCGTGTCGCCGCTGAAGAGGTGGCCGGGGGCCCGCAGGCACACGCTCCCCGGCGTGTGGCCGGGGGTGTGGAGGACGAGCAGCGATCCCCGCCCGACCGGGATGCGGTCTCCGTCGCGGAGTGGGTCTGGCGGCGGGGACAGCACCATCCCGGCGTCCCCGGGGTGGATCGCCGCGCGCGCGTCGGGGTGGGCGGCGCGCACCGCGGCGAGGGCCTGCCAGTGGTCCGGATGCCCATGGGTCGTGACGATGGCGGTGAGCCGCACCCCCGCCAGCAGCGCCTCGATCCGTTCGGCCTCGTCGGCCGCGTCGATCAGGACCGCGTCGCCGGTCGCGGGGCAGGTCACCACGTACGCGTTGTTGCCGTACGGCCCCACCCTCACGGTCTCGACGCGCAGGTCGGCGCCGGCCGCCGCCGCCGGCACGCCGACTCCCTCGTCCATTCAGGAGCCGGGAGACTCGTTCTCGGCCGCGCCGAGGACACCGCCCAGGGCGAGCAGGCTCGCCGCCCGCACCGGCGCTCCCCTGCGAGCGGTCTCGCGGCGGGCGGGGCGGCGGCGCACCGGGGCGAGCGCGCCGGCCTCCGCGGCGATCGACATGGCGCCGCCATCGTACCGGTGCCCACCCCCGCACGCGGACCCGGCGCTCAGGTCCCCCGCCGGTCCGGCCAGGCCACCCCCTGGCGGGCCGCCAGAGTTGGCAACCGGGGGAGCAGGTCGTCGGCGAGGACCAGCGGCCACCGGTAGGTCCGCGCGGTCGCCCGCGCGGCTGGGCGCAAGCGCAGGGCGCGGGCAGGGTCGGCGAGCACGGCGTCGAGCCCCAGGGCGAGCTCCTCCGGGGTCTCGGTCTCGATCACGAGGCTGTTGTGGAGATGGCGCGCGTAGTCCTCGCCGGTCGCCCCCACCACCGCCACCCCGCCCGCCGCCATCGTCTCCAGGCCGACCAGCCCGAACGGCTCGAAGCCCGAGTTCGCCAGCACCGCGGACGCGGCCGCGTAGAGGGTGGGCAGCAGTGCTTCGGGCAGGAACGCGCGCAGGTCAAGCACGGCGGCGGGCGCCGTCGCCCGCAGCGCCTCGGCCAGGGAGTCGGCATCAGGGATGGCCCGGCGCCACTCGGCCACCTCCAGTCCCAACGCCCGGGCGGTGGCGAGCACCTCGGCGCCGTGCGCCTCCACCCCGCCGCGCACCAGCAGGCGGACGCGCCGTCCCGCCCGCCGGAGGTCGGCCACCCCCCGGACCGCCTGGAGCCAGCGCTTGTCGGGGTCGAACCGGCCGATCTTGACCAGCAGCGCGGACGGTGCGGCCGCGGCCCGCAGGACCGCCACATCCTGGGGCGGCGCCGGCCGGAAGGCGGTCTCGGCGACCCCGTTGGGGATCACCACCGCCTCGACGCCGAAGCGTCCGAGCAGCAGCTGCTTCATGAAGCGGCTCACGGTGGTGACCCCGCACACGAAGGTGAGGGTGCCCCAGTCGATCCGATCGAGGCCGTACTGGTTGTTGGCGTTCCAGAGCAGGAGCGCGCGATGGCGGAGCCCCCCCCGGTGGAGGAGGTCCGAGGTCCGCCGCGCCCAGGGGGCCGCCTGCCACTCCTCGAAGATCACGACCGGGGTCCGGCCGGCGGCGATCGCGGGGGCGAGGACGTCGTCCACCACCGCCTCCGGCAGGACGGTGTCCAGCCAGGCGACCTTGCGCGCCTCGCCGTCGTAGACGCCGCCGCGGTGCTCCGCTGACAGCGCCTGGGCCACCCGCCAGAGGTGCAGCTCCCCGTGCCGCTCCCGCTCTGCCCGGTCGGGGTCGCCGCAGAAGACAAGGTGGGTGGGGAAGCCGGCGCGGGCGAGGGCGTGGGCGAGCCCCGTGACCCGAACCCCGAGTCCCCCCGCCTGGCTGTAGGGGTCGGGGCCCTCCATCGCCACCAGGCAGAAGGTGAGCGGGGGCGCATCGGCCATCCCCGGAGTCTGCCGACCCGGCGGGTGCCGGCGCCAGCGCAACGGCGGGCGCGCCGGGGCCCCCCCGGAGCTCACCCGAGGGCCGTCCCCTCCCCGAGCCAGGCCGAGGCGCTCCCTCCCTCGACCCAGCCGCGGGCGTCCGCCGGCACGGCGTCGAGGAGCGCGCCGTACCGCTCCAGCCCGAGGAGCGGGAAGTCGCTCCCCAGGGCGAGCCGGTCCCAGCCCACCAGCCGCCCGGCCTCGGCGGCGGCGGTGGCCCGGTACCGGGACGGCAGGGCGGCGAGGTCGAACCAGAGCCGCCGGCAGAGCGCCCGGACCTCGGGGATGTGGGCGTAGAGGGGCAGGCCGCCGCCGAGGTGGGCGAGGCAGAGCCGGGGCGGCGCGCCGGCGGCGAGGACCGCGTCCAGGAGCGGCCAGAGGGCGCCGGGATCGGCCGTGCCCTTGCCCGGGTAGGCGCGGCCCACGGGCTCGCTGGCGTGGAGGAGGACCGGCCAGTCCCGGGCCGCACAGGCGTCCAGGAGGGCGTGGAGCGATCCCCCCGGCTCGAGGCCCAACCCCTGGGCGTCGCGGTTGACCTCGCCCACACCGGCGAGCCCGAGCGCGGACGCGCGATCGAGCTCGTCGGCCCATCCGGGGCGGTCAGGATTGACGGTGGCGAGGCCGATCAGCCGGGCGGGATGGGCCCGGACCGCCGCCGCCACCCGGTCATTGCCGCTGCGGAGCAGCTCCGGGTCGCGGAAGGGCCAGCCGACCACCACCGCGCGGTCGTACCCCGCCCGGTCCAGGGCGGCGACGATGGCCGCCGCGTCGGCGGCGCGGGAGGGGCGAGGGCCCGCGTGGCACTGCCGGAACCAGGGATCGTGCCAGGCCGGGCTGCCGACCGCGAGGAGCTCGTCCGGGAGCAGGTGGACGTGGGCGTCGATGCGGCCGGCGGCCGCCGGCGGCGCCCCCCTCACGTCCGCCCGACCCGGTAGATGGTGTACCCGCCGGTCTGGACCACGATCGGGAAGCGCATCGCGCGAAACCAGGCGGCGTTGACCGTGAGGCCGTTGTAGTCGCCCGGCTCCAGCTCCACGTAGGCGACATGGTGGGCGCGGAGCAGGCGGGTGGCGGCGCAGCGCCGGACCCCCGCCGGGCACCCCAGGAACATCCGCCGGACCGCGTCGTAGGTGGTCCGGAGCGGGATCCCGTAGCTCCACAGCCACCCGTCGTAGGCGAGGACCAGCCGCCGGCCGGCCAGGGTCGAGACCGGGTCGTTGGGCTGGCCCTCGGTGAGGAAGACCGCCTCGGGCGCAGTGCGGCGACGCACCGCCCGGGCCACCAGCTGCTCCGGGGGGCCTGCCCAGGGCAGGCTCACCGCGGGGGCCGCCCCCACCGCAGGCGGTCCCTCCCCGGGCAGGGCCCGGGCCAGCGCAAGGACGCCGCTAGCGACGAGCGTGACCAGGATCAGCGCGGCGGGGATTCCCAGCCACCGCCGCCGCAGCCAGGGGGTGAGCAGGCCGGCCACCGGCACCGCGGCGATCAGGTACCAGGGCGCCAAGAGCTTGGTGTCGTCCCAGGACCAGGGCTGCAGGACGGCCAGGTTGGCGAGCAGGAAGAGCAAGAAGGCGGGGGCGCAGAAGCGCACCGCCCCCGCCGGGGGAGCGCCCGGCAGACGCAGCGGACGCCCCCGGCTGGCCCACGCGAGCAGGGCGGCGAGCGCCGCCAGGGGCAGGAAGAGCCCGGTGTTGACGAACCAGAAGCCGGCCACGTCCGACCAGAAGGCCGGCCGGCCGAGGGTGGTCGTGAGGTAGTCGAGGACAGCCCCCGGGCCCGCCCCGGCGAGGTAGAGGCCGGCACACACGGCGCCGGGGTGGAGCTGCTGGGCGGTGCAGGCGCCGCCGGGGGTCGCCAGCCAGCCCAGCTGGAGCACGGGGAACAGGTTGGCGCCGACCGGGTTGGCGATCTGGCCATGGGGCCCGAGGGCGTCGTAGAGCTCGCGGGGCAGGCCGATGACCAGCAGGGGCGCCGCCAGCAGGACCGCCTCCCGGCGGCGGTAGAGGACGACCCATCCGACGGCCAGGGCGAGGGCGGCGATCCAGCCGAACGGGTTGAAGAGCGGGAGCGCGCCGGCGAGGATCCCGGCGGCGAGCCCGACTCGGGGGCGGCGCTGGCTGATCGCCACCCAGCCGGCGAGGGCGACGGCGGCCAGCAGCGCCATCCCGTAGTCGAAGTCGCGCTGGGGAAGCCAGTACACGAGGAGCGGTTCCCACCACTGCAGCCCCGGGAGCGGCGGCGCCGTCCCCGCCTCGCCGTCGTAGAAGCGGGGAAGGTGGGTCAGGGTGGTGGGGAGGTCGGCCACGACGGCCGCCACGGTCGTGGGAGCGGCGAGGGCCGCCCCGTGGCACGAGCCCTGGGCCAGGTTGGCGCGCGCGCCCGCCACCACGGGGGTGAGCGCGTGGCAGGTGTCGGGGTAGAGGCGGGCAAAGCCGAGGTTGCCGCCGAAGACCATGAGCAGGAGCGCCACCGTGGCGGCGAGGCGCGAGCGCAGGAGGCGGCGGGCCAGGCTCCAGGCCAAGGTCAGCGCCGCCCACGTGACCAGCCACGATGGCACCACCAGGGACGCCACCAGGGGCTGGCCGATCCCCAGCAGCAGCGAGGACTGGAAGTCGGCCATGAAGGGGTAGCGGAGGGCGGTGCCGGCGAGGAGGGTGTCCGTCGGGGGAAGGTTGTGGCCGCGCCAGAAGCTCTCCGCGTAGCTGGCGTGCACCGACCAGTCCGCCCACGTGGGGCCGTAGCCGGCCGTCACCACCCCGCCCGGCCCCGTCATCAGCGCCCGGCTGACGAGGAGGAGGAGGCCGACCCCGAGCGCGACCAGGAACAGCCCGGTGACCAGGGCGCTCCCCGACATCCCGTCCTGGACCAGCTCCCGCGCCATGGCGCGCCACGGCCCCGCCGGGGACACTCGGAGCATCCGGTCCAGCCCCAGGGCGGCGGCGAGGACGAGCAGCGGGCCGCCCAGCGCGCTCACCGCGGACACCCCGGCGGCGAGGGCGACGAGATAGCCGGCGAGGGTGCCGAGGACCAGCCCGACCACGAGGCTCAGTGCGATCCGCTCCGACCAGCGCCACTCCACCGGCGCCAGGCCGACGGCGGCGGCCCCCGCGACGAGGGTGAGCAGCCAGTAGGCGAGGTCGAGCAGGACGGTCATCGCCACCCTCCGGCCACCGCCCGCCGGCGGACCCCGCTCGCGGGCGGATCGGGACGTGCCTTCAGGACCAGCCCGGCAGCCAGAGGTGCTGGTAGAAGGCGGGCTCGGCGAGGGGCGCACCGGTCCAGAGCGGGTAGAAGTAGATGAAGGCGACGAAGACCGCCAGCACCACGGTCCAGGTGAGGGCGCGCCCCGACCACCGCGGGAGCTGCACCGCGCCCCAGCTGAGCTGGACCGTACTCCGGCGCAGGCGGGCCAGCGGGTAGGCGAGGCCTAGGCAGAGGAAGGGCAGCGCCCCGATCATCTCGTAATAGAAGAGCACCCGCGACGGCCAGGACCAGATCAGCAACCAGTCGACGAGGTAGCCGAGCAGGATGAAGGCGGCGACCCGGTCGCGGCGGCGCACCACCAGGTACAGGCAGCAGGCCAGCCCGAGCAGCCCCAGCCACCAGAGGATGGGGTTGCCCATGTCGGTGACCCAGGCGTAGTTGGCGACCGTCTGGCCCGCCACCACCTGGCTGCCCAGCCCGGAGTACTGCGCATAGAACAGCACCGGGTGGTAGACGATCGGCCAGCTCCAGAACGGGGACGCGAAGGGGTGTCCGGAGGTCAGGGTGGCCTGGTAGCTCAGGGCGGCGACGCTGTTCATGACCACGTCGCTGACCGTCTGGGGCAGGTTGATGCCGGTGGGCAGCCAGACGGTGAGCGGTCCGATCCGGTCCCTCGCCAGGGGGAGCGCCACCGGGAGCTTGCACACCGAGGCCGGGGTGGTGATCCCGGTGCAGGTGGCGGTGCCGAGGCCGGTGTCGGCGTAGTTGACGTAGAGGGTGTGCGGAGTCGACCAGTAGCGGAAGAACGACGCATAGAACAGCAGGACGATGACGGCGCCGGCGGCGACGTGGTGCCAGGCCGCCCGGGCCACGTGGGGCACCGCCCACGGCGTCCCCCCCTGCCCCGCGCCGCCGATCGTGATCGCGGCGCCGTCCGACCCCTGGGCGGTCAGCCTGATCCGCGGCCAGACCCACCGGCCGACCAGGCAGATGACGATGACGCAGATGGCGGGGATGGTGTCGGCCTTGGCGGCCACCCCCAGGCCGCAGGCGACCGCCGTCAGGTAGAGGGTCCAGCGCCAGGACCTGGGCGTGCGCGCGTGCCAGTGGACGAGGAACGCCCAGTAGGCCAGGGCGACGAAGAAGCCGGCGATCATGTCGATCACCGCGGTGCGCGATTCGACCAGAGCCAGGCCGTCGAGGGAGGCGAGCAGGGCGGCCAGCACCGCGAACCAGCGGTCGCGGTTCCAGAGCCGGCGGGCGAGCAGGTAGATGATGCCGATGAAGAGGCTGCCCAGGATCGCCGGCATGATCCGCCACCCCCAGGGGTCGAATCCCAGCCAGCTGATCCCCGCGGAGATGAACAGCTTGGTCAGCGGCGGTTCGGGATCGAAGTAGTCGACACCCTTGAGGTTGTCCAGCCCGTCCACCGCGAAGTACACCTCGTCGAACACGAACCCGCACCGGCGCCGCTCCACGTTGTGGGGGCCGGTGGGGACGTTGGTGCAGCCGCCGGTGTCGATGGGCGTCCCCAGGCCCCAGGCGCCGATCCCGAGCCACTCGTGGGTGGGCGAGCGGTGCACCCCGGCTGGCGCGGGCACCGTCCCGGCCAGGGTGAAGTGGCCGGAGAGGATGTCGGGGAAGATCGGACTGGCGAGGCGCACCACCAGCGCGGCCGCCACGAACCCCCCGGCGATCCAGCAGTCGATGCCGTCCACACCGGTGACAACGCGGTGGCGGCGGAGAAGCAGCGACAGCCCCCAGGGGGCCTCCAGGAGCACGAACGCCACCACCGGGTTCACCGGCCAGCGCATCAGGGCGTCGACGAGCGCGAACGCCACGCCGCACCCGACCGCCCAGCGCCACTCGCGGCGCCACCGGGGGACGGTGCCCGCCGCCACCCGGCTCACCCGGCCCGCCGACGTCCCGCCCGCTGGATCCGCCCGGACGACGGCGGCGGGCGCCGGGGGATCGCCGGCGCGAGCTCCTCTTCGAGCGCGCCGGCCCCCAGCACCAGGAGCACCAGGTCGCGGTCGAGGACGGCCCGCCGCCCCAGGATGCGCGCCGCGTCGGCGAGGGCGGGCGCGTCCCGTTCGACCCGGATCACGAGCACCGGGCGGGCGGCGTAGCGGCGCAGGGTGGGCGGCAGCTGGCCGCGCCGCGAGGGCGCCTCGTAGAGCGAGCCGAGGGTCTGGGTGCGCGCCAACCGAAGCTGGTCGAAGGCGACGACGCAGCGCCGCAGCCCGCCCTGGAGGAGGAGACCGTCGGGAGCGAGCGCCACGTACCGGGTCCGGCGGCGCCAGTACACCAGGCCCGCGCCCAGGCCCAGGATCGCGGCCAGAAGAAGGAAGCTGGGGTCGAAGACGTGGTGGACGATCACCCCCAGGAGGGTGAAGGCCAGCAGCAGGAGGGCGGGGTACCCGAGAAAGAGACGGTTCCGCCGCCAGAGGTCGTCGTCGGCGACCAGGTGATGGCGGGTCGCCGGGAGCGCGCCGGTCACGGGTCCAGGATCCCCGCTGCCGCCGGGGCCGCGCGGCAGTTGCAGGCGGGCGGGGCGGACAGCGCCCCCACCGCACGCTCCAGCACCTGACGCACCCGGGCGATGTTCTGGGCGAAGACGGCCAGCACCTGCTCGTGGGTCACCGGGGCCACGGTCGGGTCGGCCGCCAGGCCGGCATCGTGGTCGGTGACGAGCGCGATCGCGGCGTAGCAGATGCCGAGCTCCCGGGCCAGCACGGCCTCCGGGTAGCCGGTCATCCCGATCACGTGCCAGCCGCTGGCCGCGTACCACCGCGACTCCGCCCGGGTGCTGAACCGCGGCCCCTGGATGACGACCAGGGTCCCGGTCTCGTGCACGGTGACCGACTCGGCGCGGGCGGCGGTCACCAGGGTGTGGCACAGCTCGGGACAGTACGGCTCGGCGGCGCTCACGTGGCCGACCCGCGGGCCGTCCAGGAAGGTGTCGGCGCGTCCGTGGGTGCGGTCCACGAACTGGTCGGGCACCACGAACTGACCGGGCGCGATCGAGACCTGCAGGGAGCCCACCGCGCAGGGCGCGAGGATGCGGCGGACGCCCAGGATCCGCATCGCCTCAAGGTTGGCCCGATAGTTGATCCGGTGGGGCGGGATCGTGTGCGCGCGCCCGTGCCGGGGCAGGAACGCCACCCGCCGACCCCCCATCACCCCCACCGTCACCACATCGCTGGGATCGCCGTAGCGGGTCGGGCACGGAACCGTCTCGGCGTCGTCGAGGAGCTGGTAGAGCCCGGAGCCGCCGAAGACCCCGATCTCGGCCCGGGGCGCACCCACCATGGCGCCCCATTATGCAAAGCCGGTCGCCGCCGGTCCCGACCGGCCGGGCTCGATCAGGCGGCCGGGCCGGCCACCAGGGGGATCGGCGCCTCGCCGGGGAGAAGGTCGGCGAGGGTCGTCTCCGCCAGCGTCGCCTGGGCGGCCGCCTCGGCCGCCCGCAGCGCCCGCCGGAGCCGGCAGCGGCCCGCCGCCTGGCAGGCGGCGGGGGCACGGAAGCAGGCCATCGGTGGGGGCGGCCCCTCCAGCGCGGCCAGCGCCTCGCTGAGACGGATCTCTCCGGGCGGCCGGGCCAGGACGTGGCCACCGTGCGGCCCTCGGGTGCTGGCGACCAGGCGGTGCCGGCGCAGGCAGAGGAGCACCTGGTCGAGGAAGGCCGCCGGCACCTCCTGCCGGCGCGCGATCGCGTGGCAGGGGACGGCCGGCCCCGGGTAATGGGCGGCCAGGTCCACCAGCGCCCGCAGGCCGTAGTCGGCCTTCATCGAGAGCCTCACGCGCCCCGCCCCGCCGGGACCGGCGCCTGAGGCCGACGACACTCGCAGTCGGAACAGTCGGCGTCTGCCATCGATCCAGGACCCTGCGACGAGGATAGGGGCCGGGCCGCCGCCGGTCAACGCACCCGACGGCCGCCACCGTCTACCCTGCGGGTGGCGGGCCTGCCGCCGGCCCCGGCCGGGATGGCGGAACGGCAGACGCAGCGGTCCTAAAAACCGCGGCTCGCGAGAGCGTGCGGGTTCGAGCCCCGCTCCCGGCACCGCGCGAAGGCTGGCCGGGCGACGTCCACGGCCTCCCGACGGGGGGGGGCTCGCGCGGTCGCCGTCCCGGCGCCCCGCGTACGGCCAGCCCCAGCCGCCGCCGAGGGTGTGGTCTCTCACAATCCTCTTCGTGTAACCGCGTTCGACGGCATGGCTCGCAGTCCGTCCGTCGCGGTCAACGACGGGCACGCTCACGCGTCGTCGCCGGGACGCGAGTGTCGCGAGGCGCTGGCGACGATCGGATCGGCGGCGGCAGCGTCCCGTTTGAGGCATGCAGTTCGAGAGGCACTACGGACTTGCGCCGGTGGCCGCGACCCCTGCCGCCTGTGGTCTTCCCACTGCTGGGTGGCGGAGGAGCTCCCGGCCCCTCCCGTGCGGTTGTTCGTCCACCGACGCAGCAGCGAGCCGCCCCGGCACTCATCTCGCCGCGCGAGACGTGACCGCAATCGAGCACCCCCCGAGTCAAAGACTTGAGCTTGAACGAGACGGTCCGTCGGGCGCTGGTCGAGGCCGTCGAGGCCCGTAGGGCGGATCCTGAGTTCAAGTCCCGGGTACAGCGCATCATCAAGGAGGACCAGGAGCTGCTCGAACGCCTGGCCAGGTGAAGGTCCACTACCTGGACCTGACCGACTACCGGGCCATCGCCGCGGAGGTCACCGGGCTCGACCCGAATACCCTCAGCCGAGTCGCGTGCCCGGACCTCGCGGAATCCGCCCCGCATGCCCCGGGGGCGGGACGGGCCGGCGAGGACTTCTACCCGGACTTCATCGACAAGCCGGCCGTGCTCGCCGTCCGTCTTGCCAAGAGCCACCCGCGACCCGACGGCAACACGCGAACGGCCTGGGTCGCCCTCCGGCTCTTCATCGAGTCGAACAGGTGGGCATGGCGCACATCCCCCTCGATCGACGAGTCCGAGGACGCGAGAGTCGCCATTGCATCCAGCGAGTGGGACGAGACGCGCGTCGCAGCGTGGCTGACCTCTCGATTGGAGCTGACCCCGGGATCACACGCCCGGTAGACGATCGTTTTGCGGCGGTGCTTCTGGCTACCCTGGGGTGCTGGTCACGAGGTTGACCTTGCACCGGAGCCCGGGAGCGCCAGCCAGGCGGGTGTCCGCGGTGACCAGGATCGTCTCGAGCTGCTCGGCCAGGGCGACGTATGAGGCGTCGTAGACGGTCAGGGTGTCCCGGAGCTCCCAACACCGTGCGAGCAGCACCCGGTGCGAAACCCTGCGCAGGGGCAGGGCCACAAGGTCGGACATCGCCAGCTCAGCTCGTCGTAGGGGCAGGCGGCCCGCGACGAGGAGCCGCCTCAGGACCGAGGACACCTCCAGGTCGACGAGCTCGGGAGCGGCCAGATGCTCGTCGCGCAAGCGCTGCCTGGCCCGGTCGCCGTCGGCCCCGTCGTCGGCGAGAGCCGGCAAGAGCACGCTCGCATCAACGACGATCACGGTCCTGGCGCAGGACGGCTACCGCCTCGGAAAACGGGACCGACCCCCCGGCCCGGCCGCCGGCCCGCCCCAGGACCTCCTCCACCGTCGGCGCGGCGGCCTCTTCGATCAGCCGTTGGCGCAGGTACTCCTGTAGCGACTGGTTGGCCGTTGCCGCCCGTTGCCGGAGCACAGCATGGGTCTCGGCGGGAACACCTTTGACCTGGACACTGGGCATGCCGCCATTATAGCGCCATCAACGCCAGATCGGCGTGACAGCCCCAGGAGTGGAACCTCCTCCGGGACACCTGGGGCACGAGTCCGTGGGCCAGCACTCTCCACCGGGCTGAGGAGCTCAGCAGATGTGGGGCACGGACGCGACCCGCGTGCTCACCGGCGAAAAACGGCGTCGTGGAGCGGTTCATCCGCACGCTCGAGGAGCAGCTCTCCTGGGTCGACCGCTTCACCACCGGGGCCAACCTGCCGGCCGCCCTGCGCGCCCTCACGCCGCCAGACCGCACGCCCGCTCGCCAGCCCCGCGCCGGGCGGGTGGAGCGAGCCTCCGCGCGCAGGTCGAGGGGATCGCCGGCGGTGCGTGTCAACCCCGGCGAGTCAGGTGGGGTCGTGAATCATCGGGCCGACACTTCCAAGTCGGCCGGCGGGCCGCTGCGCGAGGGTCGCGGGTGACGGCCCTCGGCCACGATCCCGCCCGTCCCGGTCGCGGTCCTGCGACGACGGCGTCACCGGGGATCGGCCGTCCTTCCGCGGCCGTGATGATGACCGGGACATGGGCCCGGGCGACGACGAGGCGCTGGCGGTCTTCCGCCTGCGCGCGATCCGGCTCGGCGCGCTCACCAGCGCCCTGGTGCTGGCCAGCGTGGTGGTCTTCGCGGCCGTCCCCGGCCACCCGGCGATCGCCACGCCGACGCTGGTCGCCGCCGAGGTCGCCGGCAGCCTGGTCACCCTGGCGATCGCCGTCGCCCCCTGGCCGCGCCTCCTTCAGCGCGGGACGGGATCCGTGCTCCTGTACGGGTGGTGCGCCACCTCCATCGCCCTGGTCGACGCCGCCGTCGCCGCCACCGGCGGTGGCCGCTCGCCGCTCTGGGTGGACAACCTCCTCATCGTCATGTTCTTCGCCGCGGTCTACCCGCGGCGGTCGCACCTCCCCCTCCTCACGCTCACCGTCCTCGGCTACGCGGCCGCTCTCGCCGGGGACGCGGCGACGCCCACGCCGGCCCTCCTCCTGGTTCGGTCCGCCACCCTGGCCGCCACCTACTTCCTCACCTCCTTCCTGGCCCGGGAGCTCGCCCGGCTGGCGCACAGCCAGGCCCACTCGGCCGAGCACGCCCGCCATCGCGCCGACCTTCTGGCGGGGGTCGCCCGGGTGGCGACCACCGGCCTCTCGGCCGACGCCGGGGCGGTGCTGGCGGCGGCGGTCCGGGCCCCGCTCGCGTGGGGCGAGGGATGGGCGGCGGTCTGGCACCTCGGCACGGACGGTGCGGGAGGACGGCTGGGCGCCAGCGAGGGGCTCGACCCGGCCACCCTCCACTGGCTCGGGGAGGCCGCCTGCGGGCTGGCCAAAGAGCTGGGGAGCGCGACTCGCCCGCTGGTCACGGACTCCGGCACCGGCCGCGTGGTGGCGGCCCCGATCCGCGTCGGCGACCGGCTCGGCGCGCTGCTGGTGTGCGGCTCCGCAGGAGGCGCGGCCCCGGACACAGAGGACGTCGAGGCGGTCGGCATCCTCGGCGCGGAGGTCGGGGAGGTCCTCGGCGCCGTCGAGCTCCGCGAGGCGGTGGGCGCCAGCGAGGCGCGCTTCCGGGGGCTGATCCAGCACGCCAACGACCCGGTCGCGGTCTTCACCCCGGAGGGCGAGGTCCTGTACACCAGCCCGCGCTACCGCACGATGTTCGGGATCGCCCCCGGCCGGCTCGGCCCGGAGGCGCTCGCGCTCCACATCCACGCGGAGGACCGGCTCACCGTGGCGGAGCTGGTCCGGCGCGCGATGGACCGACCCGGCCGGCCCCTGACCGCCGAGGTGCGGCTGGCCGACGTTCGAGAGCCGGCGGCGGACATGGACCGTTGGCGGACCCTCGAGCTCACCGTGACCGACATCCGCGACGACCCCGCCATCGGCGGGATCGTCGCCAACTACCACGACGTCACCGAGCGCAAGACGGCGGAGCAGGCGGCCGCCCGCGCCGCCCTCCACGACCCCCTCACCGGGCTCGCCAACCGGACCCTGCTGCAGGACCGGCTCGACCACGCGGTCCGCCGGCTCGAGCGCCATCCCGGGCTGGTGGGCACCATCCTCATCGATCTCGACCGATTCAAGACCATCAATGACACCTTCGGACACGGGGCCGGCGATGTCCTGCTCCGTTCGGTGGCCGCCCGCCTGGTGCGCGTGACCCGACCGGAGGACACGGTGGCCCGCCTCGGCGGCGATGAGTTCGCGATCGCCTGCGAGGACCTGACCGACGGGAGGGCGATCGTCCAGGTCGCCAGCAAGGTGGCGGATGCGATCCGGGAGCCGATCGACCTCGACGGCCGCGAGCTGCTGGTGACGGCCAGCGTCGGCGTCGCCCTGGGGGGACCCGGGGCACGTCCGGACCACCTCATCCGGGACGCCGACATCGCCCTCTACCGGGCCAAGGAGTGCGGCCGGGACCGGGTCGAGGTCTTCGACGAGCGGCTCCGCTCGCGGGTGGTGGCGCTCGCCGCCACCGAGCAGGCGCTCCGGCGCGCCCTCGACCTCGGCCAGCTCCATCTCGTCTACCAGCCGGTGGTGGACCTCGCCACCGGCGCGGTCCCGATGGTGGAGGCGCTCCTTCGCTGGACCCACCCGGAGCTGGGGACGGTGGACCCCGTCCAGTTCATCCCACTGGCCGAGGACACCGGGCTGATCGAATCGATCGGAGCCTGGACCCTGGTCGAGGCCTGCGGCGCCATCCAGCGGCTCCGCAGCGCCGGCGTCGCCGAGGCGTCGCAGCTCCGGGTGGCGGTCAACATCTCCGCCCGCCAGCTCCTCCAGGGCGACCTCGGGACGGCCGTGCGGCGCGCCCTCGCCCACAGCGGCCTGGAGCCATCCGGCCTCACCCTGGAGGTGACCGAGAGCCTGGTCATGTCTGACTACGCCACCGCCGCCAACCGGCTGAGGGCCCTGCGCCGGCTCGGCATCGAGATCGCGGTGGACGACTTCGGGACCGGATACTCCTCGCTCGCCCACCTTCAGGACCTGCCCATCACCGCCCTCAAGATCGATCGCAGCTTCGTCAACCGGCTGGAGAGCAGCCCCAACGGCCGCGTCATCGTCGGCGCCGTGGTGAGCCTGGCCACCGCGCTGGGGTACGCCGCCATCGCCGAGGGCGTGGAGTCCCTCGGTCAGCTGGCGGCGCTGCGACGGTCGGGGTGCACCCTCGGCCAGGGATTCCTCTGGGCCCCCGGCCTGGCCCCCGACGCCCTCGTCGCCTGGCTGCGCCGGACCGGGACCGCCGGCCGGCTGGATCCCGCCCCCCTCCCCGCGGCGGCGATGATGGCGGACGATGGCCGACGGCTGCCCGCCCCCAGACCGAGCGGGCGCCTCCCCGCCGCGGAGCCCTTGGCGACGGCCTGACTCCGCCTACCGGCGCAGCCAGGCCGCCCGCCTCCCGCCCGCCCCGGCCCCGTCGGCCGCGGCCAGCCTGGCCCGGTCGCTGCTGGATGCCACCACCCTGCTGGAGCGGGAGCGGCTGGGGTCGGCGCTCCTCGACGTGCTCGACGAGGCGTTCGGGCTCCCCCCCTGCGAGCTGGTGGTGGCCGACCGGCCCCAGCTCCACAGCCGCGACCGGGGCGGCCGGCTGACGCGGCGGACGTACGGCACCTACCGGTGCCACCTGGGCGCTCCCGGCGAGCTTCCGCGGCGATGCCGGATCCGCATCTACCACCGCACCGCGGTGCGCCGCCAGGTGCTCGCCCCGCGGCCCTTCCTGGACACGCTGCTGCACGAGTGGGTGCACCATCTCGACTTCGCCGGCCTCCGCCTGGACCGGTCCCCCCACACCCTGGGCTTCTCCGCCCGCCTCCAGCAGCTGGGCGCGTCGCTGGGCGTGGCGGCGGTGCTGCCGCCCCCGGGGGATCCCCCCGGTGCAGCGGGGGACGCCGAGTAGGATGGTCGGCGGCCCCACCGAGGCCGGTGCGTGTCGCCATGTCTGGAGGTCCTGGCCCGATGCCCATCCGTCTCCGCCGGCGCGGCCCCTTCCCCCGGCTCGCCTGCCTCCTCCCCCTCGCCGCCCTGGCGCTGGCGGCCTGCGGCAGCGGACCGATCCCGGGCCAGACCCTGAGCGGTCCCGGGCCGGGGGCCACAGGCCCGGCGGCGGGCGGGTGCTCCGCCTCCACGGCGCCCACCACGGTCACCATCGACGCCACCAGCAACCTGAAGTTCTCCCCCGCCACGGCGTGCCTCAAGGCCGGCGGCACCGTCACCTGGAAGAACAACGGCAGCGTCTACCACACCACCACCGACCTGGCCAGCCTGGCCGCGGTCGCCAGCGACGCGGCCCTGCCAAAGGGCGCCGCCGGCTGGAACCACTCCCTCCTGCCCGG
>DAHUZL010000032.1 GCA_027306655.1 Candidatus Dormiibacterota bacterium
CATCGACGAGTGGGGGCTGAACGGGATCGACGACCCCAGCTACGTCAACTTCGTCTCCCGAATCGTCCACCGGCGAGCCAACAATGTCCAGTTCCAGTCTTACTTCTCCGACCGTCTCTCCAACATCGATCTCTACCCGGCTGCGATGGCCGCCTACCGCACCGACTTCGCCCGGGCGTGTTAGCACGCCGGCGCTGGGGAGGACGGCCGACGGGAGGGGTCCCCGACCCGCCGCGGCTCCGCGGCCGGCCGGGCATCGGGGCGCTCCATCGCCACCGCCCCCCAATCCCCCCCATGACGCCGCGTCCGCGAGGTAGATCGAGGGGCGACATGTTCTGGCAGCGCAGCGCCAAGCTCCGGTCCGACGCCGGTCGTCAGCTGGCGCGTGCCGCCGGGGTCGGCCGGTGGTGACGAGGGCAGGCTCGATCCACGCGTGCGGGTGCATGAACGGATGCGGCTGCTGTGCCTGGCCAAGGGAACCAGATTCAGGCGGCTGCCCGGACCCAGCCTCGGCTGCCGCTCAAGCGCGAGCGCGTCGGCACGATGACCCGCGGCTACCAGTCCACGGGCACCACGACGTTGTTCGCGGAGCCCAATGAGCTCACCGCAGACGTCATGGGCCAGTGTCTGCCACGGCACCGCCGCGGTCTGGTCGCCCTCGACCAAGTGGGCAAGCCAAGCTGATACCGTTTGCTAGCGAGAGGTGCGTCGTGTCCGACGTGTTCGATCAGATTCGACGGTACTGGGACGCCGGCGCGATCGCCTACGACTCCGCGATCGATCACCAGCCCCGCACACGGATAGAATGGGCTGTCTGGACCGCCACCCTCGCTCGCCGCTTGCCGACCGACCCATGCCGAGTGCTCGACGTGGGAGCCGGCACGGGCTTTCTCAGCCTGATCGCGGCACGACTCGGGCATCACGTGACGGCATTGGATCTCTCGGGGGTCATGCTAGACCGCATCCGCGACAAGGCCCAGGCCGAGGGTCTGTCGATCGAGCTGGTTCAAGCGCGTGCGGACCGGCTTCCAGACACGACATGGGACGCTGTGGTCTCCCGCCACCTGGTCTGGACGCTGCCTGACCCGCTCGCCGCGCTGCGGGCATGGCGAGCAGCGGCGCCGGCCGGCCGCCTGGTGCTGGTGGATTGGAGTGATGCTCTCGGCCATCCGCTGTCGGTCGGGGTGGGCGGACGACGTCTGGTCTGGATTGCGCGGAGGATCCTGAAGACGGCGCCGACGGGGTACTCGCAGGATCTTCGCGCCAGGCTCCCGCTCCAGCGTGGACCGTCGCCCGACCAGCTGGTGTCGCTCCTCGTTCAGGCCGGCTGGAATGCCCCGCGCCTGGAGCGCCTGGCAGACGTCGACTGGATCATGGCCCGTGAGCTCAGCTGGCCGAGTCGCCTCGTCGGGTTGCCTCCGCGCTTCCTGGTGTGGGCCGACTGACCCGAGCCTGGATCGACCACCGCCGGCGGCGCCCCAGGTCAGGCTGGCCCACGGAGCCAGCCAGGCGTTGGGTCTGCCGTCCCCGCTGAGAGCGGGGACTTCGAGCTGCGTATCCAATCCATCGGAGCCGGCTACATCTCGGGATCTGAGCGGTCGGAGGGGACGATCACAATCGGGCGATGGCCCCTCATGCCGAGAACGGCCGAACCCGAACCCCGAGCTCCTCGATGCAGGCGGGGCGCGGGACCGAGGCTGCCGGCCGCACCAGCCCGAGCAGGGAATCCGCCCGCAGCGGAAGCCGGGCCGGTCCCCGCTCCGCCACCCGCATGCCCCAGTAGACCGGCCGCCAGGGCACCGGAATGACTCGCGCCGGGCCGGCTCCGACGTCGGCGCGGATCCGGGCCATCAGGTCCCGGAACGCCACCGGCTGCGGGTGAGCCAGCCCGACCACCTCGTCGGGACACCGCTCCACCCGGGCCAGCGCCAGCAGCCCCGCCGCGAGGTCCTCCTCGTGGAGGGTGAACTGGCGCGAGTCGCCACCGACCAGGGGGATCACCGGAAGCGCCGCCAGCCGTCGCAGCGTCCCCATCATCCCGCCGGGGTCGTCCCCGTACACGAGCCCCAGCCGGACGGCGCACATCCCCTGCGACAGCGCCATCGCCTCCCCGGCCAGCTTGGCGCGCCCATAGAGCTGGCGCGTGCCCCGGTAGGCGGACATCGAGGAGATGAAGATGGTGCGCCGCACCCCGGCCGCCCGCGCTGCCGCCAGCAGGCGCTGGGTGCCCAGCACGTTCACGAACCAGATCTGACCCCGGCGCAGGACGCTGAAGTCGTAGGCACAGTGGACGAGCGTGTCCACTCCGTCGAGGGCGTCGTCCATGACGGGCCGATCGAGCGCGTAGGCGACGTCGTCCCGGCCCTCCCCGGGATGGCGCACCAGGCGCCGGACATGATATCCGGCGGCGCCGAACCCCGCCACCGCACACGCACCGACGTAGCCGCCGGCACCGGTGATCGCCACCACCCGGGCGCCGTCGGCCGCGGCGACGCGGTCAGCTCGGGGCACTGTCCGCGGCCTCGCTCGCGATCCGGTGGGCGTTGGCGATCACGGTGAGGGTGAAGGTGGTGGCCGGGACGGTCGGAAAGACGGAGGCGTCGACCAGGTGGACCCGTCTCCACTGCGGGAGCCGGCCGAGCCGGTCGGTCACCGGCCGGGTGGGGGAGCCCGGCCCGTCGCCGTGGGGGAAGCTGCCGCCGAAGTGGTAGCTCTTGCCGCCCGGGGAGAAACCCACCCGGCCCAGGATCGGCCACAGGTCCAGGGACGGGGCAGCCCGGATCAGCCGGCGCACCACCAGCCCCATCATCGACCGGCTGGTCGCCGAGGCGGTCTGGTCGATGGTCAACTCCGGCAGCGCCCCCTCGGACGCCGCCCGCGCTCTCACCTCCAGCCGGGGCGACATCCACGACGGCAGGTAGCCGAAGCCCACCGTGAGCCGCCGCAGCAGCTGCGCCGCCGGGGCCGCCGCCCGGGGGTGCCGCAGCAGCGCCGGCAGCGCGGCCAGGAAGGCCGGATTGTAGGTGTAGAAGTGGATCTGCGAGAGGTCGGCCCCATCACCGCCGAGGTCGACCAGGACGTTGAACTGGTTGAGCGTGAAATCGGCCGCACCGCGAGGGTCGGGGGTGGGCCGGCGGGAGAGGGCAGGGACGACGAATTGGACCGACTCGCCGAGGACGACCCGGGTCCCGTACTGCTGCAGCGACCCCAGCACCAGCCGGGTGGTCCCGATCGCGCCGCAGGCGAGGAACACGCGGTCGGCGGTGAAGGCGCGCAGGTCTCCAGTGACGACATCGCGCGCCCCGACCACCGCCCGGCCGTCCTCCTCCCCCACCCGGTAGGCGAGGAGGTTCGGATGATAGGTCACCCGTCCGCTCCCACGCAGCCGGTCGAACGTCTGGGAGGCGGAATAGATCAACCCATACGGGCAGCCGGTCATGCACAGCCCGCACCGGATGCAGGCATCGGCGCGCATCGCGATCCGGGCCCGGCCGACGATGACCCCCAACGCCCGAACTCGGGCTCGGTGGGCGTCGTACCGCTCCAGCACCATCCGCGAGCGATCGGCCAGCGGCGGCAGCGGAGTCGGGGTCACCACCAGCGGGAACAGGCTGGCCAGGTCGTCCCCCTCCCCGGCCAACGGCACCTCCTCGAGCACGGCGCGGTAGTGCGGCTCCAGGTCCGGCCAGCGGATCGGCCAGCGCGCCAGGGTCGGGGGATTGAAGGGCATGATCTGGGCGCCCCACACGTTCGAGAACCCCCCGTAGGCCCCGGAGATGACGCGACCATTGACGGTGCCGACGGGGCGGATGCCGGCCAGCTGGCCGAGGTCGCGGAACGGATAGTCGGACCCATACGAGCGCTTCTCCGGGATCACCCCCGGCTGCGTCTGCACCGGCTGCTCGGTGATGAGGTCGCGGTCCGAGGGCGACCAGTCGGCGGCCGCAGCGGCCGCCATCGTGTCGAGCGCCTGCTGGCGGACGACGTCGAGCCGTCCGCCGAGGTCGATAACGGTCACCTGCTGATCCGGCCGCCGGCAGAGCGCGAGGGCGGCCCCGGCGGCGGCCGGGCCCGACCCGACGATCAGCGCACTGGGCATGCGGCCGCCCCCGCGGCGATTGTGGACGTCGCGCGGCGGGTGACCACGGCACCGCTCCGGTGATGGTGTGGCGGGCTCATCCTGGTGGGTCGATTCTCTCACACGGGCCGGGGCCTGGCCTCTCGTCCGGGTCCGTCCGCACGGTGTTTGCTACACTCGCGATCGCCTCTGTGGCAGCCTCGGATCTGGTGACGATCGTGTGACCGACAACATCCCTCACCGCACGCCGGGGCCGCGCGGGCAGGAACCCTCGCGGTGGCTGGGGCCGCTCCTCCTGACCGGCGTCGTCATCGCCGACATCGGCTTTTCGGTCCGCGCGCTGGTGCGGGCGCTGCCGCCCACTTCGTCCGGCCTCGCCTACGACTTCCGGGTGTTCTACGGCGCCGCCGCCGCCCTCGCGCAGCACCACGACCCCTATCACTCGCCGGCGCTGGTCCTGGCCGAGCAGGCCGCCGACCACCTGTCCCGCCCCCAGCCCGGCGCGGCCCAGTTCGTGAGCGCGCCGATCGTGGCGGTGGTGCTGCGCCCGCTGACAGGGCTGCCGTTCTGGGCCGCCTTCGCCCTCTTCAGCGCGGTGGGGCTGGTGGTCCTGGCGGTGAGCCTCGCCGTGCTCGCCCGCGACCTTGGCTGGCGCCACTGGGCCATCCTGGTGCTGGCGGTGATCACCACCTGGATCGGGTTCTCCGGCCTGGTCGTCGGACAGCTGGACGCCCTCCTGTTCGGCGTCGTCGCCGGGGGCCTGGTGTTGGCCTGGCGGGGCCATCCCGCCTGGGCGGGGGCCCTTCTCGCCCTGATCTGGCTGAAGCCGGATATCGCCTGGCCGGTGCCGGTCTTTACCGCGCTCGCGCTCTGGCCGGACCGCCGCGCTGCGGTGCGGCTCGGTTCCGCCTTCACGGTCTCGGCGGCGCTCCTGCTGGGGATCCAATGGCTGGTCCGGCCGGGCCTGCTCGGCAGCTGGGTGCGCGAGGTCCTCCACTTCAGCCGGTCGGCGGGCCACGCTCAGCCCGACCTCGCGGGGCTGCCGGGCGTGGTGGCGGCCCTGCCCGCCCGCTGGGGCCTCGGCACCGGGCTCACCAGCCCGTCGAGCCTCGGCGTGCTCGCCATCGGGTGCCTGGCGATGGCCGCAGTCGGCTGGTGGCTCGTGCGTCACCCTGGCGGGTTCGGCCTCACCCGGATCGAGCGTCTCGGCTGGGGGGTCGCAATCCCGCTCGCGATCTGGCTCCTGGTCACGCCCTACAGCCACCCCAACGACGACCTTCTGCTCACCCCTCTGGTGCTCCTCACCCTCGGCCGTGACGCGCGCCGGGTCCACGGTCCGGGGCTCCTGCCGGCGGTCGCCGCGGTGGCCGCCCTGGCGTTCCTCTGGAAGCTGCACGTCCCGCTGCTGCCACTCCTGCCCCTGGTCGCGGTGATCGCCGCGATCCTGCTCTGGGTCCGCCCAACTGACCCGAGGCTCACCGGGTTCGGCGTCGGCATCGTCATCCTGGCCCTGGTCAGCCTGCCCATTCTGCCCCCCTTCCACCCGTCCGCCGCCGGCCTCACCTCGCTGGCCGCCCTGGCGCTGCTCATCGAGGCCGGTCGGACGCTCGGGATGGACGTGGGCGCAGCCGCCTCGGCGCCGCCTAGGGGAAGGGAGCCGCCAGGCGGGTCAGGAGCAGGACCCGCGACGGCCGCGATGCCAGCGAGACCGTCGCCGTGACCGCGAGCTGACCCGGTCGGCGCACCACCACCGACCATGTCTGCCCGGGCCTGAGACGGAGCCGCCGCCGCCGCAGCAGCGTGGCGCTGGCGGTCCGGACCTGAAGGTCGAGGGCCACGGTCCGGCCTTCGTCGTTCCTCATCCCGACCCGGACGCTGCCGGCGTACGCCCCCGCCGCCCGTGGCCGCGGCACGAGCCACAGCTGGACGAAGTGCTCCTGATCGAGGCGGATGCTGGCGACGACGGAGAGGCCCAACGCGCCCGCCACCAGCGCCGTCGCCCCGACCAGCAGCAGCCCCGTCCCGGGCGAGATGGGACGGCGCCGGCGGCGACGGACCTCGGCCGGGACGCGATCCCGTCGCCGACCTCCGCGCAGCCAGCCCACCCCCGACCCCACCGCCACCAGGGCGACCAGCAGGAGCAGCCAGCTCCCGCGCCGGAGGCCCCCGGCCGCGTTGAGGAGAAAGCCGCCGAGGACGGCCGCCCCGATGCTGGCGCTGCCCGACCAGAAGACCCGATCCAGCCCCCGGGCGCGGGTCGCCCACGGGTCCACCGCCGCGACCAGCGCCGAGCCCGGAAGGTACAGGACCAGTGGCACCGCTCCCACCGCCTCGGCCGCGGGCCACGGCGAGGCCGCCAGGCCCGTGCACACGGCAGCGACCGCGACCACCCCGCACGCCCACCGGCGAGGTCTGGTCATGGCTTCCGCCGGCGCCTGACCGCGTAGCGAGAGCCGGTCAGGTCGTAGACGACGATCGTCCCATCGTCGTACAGGCGGCTGACGCCGGCGATGTGGTTGAACTTGGTCAGATCCCCGACCGGGATCGGGGACCGGTACCGGCCGGCCCGGGGATCATCGGTGAAGTAATACCCCGTCGCGGGGAGCTGGTGG
>DAHUZL010000213.1 GCA_027306655.1 Candidatus Dormiibacterota bacterium
GGCCGCCAGCGGCGGGGCCCCGCGCGGCTCGACGGGCGTGCGCACCCCCGCCAGCAGCACCGCCGTGTGGGACACCAGCGCGTCCAGCCAGGCCTCCAGGTCGGGCACCTGTGCCCCCGGGGCCATCAGCGCCCCGCCTGCGTCGAGCAGCACCTGGGTGGTGACGAAGGCCGCCAGCTCGGGATCGCCGACGACCGTCAGCGCCCGCGCGCCCACCCATGGACGGAGCAGCTCCTGCAGACGCTGGCGGTCGGTTCCCGCCGGGTCCCGCAGCGCGGCACGCACGGCATCGAGCGCAGCCACGTCGCCGGAGCCGCCGCCGCCAGCCCTCCCAGCCTGGCCCGGCCCCACCACCCGGTCATCGTACCGTCGCCGAATTCGGCGAACGGGTTACGGGCCCCTCACAAAAACGTCAGGTGGCGTCGGCCGTCGGCAATCACATGGGGGTGAGCGCGGCCACCACGTGGTCGATCGCCGCCAGCAGACGGCGGCAGTCCTCCAGCTCAACGGCGGGGAAGAGACCCACTCGCAGCTGGTTGCGGCCCAGCTTGCGGTAGGCGTCGGTGTCGACGATCCCGTTGCGTCGCAGCACCGCGCTGACGGTCGCGGCGGCGATGGCGGGGTCGAGGTCGATCGTCGCCACCACCGGGCTGCGCATCGCCCGGTCGGTGACGAACGGGCTGGCGAACGGACGTGACTCGGCCCAGTCGTAGACCAGCGCCGAGGCCGCTGCCGAGCGCGCCGCCGCGAACGCCAGCCCGCCCTGCTCCAGCATCCACTCCAGCTGATGCACGGCCAGGAAGAGGGTGGCCAGGCTGGGAGTGTTGAGGGTCTGCTGCAGGCGTGAGCTCTCCAACGCCAGGTGGAGGCTGAGCGAGCTCGGGACCCAGCGGGGGGAGGCGTGGAGGCGCTCGATCCGCTCGATCGCGGCCGGTGAGCAGAGGGCGACCCAGAGGCCGCCGTCGGCGGCGAAGACCTTCTGCAGCGAGAAGTAGTAGACGTCGGCCTGGGCCAGGTCGACGTCGATCGCCCCCGCCGCCGAGGTCGCGTCCACCAGCACCAGCCCATCGGCGGCGGGGCGTCGAATCGGCATCACGACGCCGGTCGACGTCTCGTTGTGGGTGAGCGCGTACGTATCGACGTCGGCGGTGGGGCGGGGGAGGGGATGGCGGCCGGCGGCCGCCTCGATCAGCTCCGGCGGCGCCAGGTGGGGCGCGGACCCGGCCGCGGCCGCGAACTTCTGCGAGAACTCACCGAAGACGCAGTGTTGACTGCGCCGCTCGACCAGCCCCAGGGTGGCGGCGTCCCAGAAGAGAGAGGCGCCCCCATTGCCCAGCATCACCTCGTACCCGTCCGGAGGCCGCAGCAGCTGAACCAGCCCGCGACGGAGTCGGGCCACCATGTCGCGCACCGGGGCCTGACGATGGCTGGTGCCGAGGTAGGCGGTGCCGGAGTCGACCAGGGCCCGGACCGCCTGCGAGCGTACCTTAGAGGGACCGCACCCGAAGCGCCCGTCCTGGGGCCGCAGCGCGGGCGGAAGCGTCAGATCGGGAACGGCGCTGGTCGGCATCGGCCGCCAGTCTACCGTCCCCTTGGGAGGACCCATGCCGCGCATCGCCCAGACCGTCGCCGCCATCGGGGAATCGGCCACGCTCGCCGTCGACCGCCGCGCCCGGGCGCTGGCCGCCCGCGGGATCCCGGTGATCTCGTTCGGCGCGGGGGAGCCCGACTTCCCCACCCCCCCGCACGTGGTGGAGGCAGCCCTGGCGGCGTGCCGCGACCCCCGCGACCACCACTACTCAGCCGCCAACGGCCTGGCGGAGCTGCGCCGCGCGATCGCCGACAAGACCGAGCGGGACTCGGGCGTGGTGGTGACGCCGGACCAGGTGCTGGTCACCAACGGCAGCAAGCAGGCGGTGGCGCACGCCTTCACCACCCTGCTCGACCTCGGCGACGAGGTCCTCATCCCCGCGCCGTACTGGGTCACCTACCCGGAGGCGGTTCGTCTCGCGGGAGGCCGCCCGGTCGCGGTCCCGGGCGACCCCGGCCACGGCCACCGGGTCGACCCCGAGCGCCTGGAGCGGGCCCGCACGGCGCGGACCCGCGTGCTCCTGCTCAACTCACCGGTGAACCCGACCGGCACCGCGTACACCGAGGACGAGCTGCGCGCCATCGGCGAGTGGGCGCTGGACCGCGACCTCTGGGTGGTGTGCGACGAGATCTACGAACACCTCGTCTATCCCCCCCGCCGATTCCACTCCCTGGCCCGGGTGGTGCCGGCGCTGCAGGCGCGCACGCTGATCCTCAACGGCGTCGCCAAGAGCTACGCCATGACCGGGTGGCGGGTGGGCTGGCTGATCGCGCCGCCGGACGTGGCCGGAGCGGCGGCCAACCTCCAGTCCCACGTCTGCGGCAACGTGGCCAACGTCTCCCAGCGCGCGGCGATCGCCGCCCTCGACGGCCCCACCGAGGCGCTCCAGGCGATGCGGGCAGCGTTCGATCGCCGCCGCCGGCTGCTGGTCGAGGGCCTGGGCACCGTCGCCGGGGTCGTCTGCCCCGAGCCGGACGGCGCCTTCTACGTCTTCCCGTCGGTGGAGGGGGTGCTGGGCCGCACCGTGGGGGGGCGGCCGGTGACCACCGCGATCGAGCTTGCGGAGGCGCTCCTGGACGTGGCCCGGGTGGCGGTGGTCCCCGGGGAGGCATTCGGCTGCCCCGGCCACGTCCGGCTCGCCTTCGCGCTCGCCGACGGTGACATCAGGGAGGGGGTGGAACGCCTCCGGTCCGCCCTCGGCTGACCCCGCCCGGCTGGTGGGCGGCGCTCCGGATCGCCCTCGGCGCGATCGTCTGCGTCGACGCCGTCCTGGAGTGGCAGCCGAGCGCGTTCCAGGAGTTTCTGGGGCTGGCCTACGGGGTGGCGACCAGCTCCCCGGGACCGATCGGCAGCCTTCTGCTCGGCGCGGACCACCTCCTCGCCGGCGACCCCGTCCTCGCCAACGCGCTCCTGGCGGCGGCGGAGACGGCGGTGGGGGTCGCGCTCGTCGCCGGGCTGGCGACACCCTGGGCGCTCTCCGCCATGGTGCCGCTCTTCCTGGCGATCTGGAGCGTGGGCCAGGGCTTCGGGCTGCCCCTCACCCCGGGGACGACGGACCTCAACTCCGGGCTCGTCTACGTGCTCCTCGCGGCCGCCCTGCTGCGGGGACGCTGCTGGACGCGATGGAGCGTGGACGCCTGGGCGGCGGCCGACCGCCCGGCTTCGCCGGGAGCAGCCGCTCGCCCCCGACGCGCCGCGGTCCGGCTCGGCGTGGCCGGTGCCGGTCTCCTGGGCCTCGCCGCCCTCACCACGGTCAGCGTCCTCGCCCGGGCGGGGTCGGGGGCAGCCCCTCAGCCGGTGGCGGGCGCGGCCCTCGCGCTCGACCCCGCCACCGGCAGCGTGGTCCTCTTCGGCGGCTGCGGCCCGCTCGTCTGCAGCGTCGCGACGTGGACCTGGGACGGCCGCCGGTGGCGCGCGCGCCACCCCCGGCTCGCCCCGCCGCCACGGGGGTATGGCGCGATGGCCGCGGAGCCGGGGACCGCGGACCTGGTGCTGATCGGGGGCAGCGCGGAGCTGGGAGCGGGCCCCAGCGCCCGTGCCGCCTGGGCCTGGGACGGCCGCGACTGGCGCCGCCTCCCCGGGAGGGCCCCCGGTCCCCGCCGCTTCCCCGCCCTCGCCGCGGACCCCAGGACCGGCCAGCTGCTGCTCTTCGGGGGGGACGATGGCCACGGCCACGTGCTGGGAGGAACCTGGATCCGCCGCGCCGATCGCTGGACAGAGGTCACCGGCGGCCTCCAGCCACCCCCGCGCACAGGGGCCGCGATGGCCTATGACCCCGCCCTCGGAGGGGTCCTCCTGTTCGGCGGCAATGGCGGCGGCGGCCGCCTCGACGACACCTGGCTCTGGAGCGGGCGGGCCTGGTCCCGGCTGCACCCGGCGACCCGCCCGCCCCCCCGGGCGTATCTGGGGATGGCGACCGACCCGCGGCTCAGGACGGTCGTGCTCTTCACCGGCGCCGGCAGCCCCGGGGCCTCGACCTGGACCTACGGGCCCCACGGGTGGGTGCCCCACCCCGGTGGACCGATCCCGCCGACGGCGAGCTTCGCCTCGCTGGCGACCGCTCCCGGTGGACGGGGCGTGGCCCTCTTCGGCGGTCTCACCGTGTCCGGGTACAGCTTCGGGGCCTCGTCGGCGGGCTACGGCGGTCAGCTCTGGCTGTGGAACGGCCGGGGGTGGCGGGTCGCCCCGGGATCCGCCCTCGCCCCCCACCCCGGCGACGATTGACCGGGCGTCCGGCCAGAGTCCTCAGTCGAGCCGCCGCTTCTCGGCCTCGAACTCCTGGTCGGTGAGGGAGCCCTCGGCGTGGAGGCGGGCGAGCCGCTCCAGGTGCCCCAACCGGTCGTCAGGCTCCCCTGGGACCTGGTGAGTGTCCGATCCGAGGTGGGCCTCGACGTACCCCTTCATCTCGCGGACGATGTCGTTGTCGCGGCGGCGGAACGCCACCGCGTACTCATCCCGCCGCTGGGCCGCGGGGTTGCGCCGGGGCGGCTCGTCGCCGCCGGGAGTGAACGTCATGTAGCCCGGGTGGAAGCGGCTCGCCCACTGCACCTCGACCGACTGGATGGTCGCGTACGGGACCGCCCGCTCGCTCTTCGGGAACCCGGTGCCGAGCCGGGCGAGCCCGCCCGGGCGGCGGATCACCACCCGGTCCGGCCAGCATTCGATGAGGCCGTTGGTCCCCTTGAGGAGGTACTCGGGCTGGCCCCGGACGCCCGCCGCCGCCGCGTCCGCCATCAGGACCCTCCCAACCCGCCCGCCGCCGGCCGCAAAAGGATACCCGGGGGCGGGATCAGAGACCGATCGGTGCCTGGCGCACCCGGGCGACGGCGGCGGCATCGCCACGCAGATCGACCCGCGCGTGCCGCTGCCGACCGGATGCGAAGAGGCAGAGCTCGGCGGGATCGCCCGCCACCTCGACCGCCGGGCTGCCCGACCGCACGGTCACGGCCTCGCCGGTCGGCCGGCGGAGGACAACCCCGCCCGGGACGCGCCGCATCGCGAGCCGCGCGATCCCGCGGAGCCGTCGCCACAGCTCGGCCTCGTGGGCCGGCGCCAGGACACGCGGCGCCCATCCCGGCTGAGCCCGACGCAGGTCCTCGTGGTGGAGGAACATCTCGACCCCGTTGGCGGCCGCGTCGATGGCCGGCCAGGCCAGCGGCGACCAGCGCGGCGGTCCCGAGCGAACCAGGGCGACCAGCTCCGCGAAGGGCCGCGCCGCCGTCCGCCGCTGCACCCGCCGGGTCCAGCCGGCGAGGGGCGCGATCACGATCCCCAGGGCCGCATCGGGGCGACGCTCGCGGAGGGCGACGTGGGCCGCGAGGTCCCGAGCCACCCACCCGTCGCAGAGGGTGGGGGCGTCCGGGCCGCCGCTGTGGAGGCGGTCGGCCAGCGCAGCGCGCTCCACGCGCGCCAGCGGCTCCACCGCCAGCGGCGCCATCAGCTCTCCGGGTCGGCAACCGCGAGGCGCGCCAGGTCGCGGGCGTCGACATTCCCGCCGGTGAGGACGAGGGCCACCGTCGCGTGGCGGGGAAGGCGGAACGCGCCGGCAGGGCAGGGCGGCCCGAGCCGCTCGTCACCGATCGCGAGACGCCCGGCGATCAGCGCCGCCAGGGGAAGGGCGCCGGTCGGCTCCACCACCAGCTTGGCCCGGGTCCACAGCCACCAGAGGGCGAGCCCGATCGCGGCCTCGTCGACGGTGACGATCGCGTCGACCTGGTCGCGGATCACCGCCCACGGCTGCTCGCCGACCTGGAGGGTGCGCACGCCGTCGGCGACCGTCGCCGGCGGGGCCGCCAGCGAGACCCGGTGCCCCGCCGCCAGCGACCGGGCAGCGTCGTCGGCCGAGGCGGGTTCCACCCCGATCACCAGGGTGCCCGGGCTCACCGCGCGGCAGACGGTGGCGGTGCCGGCGATCAGCCCGCCCCCGCCGACCGGGACCACGACCGCGTCGGGCGGCGTGCCCATCCGGCGGGACTGGGCCAGCAGCTCCAAGGCGCAGGTCCCCTGGCCCGCGATGACGTCGGCGTCATCGTAGGGATGGACCAGGCGCAGCCCCCGGGCCTGGGCGAGCCCGTGCGCGACCTCCTCGCGATTGCGCCCGTCGACGCCCTCGGTGACGACCTCGGCGCCGTAGGCGCGGGTCGCCGCCACCTTCAGCGGGGAGGCGTCCTGCGGCATCACCACTGTCGCCGCCAGCCCCAGGTCACGCGCCGCCAGCGCCACCGCCTGGGCATGGTTGCCGGAGGAGACGGCGGCGAGCGAGCGGCGGTCGCCGCGCTCCAATCCCGCCAGCACGGCGTTGAAGGCGCCCCGCGCCTTGAACGCCCCGCCGCGCTGGAACCCCTCCGCCTTCAGCAGCAGGTGGGCGCCCACCCGCTCGTCCAGGCTGCGCGCGGTGAGGAGTGGCGTCCGGTGCACCCTCCCCGCGATCCGCGCTCGCGCCGCCTCCACGTCGGCCAGGGTCGGCAGCGGCGGCCCGCCCGGGACCGGGCCGGCGGTGGCAGGCGACGAGAGCGGGGCCATCCGCGCGATGCTACCGCGCGCCGGCCGGTGGGGTCCGGCCGGAGGCCGCGAGGAGGACGGTGATGGCATCGACCACCACCGAGAGCCCAGGTCACGGCGTGGTCCCGTCGCCGCCCGGCCACTTCATCGACGGGGCCTTCGTGGAGCCGGAGCGCCCGCGGACGATCGCGGTGGTGGATCCCACCACCGAGGAGGTGGCGGCCCACGCCCCCGAGGGCACGCCGGGCGACGTCGACCGTGCGGTCGCGGCCGCCGCCCGGGCCGCCGCGGGGTGGGCGGCCACCCCGCCAGCGGAGCGGGCCACGCATCTCCTCGCGATCCTCCAGGCGCTGCGGTCACGGGCTGACGACCTCGCCCGCCTGATCGCGATCGAGGTCGGCAGCGGCCTGCGGTTCGCCCGTGCGGTCCAGGTCGGCCTGCCTCTGACCACCCTCGAGGTGACGGCCGAGCTCCTCCGGGAGCTGCCGTTCGAGGAGGAGATGGGCTCCTCGCTGGTGGTGCACGAAGCGGCCGGGGTGGTCGGAGCGATCACGCCCTGGAACTACCCGCTTCACCAGCTGGTCGCCAAGGTCGCCCCCGCCCTCGCCGCCGGGTGCACGGTGGTCGCCAAGCCGAGCGAGGTGGCCCCGCTCGCCGCCTTCGCCTTCGCCGAGATCGCCGGCGCCGCCCTGCCGCCGGGCGTGCTCAACGTCGTCGGCGGGACCGGCCCGGTGGTGGGGGAGGCGCTGGCGGCGCACCGGGGGGTGGACCTGGTCTCCTTCACCGGCTCCACCCGGGCCGGGCGGCGGGTGGCGGAGCTGGCGGCGGCGACCGTGAAGCGGGTCACCCTCGAGCTGGGGGGGAAGTCGGCCACGGTCGTGCTCGCCGACGCCGACCTCGCCCGGGCCGTGTCGACCGGGGTCAAGAGCGCCTACCTCAACTCCGGTCAGACGTGCAACGCCCTGACCCGGATGCTGGTGCCGCGCCCGCGCCAGGCGGAGGCGATCGCCATCGCCATCGAGACCGCGGCCTCCCTGCCGGTGGGGGACCCGCTCCACCCCGATACGCGCCTCGGCCCGGTGGTGTCGGCGGCGCAGCGGGACCGCGTGACCGCCCACCTCGAGCGGGGGCTGGCCGAGGGGGCACGCTGCGTCCTCGGCGGCCCCGGCCGGCCGGAGGGCCTGGCGCGGGGCTACTTCGTGCGGCCGACGATCTTCGCCGACGTGAGCCCGAGGATGGCGATCGCGCAGGAGGAGATCTTCGGCCCGGTGCTCGCCATCCTCCCCTACGACGACGAGCCGGAGGCGGTCCGGATCGCCAATGACACCATCTACGGTCTCGCCGCCGCGGTCTGGTCGGCCGACCCCGCGCGCGCCGACGCGGTCGCCCGCCAGCTGAGGGTGGGGCAGGTCGACGTCAACGGGGGCCGCTTCAACCCGCGCGCGCCCTTCGGCGGCATGAAGCAGTCGGGGATCGGGCGCGAGCTGGGCCGCTTCGGCCTGGAGGAGTTCCTGGAGCTCAAGGCGATCCAGCGGTAGCCGGTCCGACCCGGGCACCGCGCCATTGGTTGGGTGGGCCCGCCAACGGTTGACAATTGGGCGGGAAGGCGGCACCATGATCAGCCGACGACTCCGATGGCGGGCTCAGCCCGATGTTGATCGGTCTGCGTGTGGGGCACGTGGCCGACCGGTCGGGCAGCAGGTGCACCGGAGCCCGCGGCGCCACGAACCGGCACCCGACACGCGGAGGGGCAGCTCAGCAATGCGCGTGGGGGAGGGCATCCGAGGCCGGCTGCGGCATCGGCGCGCCACGGTGCCGACGGTCCATCTCCCGGGATGGCGCCCGTCCCGGTTCCGCCCGGGGCCGATCGGTCGCGGCGGGTCCGTCCGCCGACGGTGGACGCCGGCGCGCGTCACGTGCCATGCCCCGCGTCTGGCTCCGGCGCGGTGGCGACGTGTCGTGCGGGGTCCCTCGCTCTGGAACCGGTGGAACACGACCCGGCCGGCCCGCCCCTCCGGGCCCGCGCGGGCAGCGGTGCCCGCCGCTGGCGGCGGCCGGATCGTGTCGCGCGCCGCCGCGCTCCGCACCGGACGGCCGGCCCCGCGCACCCCGGCGGTGCGACGCCGGCGCCGGTCGGCATCCGACCGGCCGCGGGCACCCGGTCCTGCCGGTCCCCGCGCCCCGCCCGGGACTCGCGAGCGCAGCGGAAGGACGGGTCGGTCTGAATCCATGGTCCCCGGATCGACCCCGACGACGCGGAGCTGATCGGATCCAGCACGCGACCGGCAGGGGACTTCACCTCATGGGAGATGGATCGTATGGACGCGGTGGGACCCTCGACCTCCGCATTCCGGGAGGTCAGAAACTCGACCGGGCGCGTGTTCCGGATCGGCGAGGAGCCGAAGCAGATCCTGGGCTACCCGCGCTGGGTGGTCATCATGGGCGCGTGGTTGGTCATGTGCCTCGCCGGCCTCCTCGAGTACACCTGGGGGGCGCTCAGCGGCGCCCTGTCGGCCGCCCACAGCTGGGGCGCGGCTCCGACGTTCTGGCTCTTCTCGTTCTTCGTGATCTTCGAGTCCTTCAGCCAGATCGGGACCGGGATGCTGCGCCGGCGGGGGATCCTGCCGGTGCGCCAGGCGGTCATCATCGGCGGCGTCGTCTGCGGGATCTGCGCCTACGGGCTGACCGCCTACTCGAACCAGATCTGGGAGGCCTACCTCGGCTACGCGGTGCTCGGCGGCATCGGCTCCGGGATGTGCTACTCGAGCGCGATCAACATCGTGGCCAAGTGGTACCCGGAGAAGAAGGGCTGGCGGACCGGCTTCGTGAACGGCGGCTGGGCCTACGGCTCGGTCCCCTTCATCGTCGCCATCGGCGGATTCTCCACCGGCGGCGGGGCGGGCAATCTCTCCGCCCTGGCGGTGCAGCACTTCATCCTGGCGCAGGGCATCATCATGACCATCGGGATCGGCATCGGCGGGTGGTTCATGAAGGACCCGCCCAACAACTGGTGGCCGTCCGACGTCGACCCGCTGGACGCCGGCAAGTTCACGGCCAGGGCGCGCGACCTGGTCAGCAATCCCCCCTCGTACAAGCACTACAGCCTGCGCGAGATGTGGAACACCCCCCAGCCGAAGTGGATGGGGATCCAGTTCGCCCTCTACGTCGGCTGCTCCCTGTTCGGGGTGGCCTTCTACTTCCCCTTCGCGGTCGCCATGCACCTGGGCTTCATCGCCCCGCTCGCGGGTGCGGCCGGGTTCGCCCTCACCGACGGCATCTTCCGGCCCTTCTACGGCTGGGCCTCGTCATACATCGGCCGGCGCAGGGTGATGTACCTCGCCTACTCCGGCAACGTGGTCTTCCAGCTGGCCGCCCTGGTGGCCGGCCTCAACCACATCGGGGCGCTGTTCGCCCTCTTCGCGGTGATCTCCGGCGGTCTCTCCGGGGCCAACTTCCCGATGACCGCGGCGATGACCTCCGACTACTTCGGTGAGAACGGAAACGCCGTGAACTACGGCTCCATCTACGCCTGGAAGGCGCTCGGCGGCAGCTTCGCCGGCGGTGGCGCGGCCCTGGTGATGACGGGCACGCTCTACGGAACCGCCAGCTTCAACTGGACCCGCGGCTTCATCTTCGGAGCGTGCCTCGGCGCGCTGGCGGCGCTCACGGTGTACTTCAAGTGCAAGCCGCCAACGCTGGAGCAGTTCCACACGGCGGAGGATCGGGCCGCCGCCCGGGTGGGCGGCCCGGCGGCGCGGCCGGCGATGGGCTGACCGGAGCCCGCCGTCGGTCACGGGGGCCGAGCCCGCTGCGCCGCCAGTCGTGGGCGGCGCGGCGGGTGAGGCCCTCGGCTACCAAAATGTCGGCCAGTGCGCCGGCCCCCAGGCCGGTGGTGAAGGCGTACAGACCGCGCCGGTCACGCCGGGCGGTCCTGCTGCTCGATGTCCTGGCGCAGGACGGAGATCGGAGCGCCTCCCACCGATCCGGCGACGTACGACTGGGACCCCAGCCGGTTGACCCGCCCGTCGTGCCGCCGTAGATCCGGGAACTCCTGGCGCCATCGCCGGGAGGACACACCTTGGAGGGTGTTGACGAGCCGGGACACCGCCCCTTTGGACGGGAAGTTCACCCGCCGGTGGACGTGATGTCCCTCGCCGTTGAGCTCCGCCCGCTCCCCCTCGACGGTGGCGCACACGGCCCGCATGATCTCCTCCCTGCGCTCCAGGTGGCGAGTGGTGAAGACCCGATGTCGGTACCTGGCGACGAAAACCCAGTGCGCGTGCAGGATGACAACACAGCGTCTACCGGTCCGACGGTCGTTGGATGGTCCCCTGCGACCACGTAGAATAGGCGGATGCGATTGCGGTACCGTTACCGGCTGTACCCAACCCCCAGCCAGCGGCAATCCCTGGCCCGGACCTTCGGGTGCGCGCGGGTGGTGTTCAACGATGGCCTGCGGGCACGGAAGGACGCGCAGTTGGCCGGCCTCCCGTACCTCACCGACGGCCAGCTGTCGGCCCGGCTGACGGCCGCCAAGGCCACCCCGGAGCGGGCATGGCTCGGCGAGGTCTCCGCCGTGGCGCTCCAGCAGGCCCTCGCCGACGTCAACACCGCCTGCCGAAACTTCTTCGCCTCGGTCAACGGCACGCGCAGGGGGCCGAAGGTCGGGCCGCCCCGGCGGCGCTCCCGGAAGGACGTGCACCAGGCGGTCCGGTTCACGGCCAACGCCCACGTCACGATCACCAAGGGCCGAAAGCTGCGGCTGCCGAAGATCGGAGACGTCCCGGTCCGGTGGTCGAGGCGTCTGCCATCGGCGCCGTCGTCCGTCACGGTGCTCAGGGACGCGACCGGCCGGCACTTCGCCTCCTTCGTGGTCGAGGCGGACGCCGACCCCCTGCCGGCCGTGGCCCGCGAGGTCGGCGTCGACCTGGGCCTGACCCACTTCGCGATCCTCTCCGACGGGACCACATTCGAAGCGCCCACGCTTCTCAGGGACGCGGAGCGCAAGCTGGGCAGGGCCCAGCGGGCGCTTGCCCGCAAGACCAAAGGCTCCCACAACAGGACCAAGGCCCGGGCCAAGGTTGCCCGCGTCCACGCCAAGGTCGCCGACGGCCGCCGGGATTTCCACCACAAGCTGTCCTCCACCGTCATCCGCGACAACCAAGCGGTCTACGTGGAGGACCTCGCCGTCAGCGGGCTGGGACGCACCCGGCTGGCCAAGTCCGTGCACGACGCCGGCTGGTCGTCCTTCGTCGCCATGCTGGAGTACAAGGCCCGGCGGCACGGCCGCACCTTGGTCAGAATCGGCCGCTTCTTCCCCTCGTCCCAGCGGTGCTCGACCCCGGACTGCGGGGCCACCCACGGCCCCACGCCCCTGTCCGTTCGCGAGTGGACATGCCGCGCCTGTGGCGCCGTCCACGACCGTGACGTGAACGCAGCCCGGAACATCCTCGCCGAGGGTCAACGCCTCGTCGCCGCCGGACGGGCGGAGACGCTAAACGCCTGCGGAGGGACCGTCAGACCAGGGCGTCCCCTGGCAGGTCCCCGTGAAACAGGAACCCACCCGACGTCGCGCCGGTTGGCGGCGCGACCAGTGGGAATCCCCGGTCGTCAGGCCGGGGAGGATGTCAAACTGATGCTGATGCCGACCGCGTCCGCCGGGCCGATCGGGTGAAGCTGCTCGAGTACCAGGCCAAGGCCGAGGTGGCGCGGGCTGGCATCACGGTCCCGCAGGGTCGGCTCGCGCGCTCCGCCGACGAGGCGCGCGCGGCCGCTCGGGAGCTGGGGCCGGTCGCGGTGAAGGCCCAGGTCCCCATCGGTGGGCGTGGCAAGGCCGGCGGGATCCGGTTGGCCCGCAGCCCCGACGAGGCGGCGTCCGCGGCCCAGGAGATCCTAGCCATGACGATTCGCGGGTACCGCGTCCCGTCGGTGTGGTGTGAGGAGCTGCTCGACATCGCCGGCGAGCTCTACTGCGGGGTCGCCGTGGACCGGGACCGCCGCGGCCTGGCGGTGCTGCTCTCGCTGGCCGGCGGGGTCGAGATCGAGGAGGTCGCCGAGGCCACTCCCGGCCGGATCGCCCGGCTGTGGCCGGATCCGTTCGCCGGTCCCCAGCCCTTCGAGGTGCGCCGGCTCACCTTCGACGCCTGCCGGGGCGAGACGGTGCCGGGGGGACTCCGCCCGGTCCAGCTCGCGGCTCAGCTGGTTCCGCTGGTGCGCTCGCTCCACGACCTGGTGGTCCGCCTCGATGCCACGCTCTGCGAGATCAATCCCCTGGTGGTGACGCCGGCCGGACGTCTGATCGCCGGCGACGCCAAGCTGGAGGTCGATCCCAGCGCCGAGTTCCGCCATCCCGACCTCGCCGCCGCGATCGGAGCCGACGGTGACGCCGCCACCAGCGGGGAGGATCCCCTGGAGGTCCAGGCGCGCCAGCGCGGACTCACCTACGTGCACCTCGGGGGCTCGATCGGGATCATCGGCAATGGGGCCGGGCTGGTGATGAACACCCTGGACCTGGTCACCCAGCAGGGCGGCGAGCCCGCCAACTTCCTCGACATCGGCGGCGGGGCGCGCGCCGAGGTCGTCACCCGGGCGCTGGAGATGGTCACCATGGACCCGGCGGTCCGCGGCATCTTCGTGAACATCTTCGGCGGCATCACCCGCGGCGACGAGGTGGCCCGGGGCGTGATCGCGGCCCGTGATGCGCTCGGCCTCCGGCTTCCTCTGGTGGTGCGGATGACCGGCACCCGCGAGGAGGAGGGCCGCCAGCTCCTGGAGCAGGCCGGCATCATCCCGGCGGTGGGCGCACCGGAGGCGGCCCGCGCGATCGTCGACCTGGCCCGCGGCGGCGACACCCCCGCGACGGCCGGGAGCGCCCGATGAGCATCCTGGTCGGCCGCGAGACCCGGCTCCTGGTCCAGGGGATGACCGGGGCTGAGGGCACCTTCCACACCGAGCAGATGGTCGCCTACGGGACCACCGTGGTGGCCGGGGTGTCTCCTGGCAAGGGTGGGACCGAGCACCTCGGCCTGCCGGTGTTCGACACCGTCCGGTTGGCGGTGGACGCCACCGGTGCCACCGCCGCCGCCGTCTTCGTGCCCCCGCCGGCGGCCGCGGACGCGATCATGGAGGCCGCCGACGCCGGGATCGGGCTGGTGGTGGCGATCACGGAGGGGATCCCGGTGCTCGACACGATCCGGGCCCGCGCCTTCGCGGAGCGCCGCGGGGTGCGGCTGCTCGGGCCCAACGGCCCCGGGCTGGTGTCGCCGGGGGAGCGGACCAAGGTGGGCATCATCCCCAACCACATCAGCCGGCCCGGGTCGATCGGGGTGGTCTCCCGCTCCGGCACCCTCACCTACGAGATCATCCAGGCGCTCGGGCGCGCCGGCTACGGGCAGTCGACCTCGGTGGGCATCGGCGGGGACCCGGTCCCGGGGCTCGGCTTCGCGGACATCCTCCAGCTGTTCGCCGCCGACCCCGCCACCGAGCTGGTCGTCATGGCCGGCGAGATCGGCGGCTCCGACGAAGAACATGCCGCGACCGTGATCGGGAGCGGCTACCCCAAGCCGGTGGTCGCGTTCATCAGCGGGCGGAGCGCGCCGCCGGGCAAGCGGATGGGGCACGCGGGCGCCATCATCTCGGGGACGACAGGGAGCCCCGCCGCCAAGGTCGCGGCCCTGTCGGCGGCGGGCGCGCGGGTCGCCGAAACCATCGAGGGGATCGTGGACGCGGTCCGGGCGCGGCTGGGCGAGCCGGCGCCGGCCGGCTGAGTCGGTCCGAGCGCTCAGCCCTCGCGGCGGCGGTTCTGCACGAACTGGAAGCCGAACCGTCCCTTGACGCAGAGGTTGCCGCGGGTGACGTCGTGGTCCAGCGGTGAGGTCACCTTGACGATGGAGTTGTCCTGCACGTGCAGCTCCAGGTTGCAGCCGACGCCGCAGTAGGAGCAGATGGTGGTGGTGACGGTCTGCCGCTCGGGGGCCCAGCGGCCGTCCCCCCGCATCACGTGCTCGCTGCGGAACATCAAAGCCCCGGTGGGGCAGACCTGGATGCAGTTGCCGCAGTAGACACAGGCCGAGTCGGGCAGCGGGACCGCGAACTCGGTCGAGATCCGGGCCCCGAAGCCCCGTCCCGCGACCGCGATCGCGAACGTGTTCTGGGCGTCGGTGCCGCACGCCTCGACGCACTTGTAGCAGAGGATGCAGCGGGAGTAGTCGCGGACATAGTCCTCGTTGTCATCCTTGACCGGCTGAGCGCAGGTCTCGGCGCCGCCGGTCTCGGCGGGGCCGTGGTGCCCGGGCCGGGCGGCGTCGCGGGCCGCCTCCGGCGCCTGCGCCGGCCCGAAGCGCTCGGTGTCCGCCCGGTACCGCACGAGCCAGCGGCGGACCTCGGGGGCGCACAGCGACAGGTCCACCGACGATCCCAGCAGCTCCAGCACCAGCCGCCGGCTGGTGCGGACGCGCTCGGAATCGGTCTGCACCGCCATCCCCGGCTCGACCGCGCGCGAGCAGGCCGGCACCAGGGCCCGGCTGCCCTCCACCTCGACCACGCAGACGCGGCAGGCGTTGACGGGAGTGAGCGTCTCCAGGTAGCAGAGGGTGGGGGTGTCGATCCCCTGCTGGCGGCACGCCTGCAGCACCGTCGTCCCCTCCGGCACCGTGACCGGCCGCCCGTCGATGGTGCCGGTGACGAGCCGCCGCGGGGGGGCCACGAACGACGCGGTCACGGCGGCCCCGGCGGGGGCGAGGCGAACAGGCCCATCCGGGCGGCCGACTGGACCGCCAGCGCGGCGGTCTGGCCCAGCCCGCAGATCGAGGCGTCCCGCATCGCCTGGGCGAGGTCGTCGAGCCGCCCGGTCTCGTCAGCCGCCGACCCCAGCGGCCGTCCCGCTGCCAGCCGCGCCAGCGCCTCCTCCTGGCGGACGGTGCCGACCCGGCAGGGGACGCACTGGCCGCACGACTCGTCGCGGAAGAAGCGGGCAATCCGCCGCACCAGGTCGAGGCCGTCGACGGTGTCGTCGAGCACCAGCACCACCCCCGAGCCCAGCGACGCGCCGATCGCGCGCACGCCCTCGAAGGTCAGCGGCACATCCAGCGCCTCCGGCCCCACGAAGGTCCCCGCCACCCCGCCGAGGAGGACCGCCCGCAGCGGCCGCCCCCCCTCGACACCGCCGGCCGACCGGATCACCTCGCCGAGGGTCACCCCGAAGGCGAACTCATACAGGCCGGGACGCTCGACGCATCCGGAGACGCAGAACAGGCGGGTGCCGGTGGAGGCCTCGGTGCCGATCGCCGCGAACGCGGCGCCGCCGATCGTCAGCACCTCCAGCACGCAGCCGAGCGTCTCCACGTTGTTGATCGCCGTGGGCCGGCCGAAGAGGCCCGACTCGGCCGGGAAGGGCGGCTTGTTGCGGGGCTCTGCGCGGCCGCCCTCGATCGACCGGAAGAGGGCGGTCTCCTCCCCGGCGATGTAGGCGCCGGCCCCGCGGCGGACCTCGATCTCGAAGCCGAACGAGGAGCCCAGGATCCCGTTGCCGAGCAGCCCCCGCGACCGCGCCGCCGCGACCGCCGCCGTCACCCGCGCCTCCGCCTCTGGGTACTCCCCGCGGACGTACAGGTACCCCCGGGGGGCGCCGCACGCGTAGCCCATGACGGTGAGCGCCTCCACCACCTGGAAGGGATCCGCCTCCATCACCACCCGGTCCTTGAAGGTGCCCGGCTCGGACTCGTCGGCGTTGCACACGACCAGGTGCGGCTGGACCGGGTTCTGCGCCACCGCCTCCCATTTCGCGGCGGTGGGAAAGGCGGCGCCGCCCCGCCCCAGCAGACGGGACTCGTGCAGCTCCCGGATCACCCCGCGCGGGCCCAGCGCCAGCGCCCGGCGGAGCGCCTGGTAGCCCCCGTGGGCGCGATAGCTGTCCAGCGAGGCGGGGTCCGCCAGCCCCACCCGGCGGAGCAGACGCAGCCCGGGATCGCGCGGCGCCGCCGCGGCCTGGGGCACGACCGCCCGCCCCGCTGGCGCGCTCCCGGCGCCACCCGCGAGCAGGGCCAGGACCTGGTCCAGCGGCGCCGGGGCGTGGCTCGCGGCCCGCCCAGAGACGCCCGGGTCGCCCGCCCGCTGGACCAGCACCGCCGAGCCCTGTTCGCAGCGGCCCAGGCAGGGACTGCGCACCCAGCCAGTGGCGGCGGGCCCGGGCGACGCTCCCTCCTCGTGCTCGTCGAGGGGGGGGCCGACGCGCAGGGTGAGTTCCTGGCAGAGCGCCTCCGCCCCCCGGCACCGGCAGGCGACGTCGTCACAGACGTGGACCACCGTGGCCGGCCGCGGGACGGTCGCGAACAGCGCGTAGAAGCTGGCCACGCCGAAGGCCTCGGCGGGCGGGACGGGGAGGCGGGCGCAGGCGTAGCCGAGCCCCCCGGGGCTGATCCACCCGACCCGATCCTGGAGGGCGTGGAGGACCGGCAGGAGGAGGTGGCGGCGCTCCCGCGCGGCGTGGCCACCCTCGACCATCCGGCCGTCGCCGGCCGTCCTCTCCCCACCGTCGGCCCAGGCTGGGACGGTGCCGAGCACGCCGTCGACCGCCTCCCGCTCCGCCCAGCTCGCGTGCCCGGGCTCGACCCTGAGGTCCACTACGTGCGACCGCCGGCCGGGGCGACCGCCTCCGGGACAGGCGCCGTCGCGGCCTCCCCGAGCCGCTCGACCCGGATCGCCGTGGCCTTGAACTCCGCCGTCCCCGACTTGGGGTCGGTGGCGTCGATCGTGAGCACGTTGGTGGCGACCTGGTCCGGGAAGTGGAGGGTCATGAACGCCAGCCCGGGGCGCAGGATCGGGTCGGCGCGCACGGGCGCCTCGACCGCCCCCCGGCGGGAGACGACCCGGACCCGCTCGCCCTCGGTGAGCCCCAGCTGGCGGAGGTCCTCGGGGGCGAGGTCGAGGCTCTCGCGACGCCGCAGCGGCGACGTGTACCCGGACGTCTGCACCCCGGTGTTGAAGGAGTCCAGCCGCCGTCCGGTGGTGAGCCGGATGGGGAAGTCGTCGGTGAGCAAATCCACCGGCGGCTCGAAGGCCACCACCGAGAACGGGGCCGGCTCGCCCCGCCGGGCGGGGTCCTCCTCCCAGAGCCGGGCGTGCAGGAACAGCGTGCCCGGGTGGTCCAGGTCGGGGCATGGCCAGGCCAGCCCGCCCGACGCCTCCAGGCGCGCGTAGCTCATCCCCGCGTGCATCGGCGAGAGCGCGCGCACCTCGTCCCAGACGGCCTCCGGGGACGGCTCACCGAGGTCGTGGCCGAGCCGGCGGGCCAGGTCGCAGAGGATGGCGATGTCATCGCGGGCCTGGCCCGGCGGGTCGAGCGCCCGCCGCACCCGCTGCACCCGCCGCTCGCTGGAGGTGACGGTGCCCTCCGTCTCCGCCCAGGTCGCCGACGCCGGCAGGACCACGTCGGCGAGCTCGGCGGTCCGGGTCAGGAAGATGTCCTGCACCACCAGGTGGTCGAGCCCCGAGAGCAGTCGGATCGCGCGCCGCTGGTCGGCCTCCGACTGGGCCGGGTTCTCGCCGATGACGTAGGCGCAGGTGAGATCACCGCGGTCCATGGCGTCGAGCATCTCGGAGAGGTGCCACCCCGTCCGCGGCGGCACCTCCGCCCCCCAGCGGGCGGCGAAGCGCGCCCGCGCCGCCCGGTCGTGCTCCAGGTCCTGGAAGCCGGGCAGCTTGTTGGGGATCGCCCCCATGTCGCCGCCGCCCTGGACGTTGTTCTGGCCGCGCAGCGGGACCAGCCCGGAGCCGTAGCGTCCGACGTGGCCGGTGAGGAGGGCGAGGTTGATCAGGGCGAGCACGTTGTCGGTGGCGTTGTGATGCTCGGTGATCCCGAGCGTCCAGCAGAGCTGGGCCCGATCGGCCCGGGCGTAGGCGTGGGCGAGCTGCCGGATCGCGGCCGCCGGGACCCCGGTGTCGCGCGCGCCCCGCTCCAGGGTGCAGGGTTCGACGGAGGCCGCGAACGCGTCGAAGCCGCTGGTGGCGCGCTCGATGAAGGTGTGGTTGGCCAGGCCGGCGTCGATGATCTCGCGGGCGATCGCGTTGGCGAGCGCGATGTCGGAGCCGACGTCGATGCCGAGCCAGAGATCCGCCCACTGGGCCGACACCGTCCGCCGCGGATCGATCACCACCAGCCGGGCGCCGCGACGCACCCCCTGGAGCAGGTGATGGAAGAAGATCGGGTGGGTCTCGCGGGCGTTCGACCCCCACAGGAGGATGAGATCGGTCTCCTCGACCTCCTGGTAGGAGCTGGTCCCGCCCCCGGCCCCGAACACTGCCGCCAGACCGGCGACGCTAGGCGCGTGTCACGTTCGGTTGCAGCTGTCGACGTTGTTGCTGGCCATCACCACCCGGCAGAACTTCTGGGCCATGAAGTTCACCTCGTTGGTGGCCTTGGAACAGCTGAACATGCCGTAGGCGGTGGTGCCGCCGCGGCGGCGGGCACGGTCGAGGCCGGCGGCGGCGCGGTCCAGGGCCACGTCCCATGACGCCGGGCGCAGCTCCCCGCCGTCGCGGACCAGGGGCTCGGTCAGTCGCACCAGTTGTGGGCTCTTCACGGCGATCCTCCGCACATCTGCCGGCGGTCGACCCGAGGCCGGTAGTCTATCACCGGAGGTCTCCTCACAGCCCCTGGAGCAGCCCCGCCCCCCGAGCCCAGCGGTACTTCGCGCCCAGGATCGCCACCGGGGTCTCGGTGGTGTACGGGTAGGCGGGGATGCCGTGGGCGAAGCAGTGGGCGGCCGCCTGCTCCACCTCTACGTCGCCGGCCAGCGACGCCACCACCGGCTTGTGGATACCGCGCCGGCGGGCCTCCTCGACCACGTCCACCAGGAGCTCGGCGAAGACCATCGGCGGGGTGATGATCGTGTGCCAATAGCCGAGCACCAATGCGTGGATCCGGGGATCGTCGAGACCGAGCGCGATCGTCTTGCGGTAGGTCGACGGGGGCTCGCCGCCGGTGATGTCGACCGGGTTGCCGGCGGCGCCGAAGGGGGGGATGAAGGCCCGGAACGCGGCGTCAAGGTCGGCCGGCATCACCATCAGCGACAGTCCGGCGTCGACGCAGGCGTCCGACAGCAGCACCCCCGAGCCGCCGGCGCCGGTGATGATGACCACGTTCTCCCCGGTGGGGGTGGGCATCATCGGCAGGCAGCGCGCGGTCTCCAGCATCTCCCGCAGGCCCGGCGCCCGGACCACGCCGGCGGCCCGGAGGAGGTCGTCGTAGACGCGATCGTCCCCGGCCAGGGCCCCGGTGTGCGACCCAGCGGCGCGGGCGCCGGCGCCGGTCCGGCCCGCCTTCAGCACCACCACCGGCTTGACCCGGGACACCCGCTGGGCCGCCTCCAGGAAGGCGCGCCCGTCTTTGAGGTCCTCCATGTGCATGGCGATGCAGGAGGTGGCCTCGTCCTCCTCGAAGAAGGTGAGCAGGTCGTCCTCGTCGATATCGGCCTTGTTGCCGAGCCCGACGATCGCCGACACCCCCATCCCGGTGGAGCGGGCGAAGCCCAGGATCGCCATCCCGATCCCCCCGGACTGGGAGCTGAGGGCGACCGGACCGGCGACGTCGTAGGGGGTGCAGAAGGTCGCACAGAGATGGCTCGGGAGGTAGTAGAGGCCGTAGATGTTGGGTCCCAGGAAGCGTACCCCGAACTCGCGCCCCACCCGCTGCACCTCGGCCTGGAGCTCGGTGTTGCCGGTCTCCGCGAATCCGGAGGGGATCAGCACCGCGGCCGCGACCCCCTTGCGCCCCACCTCCTCCAGCACCGTCGGCACCAGCCGCGCCGGGATCGCGAACACCGCCACGTCGACCGGGCCGGGGACGGCGGCGATGGTGGGGTAGGCGGGCCGCCCGCAGATCTCGGTGGCCGTGGGGTTGATCGGGTAGATGGTTCCGGCGAAGCCGCCGGCGATGAGGTTCCGCATCACAGAGTTGCCGATCTTGCCGTCCTCCGCGGAGGCCCCGATCACCGCCACCGAGCGGGGACGGAAGAGCCGGCGCATGCTGAGGCGGATCGCCTCCGGCTGGTGCCGAACCCAGGCGGTCGCCGGCTCCCCACGGAGGAGAATCCGGACATCGGCGGCGCAGACACCGTCGGCGGTGGCGATCACCGGGTTGAGGTCCACCTCGCCGATGGCGGGGAAGTCGGCGGCCAGCCGCGACACCGCTACCAGCAGCGCGGCCAGGGCGGCGGTGTCGACGGCCGGCTGGCCGCGCACGCCCTCGAGCACCCGGGCCGCGGCGATCGAGCTCAGCATGGCGCGGGCGGTGGGGAGGTCGACCGGTGCCAGCCGGAAGGTGACGTCGCGGAGCACCTCCACCAGCACCCCGCCCAGCCCGAAGGCCACCAGCGTGCCGAAGGTGGGATCGGTGGTGGTCCCCACGATCACCTCCAGCCCCGCCGGCAGCATCCGCTGGACGAGGAGGCCGTGGAGCCGGGCGGTGGGATCGTGCGCGGCCGCGGCGGCCATGATCTGGCCGTGCGCCGCCCGCAGCTCGTCGGCCGACGCCAGCCCCACCCTCACCCCGCCGGCCTCGGTCTTGTGGAGGATGTCCGGCGAGACGATCTTCGCCACCACCGGGTAGCCGATCTGCTCCGCGTAGGCCACCGCCGCGTCGACGGAGGTCACCACCGACTCGGCCGGCACCGGGATGCCGTAGGCGAGGCAGAGGACGCGGGCCTCGTCGGCGGTGAGCGCGCGCCGCCCGTCGGCCCCCGCCGCCGCCAGGATGGCCTCGATCGCCGATCGGTCCGCCGCGCCCGGCTCACCCACCTGGATCCCTCCGACACTCGATTGGTCGTGCTGGCGCACGCTCTCGCTCAGATCGCCCCGGACGCGCGCAGCCGCTCCACCTCATCGTCGCCGAGGTCGAGGACCTCGTGCAGCACCTCGGCGACATGCTCACCCAGCAGCGGCGAGCGCCGCACCTCCACCCGGGAGTCCGACAGGCGCAGCGGCGATCCGACGGTCACGTAGCGCCCGCGCTGGGGGTGGTCGACCTCCACGACCATGCCCGCGGCCCGCAGCGACGGGTCGGCGACCAGGTCCTTGGTGTCGAAGATCGGCCCACAGGGCACGTCGATGCCGTTGAGCTGATCGTAGGCCTCCCACTTGGTCCGCTCCAGGGTCCAGGTCTCGACCAGATGGAAGACCTCGTCGAGGCGGGGCAGGCGCGCCTCGGGGGTGTCGTAGTCGGGGTTGCCGAGCAGGTCGGTGCGGCCGATCAGCCGCAGCAGGGGCTCCCAGACCTGCGGCTGGATGATCACATAGATGTAATCGTCCGGGCCTCCCGGCCGGCAGCGGACGGCTCCCCCCGGCTGGCCCCCGCCGGAGGCGTTGCCGGAGCGGGGCACCGCGTCCCCGAAGCTGCGATTCGGATACTCGGCCAGGGGGCCGTGGGCCAATCGCTGGTGGTCGCGGATCTTCACCCGGATCAGGTTGAGCACCGCGTGCTGCATCGCCACCTCCACCCGCTGGCCGCGGCCGGTGCGGGTGCGCTGCAGGAGCGCGGCCAGGATCGCGGCGGTCAGGTGCACGGCGGTGCCGGAGTCGCCGATCTGGGCCCCGGTGGCGGTCGGCGGGCCATCCTCGTAGCCGGTGGTGCTCATCGAGCCCCCCGCCGCCTGGCAGATGGTCTCGTAGGCCTTGGCGCGCTCGAACGCACCCGGTCCGAACCCCTTGATCGACGCGTAGACCAGCTTGGGGTTGATCGCCTGGATCCGCTCCCAGCTCAGCCCCTGCCGGTCGAGCACGCCCGGTCCGAAGTTCTCCACCAGCACGTCGGACCGCTCCAACAGCCGCTCCAGCAGGCGGTGGCCGTCGGGGTGCTTGAAGTTGAGGGTGAGGCTGCGCTTGTTGCCATTGAGCATGGTGAAGTAGAGGCTGTCCACACCGGGGAGGTCGCGCAGCTGGGTGCGGGTGATGTCGCCCCGCCCGGGCGGCTCGATCTTGATCACGTCGGCCCCCAGCCAGGCCAGCAGCTGGGTGCACACCGGCCCGGCCTGGACATGGGTCATGTCGAGGACCCGCACCCCGTCCAACGCTGTGCTCATGGCCCCTCCCGTCGACCGGACGGCGGCGGTCGCACGGCGCCCCGCCCGGACTACTTGTACATGGTCTGGTTCATCGTCCCCGGCGCGTAGGCGTCGCGGTCGAGCCAGACGTTGATCAAAGCCGGCTTGCCCGAGGCACGGGCCCGTTCCAGGGCGGGACGGATCTGGGCGGGGTCGCGCACCTCCTCGCCGTACCCGCCCAGGATCTCGGCGAAGCGGTCGTAGGCGACGTCGCCCAGGGTGTTGCCGACGTCGCCGCGCTCCGGACCGTACTTCTGGATCTGGCCGAACCGGATCTGGTTCATCGAGGAGTTGTTGCCGACGACCCCGATGAACGGCAGCTGGAACCGGACCATGGTCTCGAAGTCCCACCCGGTCAGGCTGAAGGCGCCGTCACCGAACAGCACCAGCACCTCCCGGTCGGGACGGGCCGCCTTGGCCGCCATCGCGAAGGGGACGCCGACCCCCAGCGTCCCCAGCGGACCGGGGTCCATCCAGTGCCCAGGGGCGTGGGGCTGGACCACCCCACCGGCGAAGGTGACCACATCGCCGCCGTCCCCGATGAACACCGTGGAGGGCGTCAGGAACTGGTTCAGCTCGTGGGCCAGGCGGAGCGGGTGGATGGGCACGGCGTCGGAGAGCAGGGTCGGCTGCCGAGCCGCCAGCAGGCGCTCCTCCTCGGCCCGCAGCTCGGCGAGCCAGGGGTCCCGGGCGGCGCGGCCGGTGTCGCGCCGCGTCGACGCCGCCCGGCTGGCGGCCGCCAGGATCAGCCCCGCATCGCCCACCAGCCCCAGCGCGATGTCGCGGTTCTTGCCCACGGTGCGGTAGTCGAGGTCGATCTGGACCACGGTCGCCTCGGCCCGCAGCCGCCGTCCGTAGCCCATCCGAAAGTCGAACGGGGTGCCCACGATCACGATCACGTCGGCGTGGTCGAAGGCGTACCGGCGGGTCATCTGGAAATGGTGGGGGTCGCCGGGCGGCAAGGTCCCCCGCCCGGCCCCGTTCATGAAGGCGGGGATGTTGAGGCTGCGGCAGAACTCCACCGCCGCCTCGGTGGCCCGGCAGGTCCACACCTGGGTGCCCAGGAGCACGCAGGGCCGCTCGGCGTGGACCAGGATGTCGGCCAGGCGCTCGACGTCATCGGGATCCCCGGCGCTGCGGGTGGAGGCTCGATAGTGGCCGGCGGCGGGCAGCACCGCCCGGCTCAGCGGGATCCGGCGATCGAGCACGTCGCGGGGAATCTCCAGGAAGGACGGGCCGGGGGCCCCCAGGTAGCACTCCCGGAAGGCCATCGCCACCATGTCGGCGACCCGCTCGGTGGCGGGCACGGTGGAGGCGAACTTGGTGATCGGCTGGAGCATGTCGACGTGGGGCAGGTCTTGGAGCGAGCCCATCCGGTGCTGGCTGAGCGCTCCCTGGCCGCCGATCAGTAGCATCGGGCTCTCGGCCCGAAAGGCGTTGGCGACCCCGGTGATGGCATCGGTGGTGCCGGGGCCGGCGGTCACCACGGCGCAGCCCGGCCGTCCGGTGACCCGGGCGTAGCCGTCGGCGGCATGGGCGGCGACCTGCTCGTGGCGGACGTCGATCACCCGGATTCCGGCATCGACGCAGCCGTCGTAGATGTCGATGATGTGACCGCCGCAGAGCGTGAAGATGGTGTCCACCCCCTCCGCCTGGAGCGCCCGGGCGACCAGGTGGCCGCCGCTGATGGTGGCCTCGTCGCCCGGGACCGGCTCGGTCGTCGGCTCGCTCATCGCTCCTCCCCTCTGGGTCACCTGGGCGCCCCGAGCCATGACGACGCGGCCGGCCGGGGGCGAAGCCGGCAGTCGGCGGTCGCGGGTGGACGCCGCCGTCGCGCGAGCACCGGCGCCGCGACGGTCCGGCTCCGATCGTCGGGGCCGCCGAGAGGATACGAGACAGGAGGTTGACCGGTCAAGACTTGGTTCGCACCGGGCGGACACCCATCCCGCGGAGTTCGGGGCGACGGGGGCCGGACGGTCAGGGCGACAGCCCGGAGGTTGGGCCGGAGGTTGGACCGGTCGGTCATTTGGTTCACCGCCGTCCACCCCCGGAGCGCAGGGCGGCCGCCACCAGGTCGACGGGCTGGAGCACCGGGAGCGGCGTTCCCCCCGCCCGGAGGGCGGAGGCGATCTGGACCTGGCAGCCCGGGTTCGCCGCCACCACCAGGTCGGGGGCCACGGCCGCGATCGTGGCCGCCTTGCGCGCCCCGAGCCGGCGCGCGGCCTCGGGGTCGGTCAGGTTGTAGACACCGGCGCTGCCACAGCAGAGGTCGGGCTCGCTGAGCTCCAGGAGCTCCAGGCCCGGGATCGCCCGGAGCACGGCGCGCGGCTCGGCCCGTACCCCCTGCGCCTGGGCGAGATGGCAGGCATCGTGGTAGGCGACCCGGCAGCGGAGCTCGCCCAGCCCCTCCGCCGGCGGCCCGAGCTCCGCCAGCACCTCGGTCACGTCGCGGACCCGCGCGGCCAGCGCCGCGGCCCGCTCCGCCCAGGCGGGGTCGTCCGCGAACGGCTCGGCTCCGCGGCGGAGCGCCGAGCCGCAGCCGGCGGCCGTCACCACCACCCGGTCCACGCCGGGGATGTCGAGAACCGCGATCAGCCGGCGCATCCGCGCCCGCGCCGCCGCGGTGCGGCCACCGTGCAGCTCCAGAGCGCCGCAGCACCCCTGCCCCGGGGGAACCCACACCTCGGCACCGTAGGCGGCCAGCACCCGGCTGGCGCGAGCATTGCTGGCCCCGTACAGGACCCGCTGGACGCAGCCGGTGAGCAGGGCGACCCGCAGCCGGGGCGCGCCTCCGGCGGGGCGGCGGGGCCGCGCCGCGGCTGCCCGGCGCCGGCGGCGCTCGCGGCTGGGGCCGATCCCTTGGGCCGGGTCCCGTGACGCCGCCAGGAGCTCCAGCGGGGCGCGGAGGCGCACCGCGATCGGCCCCCGGGCCGGGGACCGCCGGACCAGCCCCATCAGGCCGAGCCGCTCCGCCATGCCGACCACCGACACCGCCGCCCGCAGCCGGGCCGGGTGGGGCAGGATCGCGAACAGCCCGCGGCGGAGCCACCGCTCGTCCCACGGCCGCCGGAAGCGCCGCTCGACCTGGTCACGCGCCGCGGCGAGGAGGAGGTCGTAGCGCACGCCGGAGGGGCAGGCGGGCACGCAGGCGAGGCACCCGAGACAGGAGTCCCAGTGCCGGACCACCTCCTTGGTGAGGCCGACCTCACCCGCGCGCGCCCACTCCATCAGGGTGATGCGGCCCCGGGGCGAGTCCATCTCCTCGCCCCAGAGCGCATAGGTCGGGCAGGCGGGAAGGCAGAAGCCGCAATGGACGCAGTCGGCCAGAAGGGCGGGGTCGGGACCCCCGTCGCCGTCGAACGCCGCCAGCCGCGCGGTCCGCCGCGGCCGGCCGCGGGCCGGGGGCGGTCGGTCCGACGCGCTCACGGCCCGCCCCAGGCGAGCCGCCCCGGCGCCAGGGTGCCGTGCGGGTCGAACCGGCGCCGGACCTCCGCCATCAGCCGGAGCGCGCCCGCGGGGGGCCGGCTCGCGACCCGCTCCGCCCCGATGGGGCTCACCCGCTGGGGATCACAGCAGCCCCCCATCGCCTCCACCGCGTCGCGGAGTCGATCCAGCGCTGTCGGATCGTCCGCCGTGCGCACCAGCCCGACCCCGAGCCCGATCCGGAGGGCGGCGGGGCATGCGAGCGCCTCGGCGCACGCCGCCAGCTCGCCGACCCGGCCCGGCGCCACCGCGACCGCCACCACCGCCCCACGCCCCGCCCAGGGTCGCCGCAGGCACCGGGACCAGCCCCGCTCGCCGGCCTCGGGCGCGAGCACCCGTCCGCCCACGGCCCGGGCCAGCAGGGCGGCCTCGCCGGCGGCCACCCGGGGCGGACCCTCCACCCTCAGCAGCACCGAGCGCTCCGGCCAGAGGGCCTCCGCCGCCGTCACCACCGCGGGGCTGCGGCGGACCAGCGCCACCAGCGGGACGAGGTCGGGCGCGGCCACGCGCTCCACCGTCACCATCGCCGCCGCGGCGGGGGCCGGATGGAGCTTCAGGGTCAGCTCGACCACCACCGCCAGGGTCCCCCGCGACCCGACCAGGAGCTTGCAGAGATCGTAGCCGGCGACATTCTTGACCACCCGCCCGCCGGTCCGGGCGACGGTGCCGTCGGCGAGGACGAACCGGGCGCCGAGGAGGAGGTCGCGCGGGGTTCCGTACCGGTGGCGGCGGGGACCGGCCGCGGCGGCGGCCACCAGGCCGCCCAGGGTCGGGGCCGGGCCCCGGGGCGGGGGAGGAGCGTCGAGCATCAGCCGCTGGCGGCCGGCCGGGCCCAGACGGTCCTGCAGGGCGGCCAGGGTTACCCCCGCCTCCACCGCGACGACGAGGTCGCCCGGCACGTGCTCGATCACCCGGTCGAGCCCGGTCAGGTCGAGGACGAGATCGCAACGGGAGGGCGCCGCGCCCCCGGCCATCCCGCCGCCGCCCCCGCGCGGCACCACGGACCAGCCCCGGGCGTCCGCGGCCTGGACCACCGCCGCCACCTGCTCCACCGCCTGCGGCCGCACGACCCACGACGGCTGCACCCCGGCCACCCGGTCGCGGGCGGTCGCGGGGCGCACTGCCCCATCCCCCGCGGCCCGGCGGAGGACCGCCCCCACGCCGGCGGCGGGGGTCACCACCGGTCCGCCACCCCGCGGAGCTCGGTGGGATGCGGCCGGTAGATTCCCGGGGCCTCGCCGCAGAGCCGGGGCGTGGGCAGCAGCTTGCCCGGGTTGCACAGCCCGGCGGGGTCGAACGCCGTCCGCAGCCGATGCATGGCCATCTGATCGGCGACCGTGAACTGCTTCGGCACCTGGCAGACCTTGTCGCGCCCGATCCCGTGCTCGCCGGTGAGCGAGCCGCCCACGGCCAGGCAGGCGTCGAGGATGCGGGTCGCGACCTCCTCGGCGCGCTCGGCCTCGCCCGGCCGGGTCCCGTCGAAGCAGACCAGCGGATGCAGGTTGCCGTCGCCGGCGTGGAAGACGTTGGCCACCCGGAGCCCGTGCTCCTCCTCCAGCCGGCGGATCGCCTGGAGCACCTCGGCCAGGCGGGTGCGCGGGATGACCCCGTCCTGGACGTAGTAGTGGGGGCTGATCCGGCCCATCGCCGCGAAGGCGGCGCGGCGTCCGCGCCAGTAGCGGGCGGCCTCGCCCTCACCGGCGGCAATCCGGCACGCGGTCGCGCCGGCGGCACGGCAGCAGGCGATCACCTGCTCCGCCTCCTCGGCGCAGCGCCTGTCGGGGCCCTCGACCTCGACCAGCAGCACCGCGGCGCCGGAGGGGTATCCAGGGTGGACAGCGGCCTCCACCGCGCTGAGGGCGGTGCGGTCCATCAGCTCCATCGCCGCCGGGGTCACCCCCTCGGCGATGATGGCCGACACTGCCTCGCCCGCTGCGTCGATCGCCTCGAACGCCGCCACCAGGGTGCGCACGGCGGGCGGGAGGGGGATCACGCGCAGGACCACCTCGGTGACGATGCCGAGTGTCCCCTCACTGCCGACGACCGCGCCCAGGAGGTCGTACCCGGCGGGGTCGAGCGCCGTCCCCCCCAGCTCCACGACCTGGCCGTCGGCGAGCACCAGGGTGGCGCCCACGACGTGGTGGGTGGTGAAGCCAAGCTTGAGGCAGTGGGCCCCCCCCGAGTTCTCGGCGACATTGCCGCCAATGGTGCAGACCTGCCGGCTCGAGGGGTCGGGAGCGTAGCGGTACCCGAGGGCGGCGACCGCCTCGGAGACCGCCAGGTTGGTGACGCCGGGCTGCGCCGTCACCCGCTCGTCGTCGAGGTCGACGCGGAGGATGGCGCGCATCCGGGCGAGGCCGATCACCACCCCCTCGGCCACCGGCAGGGCCCCGCCGGAGAGCCCGGTGCCGGCGCCCCGGGCCACGAACGGGATGCCGTGGGCGGCGAGGATCGTGACCACCGCCGCGGTCTCGTCCGTCGAGGCGGGCAGCACCACCGCCCGCGGCAGCGCCCGCCACCCGGTCAGCCCGTCGCAGGCGTAGGCGTGCAGCGCGGTCGGGTCAGTGAGGAGCCAGGCGCTCCCCACCGCCGCGGCCAGCGCCGCGGCCACGTCCCGGGGCAAGGCCACCGCCGGCGCGACCGCTCCGCCGCGGGACCCCATGGGCGCGATCGTATGCGACGGCGGCGTCCCGGCACCGAGCCCTCCCCGGGCGGTACCGTTCGGGAGCCGTGCCGACGCTCCCGGGCTTCCGCTCCGCCGTCCTCCGGGCCGTGGCTGCGATCCCGCCGGGCGATGTGGTCAGCTACGGCCAGGTCGCCCGGCTCGCCGGCCGACCCGGCGCGGCCCGGGCGGTGGGGTCGGTGCTGCGGGAGGCGGAGGGCCTGCCGTGGTGGCGCGTGGTCCACGCCGACGGCGGCTTGGCGGACGGCCTCGGGCAGCGCCAGGCGGCACGATTGCGGGCCGAGGGGGTGCGCTGCCGGGCGGGCCGTGTGGTCGGGGTCGGTCCGCGACCGGACCACCATGCTTGACCTGGCCGTCCCGCACGGGCCCCGGCTCCGGCTCGCCCATCTGGTCCTCGACCTCAACGGAACCCTCGCCGTCGACGGACGTCTGGAGCCGGGGGTGGCGGACGCACTGGGCGCCCTGACGGGCGTCCTCGCCGCCCACATCGTCACCGCCGACACTCACGGCACCGCGCGCGGACTGGCGGCGCAGGTCTCGGCGGAGGTGGTGGTGCTGGGCGGTGACGACGCCACCGGTCCGGGCAAGGTCCGGATCCTGGAGTCCCTCGGTCCCAGCGCCTGCGTCATGATCGGCAACGGGCGCAACGACGTCGCCGCGATGGCGATCGCCGGACTCCCGATCGCGGTGCTCGGGGGCGAGGGCGCCGCCGCCGTCTGCGTGGCCGCCGCCCAGGTGGTGTGCCGGAGCGGGCTGGAAGCCCTCCAGCTGCTCCTGCGGCCGGAGCGCCTGACCGCCACCCTGCGCGGCTGACCGGCTTCGTGTCCACGTTCATCTGCCGGCTGCCGCACCCGTCGGGGGCGCCCCGCCTGGCGGTCAAGGACCTGATCGACGTCGCCGGAGTCCCCACCACCTGCGGCAGCCGCGTCGTCGCCGAGGGCGCGACCGCGGCGGCGGCGGACGCCGCCTGCCTCGCCGGCGCGCGCGCCGCGGGGGCCGCCCTCGTCGGCAAGGCCAACTGCAGCGAGCTCGCCTTCAGCCCGATCGGGACCAACCCCTGGTTCGGGGACCCGGTCAATCCCCGGGACCCGGAGCGGATCCCGGGCGGATCGTCGAGCGGGTCGGCGGTGGCGGTGGCCGACGGCGAGGCGGACGTCGCCCTCGGCACCGACACCGGCGGGTCGATCCGGATCCCCGCCGCCTGCTGCGGCGTGGTCGGGCTGAAGACCACCGTCGGGCGCGTCTCTGTCGCCGGCGTCTGGCCGCTCGCCCCCAGCTTCGACTCGGTCGGTCCGCTGGCGACCACGGTGGCGGGGGTGGTCCTCGGGATGCGCTGGCTGGAGCCCGGATTCGCCCCCGCCACCGGGCTCCGCGGTCGGGTGGGGCGGCTCCGGCTCCCCGCCGACAGGGCCGTCGACGGCGCCGTCGACGATGCGCTGCGGGCGAGTGGGCTGGAGGTGGTGGCGGTGACCCTGCCCGGATGGGACGACGCCGCGGCGGCCGGGGCCACCATCCTGCTGGCCGAGGCAGCCGCGGCCGACGCCGCGCTCCTGCCCCGCCTCGATGAGCTCGACCCGCTGGTCGCGGCGCGGCTGGCGGCCGGTCGCGACCTCGACCCCGCGAGCCTGGCGGCGGCGCGCTCGATCGGGTCGGCGTGGCGACGCGCCTGCGCCCGGGCACTCCACGACCTTGATGCGCTCGCCCTGCCGACGCTGCGGCAGCCCCCGCCCCGGCTCGGCGCCGCGACCGTCGCCGGACTCACGGCCAACACCCGGCCCGTGAACGTCGCCGGACTGCCCGCGCTGGCGCTGCCGGTCCCCGGACCCGCTCCCATCCCGGTCAGCCTGCAGCTGGTCGGGGCGATGGGAGCGGAGGCCACCCTGGTGGCGCTGGGTCACATCATCGAGGCGGCCCCGGCGGCCTGAGGCCGCCGGGCGGGGCGCGGTAGGCTTCCATTGTGACCCTTCGCGTCGCCTCGGTTGTCATCAACTGCACCGACCTGCCCCGCATGGCCCGCTTCTGGTCCGCCGCCCTTGGGTACACCGCCGAGGGGGACGACGACTGGGTGTCCCTGACCGACCCGGCCGGCGCCGGTGTCGCCGTCGCCCTCCAGCGCGCCGACACCGAGGTCGGCAAAGCGGAGGTGCACCTCGACCTCCACGCCGACGACCAGGCGGCGGAGTGCGCCCGCCTGCTCGCGCTGGGCGCGACCCACCGGCGCGACCACCACGACCCCGCCGACGATTACGTGGTGCTGGCCGACCCCGAGGGCAACGAGTTCTGCCTCTGCGTCTGAGCCGCCGCGGACGCCCCGCAGGCGGGGGAGGCCGCGCCGCGGACGCCCCACCTGCGCCATACTCGCCGCTTGCACGGTCAGCCCGTCGAGCCCTGGTTCGAGGCCAACCGCGCGTGGTGGGACGAGCGCGTCCCGATCCACCTCGCCTCCGACTTCTATGGGGTCGACCAATTCCGGGCGGGCCGGTCGACCCTGGAGCCCTTCGAGGTCGCGGAGCTGGGCGACATGTCGGAGCGCTCCCTGGTGCACCTGCAGTGCCACTTCGGGCTCGACACCCTCTCCTGCGCGCGGCTGGGAGCCCGGGTGACCGGGCTCGACTTCTCGGCGCCAGCGATCGAGGCCGCCCGCCAGCTGGCCGTCGCGACGGGACTGGAGGCGAGGTTCGAAGTGGGCAATGTCTACGACGCCCCTGACGTCCTCCGCGAGCGGTACGACATCGTCTACACCGGCAAGGGCGCGCTCGCCTGGCTGCCGGACCTCGCCGCCTGGGCGGACGTGGTGGTCGGCCTGCTGCGCCCCCGCGGCACCGTCTACCTGGCGGAGTTCCATCCCTTCACCGACGTGTTCGCCGACCAGGACCTCACCGTCCGGTACGGCTACTTCGGCCAGCCGGAGCCGATGGTGGACGAGACCCCGGGGACGTACGCCGACCCGTCCGCCGCCACCACGCACAACCGCACCGGCGAATGGGCGCACCCGATCGGCGAGGTGCTGACCGAGCTCGCCGTCCGCGGGCTCCGGGTTCGGTTCGTCCACGAAGTCCCGTTCACCCTGTTCCCCCGCTGGCCCTTCCTGGAGCGCGGCCCCGATGGCGTGTACCGGCTCCCGCCCGGCATGCCCGACCTGCCGTTGCTCTATTCGGTCCGGGCGACCCTGGACGCTGCCGACGAGGAGGACGGGCCGACTCGGGCCGACCCGCCCAGGTGAGCCTGGAACCACTCGAGGATCCGCCGGACGACGTCCGCTCGGTGCCGGGGCGGCCCGACCCGAAGGAATAGGTGGGACCCGTCGGGATAGCGCACGAACTCCACCTCGCAGCCCGCCTTGGCGAGCGCCACGAACATCTCCTCTCCCTGACCGATCGGGCAGCGGTCGTCGGCTTCTCCGTGAACGATCAGGGTCGGGGTGCGGGTCCGGTGGGCGAAGGTCGAGGGGGAGTGCTGCCGGTACCATTCCGGGTCGCCCGCCGGGGGCCCTCCGAACTGGATGTCTCCGAAGACGTGGCCGATGTCGCTGGTGCCGTACATCGACACCAGGTTGAAGCACGGGGCGCCGCACACCGCCGCCCGGAATCGGTCGGTCTGACCGATCATCCACGCGGTCATGTAGCCGCCGTAGCTGTATCCCCAGATCCCGATCCGCGTCTCATCGACGGCCGGGCGCGCCGACACCGCATCGAGGACCGTGAGCAGGTCGTGGGCGTCCTCCCCGCCCCAGTCGCCGATGACCGCCTCGGCGAAGCGACGTCCGTAGGTGGCCGAGCCACGCGGATTGACGCAGAGGACGAGAAAGCCATGGGTCGCCAGGCACTGCTGGACGGCGTTGAAGGCGTATCCGTGATACCCATGGGGTCCGCCATGAACGTCGAGGACGAGCGGGTAGCGCCGGTCAGGATCGAAATCGGCCGGCCGCAGCAGCCAGGCTTCGATGTCGAGCCCGCCCCGGCTGACGATGAGCCTCTCCCACTCCGCGGGCGGGGTCGCCCGCAGGCTGGCGTCGTTGAGGGTGGTGACCAGCCGCGTCGCGCCGGTGTCGAGGTCGGTGGCCGCCACCTCGCCGACGGACGCGAACCCGGATGCCGACTGCACCGCGCGGGTCCGCCCCCGGTCCACGCTGAGGCCGCCGTGCGTGGCCGCGAACGAAGCGATTACGGTCACCGTCCCGCTCACCGTGTCGATCGTCGCGAGCCGGCTGCCGCCGCCGCGGAGAGCGTGGAAGAGGACACGCCGATCGTCGAGCCACACCGGCTGCGCCGGCGGAGCGATGGTGGGGAAGCCGGCATCCGGCTGCATCGGCAGGTCGTCGGTGAGCTGTCGGATCGCGCCGGTGGTGATCTCGACGAGGAAGAAGTCGAGCTGGGCCATGCTGCGCGTGTCGCCGGCGAAGACGATGCGGGTCCCGTCCGGCGACCACGACCAGCATCCGACCACGCCCGCCTCCGGGCCGACCGCGCGGACGTCCCCGGTGTCCACGCTCACGATCGCCAGCTGGGAGCACATGCCGTTCTGGAGCGCGATCCGGGCGGCCAGCCAGCGTCCGTCGGGGGACCACTGCGGACTGCCGAGGTCGAACCGATAGCGGGTCAGTTGGCGGCACCCGCCGCCGGCCACGTCGGTGACGAAGATCATGAGCCGGGCGTCGCCGAGATAGCCGCGATTGTCCTGCTTATAGTCGAGCCGGCGGGTGACGCGGACCGGTCGGGCGGGCTCGCCGCCTGCCGCCCACGGGGTGGGGCTCCCTCCGCTCCCCGGGGCGCCGCCGGGCACGGGCCCGGCGACCGTCTCGGCGGTGGGATCGACCAGCGCCGTATAGGCGATCCGAGTCCCGTCGGGCGACCAGGCCAGCTCCGAGGGAGGCGTCGGGCTGGCCGCGACCCGGCGGGCCTCGCCGGCGCCGTCCGCGGGCAGGACGAAGACGCCCGGCCCGCCCTGCCGGTCGGAGACGAAGGCGACCCGCCCCCCGTCGGGCGACCAGCACGCCCCCCCGTTGGCCTCCCCGGCCCAGGTGAGCTGATGGGGCGCGCCGCCCTCGATGCGGCACATCCACAGCTGCGACGCCGACCGCCCGGACTCACGGTCGGCTGTGGTCACGGCGTAGACGATCCGGGACCCGTCGGGCGAGACCACGGGACCTCCGGCCGTGCGCAGGGCGAAGATCAGCTGGTCGGGTGTCAGGGGGGACGCGCTCATGCGGTGTTCTCCCGAGGTCGGCCGGCGGGCCGAAGGGCTCTGATCACGGGGAGCCACCGACCGACCCGCGACGGCCGATCGAGGGCAGTCTCGCTGCGGGCACGGCTCGGTTTCAGGCCGGCTCGCCATCGCGCAGGACCAGCGCGGCGGTGCGGATCGACGGCACCCGTCCGCCGGGCAGGATGATCCCGACCAGGTTCAGCGGATCGGCGCCGCTGAGGCGCACCATCCCGACGTCCTCGGACGCGCGGCGCGCCGCCCGCAGCTCATCCACCGCTTCGGGGAGCGCGAACTGCTCGCCGGCGAACCCGCTGACGAAGCGTCCGCCGCGGACGGTGCCCCGGGCCTCCAGGCGCCGCAGCGCTCGCACCACCTCGCGCCACGGGAGCGCCAGCTCCTCGCGGGTGGCGAGGTCGAAGAAGACCACCCCCCAGCGCGCCAGGAGCTGCGCCGCCACCGCCTCGGCGAGACCATCGGGGTCCGTGGCCGGCTCTGGCTCCGGCAGGAGCGCCCACCGTCCCTCGCCGCCCGGCCGCCACGACCCCTCTGAGCGCGGCCCGCCCGGACGCTGCAGGGTCCGCGCGCGCTGGCGGCGGCGCCAGAGCTCATGCGCGGAGAGCAGCGACCGGACCGCCTGGAAGCCATCGGCGGTGACGAGGCCTGCCGCGACCAGGTCCCACAGCCCCTCCTCGATCTCGACCGGCAGCCGCCCCGTCATCGCCTGGAGGTCGGCATGGAAGAGCGCGCCGCGCTCGCCGAGGGCCCGCAGGATGTCCTGCGCCGCCCCGTGCTCGGGCAGCGCCGGACGGGCGTCGCCGCGCGCCGCGCGCAGCAGCCAGCCGAGGTCCTGGCGACGGGCAAAGGTCAGCGGGGTCGCCCGCGAGGGGGCCATCGCGCCGCGCGACGGCTGGTCCGGAGGCGGGGTGGGTCGCAGCCCGAGGCGCGCCCACACCACCTCGCCGCCTAGGCAGCCGTCGTCGAGCCACTGGGGACGATACCCCTCTACCCTGGCTGTCAGGAGGTGGGACTCCCAGGCGCCCGCGGCGGCTGAGAACCCCTGGAGCTGGTCGATGACGCGGAGCACCCCCTGGCGACCCTCCAGCCGCGTCCCCGGCGCGACGTGCTGCCAGCGCAGCAGAAAGCGCATCAGGACCTGTGCCGGGACCGGCTCCTCCCGGTGGCGCCGCCGGTCCCGGCTGGCCGCGTGCATCCGGGCAAGCAGGTGGCGGGCGCACCACTCGGTCGCCGCATCGGGATCGCCGGGGGCCGGGGGCGTCGGCCCGACCGCGGCCACCCCCTCGGCCTGGAGCCGGCCGAGCGCGATGGCGACGGTCGAGCCGTCCATTCCCGTCCGCCGGGCGAGCACGGCCACGGTGGCGGGCCCGGTCTCCAGGTGACCGCGCACGGCCTCGGCCGCGGCCACATCCGAAGGGGGAGGGGAGGGGTCGATCCCCGGCGGCACGGCGAGATCGGGCACGAACCGGCACCCTCCCAGGAGCGCCTCGGCGACCGGCCGCCGCTCGGCGACGCACCACAGCTCCGGTGGAGGTGCGGACGCGCCCTGCGGTCGCACCACCGCGGCGCGACCGGCCGCGACCAGGTCCCCAAACCAGGCGGCCCAGCCGGGATCGGCGGGGGAGATCACGAGCTGGGCCAGGAGGTCGTGGAGCTCCTCCGGGCCACGCGGGGAGGGCCGGACCTCCTCCCGCACCTGGGCGACCGCGTCGGCGGTGAGCAGTCCGAGCTCACCCGGTCCCGGAGGCAGCGAGCGGGGGATAGGCACCTGGCGGGTGCGACGCTCCTCCAGGGGTGCGTCGTCGAGGAAGGTGTAGGGGCGGCTGTGGAGGATCTCGTGGGCCAGGGCCGAGGGCTGGGTGGGCTCCACCAGGTGCACCCGGACCCGGCCCGACTCGATGTCCTCCAGCAGCCGGCGCAGTCCCGCCAGGTCCATCGCCTCGTCAAGGCAGTCGCGGAGGGTCTGGCGGACCAGGACGTGGTCGGGGAGCGGGATGGGGCCGGCCGGGGCGTTCTCCTGGCAGGCCGCGAGCTGGGGGAAGACCGCGGCCATGCAGTCGTCCGCCTCCATCCGCTGGATCGCGATCGGGGTGCGACGCCCGCCGCGGGCGCGCGCCACCACCAGCGATCGGGTCAGGTTCCACCGCCAGCGCGCGGCGAAGAGGGGGGTCGGGAGCACCGCCTGGGTGAGGGCGGCGGTGACGGTGGCGGCGCGCAGCAGGCGCGGCGCCGAGGCGAGCGGAAAGCCGTGCTGCGGCCCCAGGGACAGGACCACGGCGTCGTCACTCGCCGCCGCCTGGAGCTCGAAGTCGAAGGTGGTGCAGAGCCGCTTCCGGAGGGCGAGACCGAGGCCCCGATTGATCCGACCGCCGAGCGGCGCGTGCACGACCAGCTGGGTCGACCCGGTGACGTCGAAGAATCGTTCGAAGACGATGTCGCGCTGGCTGGGCAGCACCCCCAGCACCTCGCGGCCGGCGGCAAGGTAGCGGACCAGCTGGCCGGCCGGCTCCAGCCCGATCCCGCTCCACGCGGCGACGCGGTCGATCGTCGCTCCCTCCCCGTCGGCCGCGAGGCCGCCGTCCACCAGCTGACGGAGGCGCGACACCCACGAGGAGAGCTCCGCGGTCCGCGACGGCGCCTCGCCCAGCCAGAAGGGGATCGTCGGGGTCGCTCCGGCCGCGTCGACGACCCGGACCAGCCCCGCCTCCACCCGGCGGATGCGCCAGGAGTGGGTGCCGAGCAGGAAGACGTCGCCGGGCATGGACTCGATGGCGAAGTCCTCGTTGACGGTGCCGACCACGGTGTCGTCCGGGTCTGCCACCACCCGGTAGTCGCCCGAGTCGGGGATGGCTCCGCCGCCCAGGAGGGCGGCGAGTCGGGCGCCGCGCCGTCCGGTGAGACGTCCGCCGACGCGGTCCCGGTGGAGGTGGGCGCCGCGAGCGCCGCGGCCGGTGCGCACCCCGTCCGCCACCAGCTCCAGGACCGCCTCGTAATCGGCGTCGGCCAGCTCCGCGTACGGGGACGCCCGACCGACCAGCTCGCGCAGGGCCGACTCCGTCCACGGCTCGGCGGCGACCTCGGCGACCACCTGCTGAGCGAGGATGTCGAGGGGCGCCGCCGGGGGGATCACGGCATCGAGGTCGCCGGCGCGCACGGCGGCGATCAGGGCGGTGCACTCGACCAGTTCGTCGCGGGTCAGCGGGAAGAGACGGCCGGCGGGGGTGCCGCCGCGGAAGTGGTTGGCCCGCCCGACCCGCTGGAGCAGGGTGGCGATGCTGCGCGGCGATCCCACCTGGCAGACCAGCTCGATGGGGCCGATGTCGATGCCGAGCTCGAGGGACGCGGTCGCCACCAGCGCCCGCAGCGACCCCTGGCGCAGCTGCGTCTCGACCAGCTGGCGCCGCTCGCGGGACAGGCTGCCGTGGTGCGCCGCCACGGCCTCGGGTCCGAGCCGCTCCCGCAGCAGGTGGGCGTACCGTTCCGCCAGGCGGCGGGTGTTGACGAAGACCAGGGTGGTGCGATGGTCCTGCACCAGCTCGGCCACCCGGTCGAGCATCTCCCCCAGCTGCTCCTGGGAGGCGACCGCCGCCAGCTCGCTGCCCGGCACCTCCAGGGCCAGGTCGAGGTCCCGCCGATGGCCGCAGTCGACCACCGTGGTGGCCCGCCCGGCACCCACGCCGCTGAGCAGCTGTGCGATCGCGTCGAGCGGCCGCTGGGTCGCCGACAAGCCGATCCGCTGGGGCCGCCGGCCCCGCTGGAGGTGGTCGAGGCGCTCCAGCGAAAGAGCCAGGTGGGCGCCGCGGCGGTCGCGGGCCACCGCGTGGATCTCGTCCACGATCACCGTCGTCACCTCGCCGAGCGCGGCCCGGCTCCCGGCGGCGGTGAGGAGCAGGAACAGGCTCTCGGGTGTGGTGACGAGGAAGGTCGGGGGCGCCTTCAGCATCGCCTGTCGCCGCGACGGCGGCGTGTCGCCGGTGCGGACGGTGACGGTGAGGTCGGGCGGCCGGAGCCCGAGCTCCTGCGCCACCTCGGCGATCTCGCGCAGCGGGACGGCGAGGTTCTGGTGGATGTCCACCGCCAGGGCCTTGAGCGGAGAGACGTACACCACCCGGGTCCCCGGCGTCCGCAGGGTCCCCGCCTCGTGGGCGCGATAGCAGTCGTCGATCGCGGTGAGGAACCCGGCCAGCGTCTTGCCCGATCCGGTGGGCGCGGCGATCAGGGTGTCCCCGCCGCCCTGGATCGCGGGCCAGCCCGAGGCCTGGGGGGCGGTGGCGCCCTCCGGGAAGCGGCGGGCGAACCAGGCCCGGACAGCGGGGTGGAGCGCGGCCGGGGCCGGGGAGGACAGCATCCCCTCATGGAAGCACAGGTGGGCGGTGGCGGGCCGGGGTGCTCGACCGCTGGCGGGCCGGCGACCGCCCGCGGGTGACATGACGACACCATCTGCCGCATGCTGTGATGCGTGCGCACCACGCTCTCACTGGACGACGAGGTCGCCGCCCTCCTCGACCGGGCCCGGCGCGAGCGGCGCGCCAGCCTGAAACGGATCGCGAACGAGGCCCTGCGGGAGGGACTGGCTCGGGTCGATCAGGATCGCGGGGCCACGCCCTTCCACATCCGCTCGGTGAGCCTGGGCCGGATCCTGATCGCCGACCTCGGCGACGTCTCCCACGTCCTGGAGGTGCTGGAGGAGGGTGAACCGCCGGACTCGCCCTCCTGATGCTGATCGATGCCAATCTGCTGGTGTACGCATATGTGCGGGGCTTCGCGCAGCACGACGCGGCCAGGACCTGGCTGGACCGGCAACTGGGGGGACGGCGCCGGGTGGCGCTGCCCTGGGAGAGCCTGCTGGCGTTCATCCGGCTCCTCGCCCGCGCCGGTCCGCGCCGCGTGGGGGCAGGTCACGGCGTGGTTGGAGGCCGCTCCGGTGTGGGTGCCCGCCCCGACCGATCGGCACCGTGACCTCCTCGACGATCTGATCCACGCCGTCAGCCGCCCCAGCCTGATCGCCGATGCGCACCTGGCCGCTCTCGCCATCGGACACGGCCTGGTGCTGGCCTCCACGGACGCTGACTTCGCCCGGTTTCCGCACCTGCGCTGGGTTGACCCGCTCCGCATCCGATGAGACGTGTCCGGCCGGGGCCACGCCGAGGGACACGGCGGCCTGCGATATCGTGACGGTCGCTCCCGACGCCCCGCGCGCGCGGCATCGCTCCGCTGGACGCGCGCCCCGGGCGATCACCTGACGGAGGCCTCGACCCATGAGCGACGTCGACGACTTCACCGCTCGAATCATCTCCGAGTTCCGAGCCAACGGCGGCAGGGTGGGGGACAGCTTCTCCGACGCGCCTCTGCTTCTGCTCCACTCCCTTGGTGCTCGAAGCGGCCACCCCCGAATCACCCCCGTGATGTACATGGCCGACGGCGACCGTTTCATCGTGTTCGCGTCCAGGGGAGGCGCGCCGACGAACCCGGGCTGGTATCACAACCTCCGGGCTCATCCGGATGCCATGATCGAGGTCGGGTCGGACTCGGTGGAGGTCACTGCCCGCGAGGTGGCCGGCCCCGAACGCGATGCCCTCTTCCGCCGTCACGCCGCCCGCTACCCCGCCTTCGACGAGTACCAGACCAAGACCACACGCGTCATCCCCGCGGTCGCTCTCCTCCCCAAGGGGACCCGGTAGCAGGGGACCGGGCATCGGTCGGACCGCTCGGTAGGCTCAGCCGCCCGGGTCACCGCCCCGGGGGCCGCGATGACCGGCCTCGCCGCCGACGGGGACCCCCTCCCCGCGCGCCAGACACAGGAGCAAGGCCTGCAGGCAGGCCACGTCGGCGGCGGCACCGTCGGCATCGGAACGGGGCGGCTTTCCGCCCCGCACGGAGGTCGCGAACGCCGCCAGCTGGCGGACGAAGCCGCTGTCGTGTCCGTCACTCAGGTCTGCCCCGGTCCGCAGCTCCCCCGAGGCGCGCGCGATCCGAAGCCGGCTGCGCGCCTCCAGCAGGTACGGCGCGGCGACGTCGAGGTGCAGCCGGGAGTCGGGGGCGAACACCGCCACCTCCTCGACGTACTCGGGATGCACCGGCAACCAGTTCCACGACAGCAGGAGACGGCACGTGGGAGCGATGGAGGCGGTCGCGAGGAGGCAGGACGGCTCCGAGCCGCCTGCGGCCGGCCACCGCTCGGCGTGGTCGAAGACGGCGGGCAGGGTCAGTCCGAGCGCGCGCAGGAGCGACACCTGGTGGACCACCGACCCGAGCAGGACGCTGCGATACAGGTGGGCAAGCGTCGAGGGGACGTCGCCCAGCGCCTCGCGCACCCCGGCGGTCTCCTCCGCCTCCGCGGCCTCGAGGGCGGCGGGGTCCGCGTCCGTGTACGGGCGGATGCGGAGGTGCCCAATCTGGTGGCGGTCCTCGGGATGGAGGACCGTGACCCTCACCAATCGAGGATTGCGCAGGCTGGCCAGCTCCTGGGCGGCGCGCTCCACCATCGGGTCGTACATCTTCATGTAGCCGACCTGGAGGATGAGGCCCGCCCGACGGGCGAGCTGGGCCGCCTCGGTCGCCTCCCGTGCGGTGAGGCTGAACGGCTTCTCAGCCAGAACGTGGCGCCCGGCCGCGAGGGCCAGGCGGGTGAGGG
>DAHUZL010000011.1 GCA_027306655.1 Candidatus Dormiibacterota bacterium
CGCTCGCGGACGTCGAGCGGCGCTGCCGCGCCGCGCCGCGCCGGTGGCGGCTGCTGGCGCTGCCGGCGGCGGCGGTCGGGGAGGAGCTGGTCTGGCGCGGGCAGGTGATGAGGGGCTGCCAGGCCCGGATGGGCCCGGAGCGCGGCTGGCTGGTCGCCACCCTGGTCGCCGGCGGCACCCAGGTCCTCGCCGCCAATCCCCTCTTCCCGGTGGCGGCGGCGGGCTGGGGCGCGGCCGCCCGCCACCTCCGGGGCGCCGACGACTCGGTGTGGCCCGCCGCCGTGGCCCATGCGGTGTGGGCGACGCTCGCACTCGGCTGGCCGGGCCTGCCCCCGGCGCCGCCGCCCCCATGACGCCCGGGGCGCGCCGGTGTCACGGGCCGGCCCGAACCGTGACCGGCGCGTGGCCCCAGCTGGCGGCGACCCCGGCCACGATGCGGAACGAGCGATGGGCAGCCTTCCGGCCGGTGCGCGGCGGCGTGGACCGGCCCCCTCCGCGGCGGCGATGGTTCGGGCGCTCGCCCTCGACATCGGGACGGCGTCGTCGAGGGTCGACGTTCTCGATCGCGTCTGCCGGCTGCTCGAGGTCCAGGGCGTCCACGCGGTCATCCTCCGAGAGGAGCGCGGGGAGCTGACCGCGGTCGCCCACCGTCTGCCGGCCGCGGTGCTGAACCCCGCCCAGGCTCGGCTGGGCCGCCCTTTGGTCGACATCCGGCTCGACCCGGGAGCGATCCCCTTCGCGGCGGCGTTCGCGGCCGACGGGGTGGCCAGCTGGGTCCAACGCCCGGGACGGCCGGGCCCTGCCCGCGGCGCCCCCGACGCAGGCCTGGGCGCCGCCCTCGGGTGGGCCGGTCAGCCGCTGGCGGTGGTCGGCTCCCGGACCTCGCCCGGCCGCCGCGGCATCATCGTCGCCTGGGGGCCCGGGGCGGGGCGCTGGCTCCTGCCGGTCCTGGAGGCGTCCGGGGCGCTGATGCAATTCGCGTGGCGCGTCGACGCCCGGTCCAGCCTCGCCCTGACATCTCCATCCACAGGGGACGGGCCCGCGCCGGCACCGGGGCCCCCCGGGCCGCGCGCCTCCCCGGCGCACGACTGGGACGACCTGGAGGCCGTCCTGCGCCCGGTGGTGCGGCTGGCCGACCGGGTCGCGGCCGGGTTCCATCTCCTCTTCCCGGCACCGACCGGCGCCAGCCTGGTCAGCCTCGGTGAGGTGGTCGGCGCGGGATGCGACGCCGCGCGGTGGCGGGCCGAGCTGCGCCGGGTCTCGGAGGCGAGGCCTCCCTCGAGCCAGCTCGTGGTCGAGCTGGAGGCGGCCCAGCTCCTCGGCCCCCGCAGCCTCCTTCCCGCCCTGATCGAGGACCTCGGCTCGCCCGCGCCGGCGAGCCTGGCGGTCCTCCTCCGTCTCGGGACGGCGTCCGAGGGAGCCACCGAGGCGGCCGCTGACGCCCTCCGGGTGGCGGGCGTCACGGTTGGGGTCGCCGGGATCAGCTCCAGCAATCCCGACCTGGAGAGGATGGCCCGGCTACGCCCGGACTTCGTCGAGCTGGAGAGCTCGGTCACCCGCGAGCTCACCTGCAACGCCACCCGGCGCGCTGTCCTGGGGGCGATCCTCGCGCTCGGCGCTCGCCTCGCGGTGCGGGTCGTGGCCGAGGGGGTGGACGACGAGACCACCGCGATCACCCTCCTCTGGCTGGGGGTGCTCCAGGGGTCCGGGGAGGCCCTCGGGCGGCCGTTCCTGGTCGGGCCGGGGCGGCCCCGGGCGGGGGTGCAACGGGTGAGCGTGGGCGAGCTGGGCGCGGTCGCGGCCGCTCGACCGATCACGGACGCGCTCCCCGGAGGTGCCCCGCCCGGGCTGGCCCGCGGGGCGATCGCCCCACCGTCGTGGGCCAGCGAGGCGGACTCGGGTGAGGCGGGGGGTGGGCGCGACGGGGAACTCCGGACCGTCCCGGTGGACCTGGCGCAGACGCTGAGCGGCGCCGCCCTCGCCCTCCAGGGGGAGCACGATCCCGGCCGGATCCTGTCGGTGATCGCCGACCAGCTCCTGGCCCTGGTGCCGGCGGACACCCTCATCATCTATGCCGCCCACCTGGAGGAGCGCCGCTTCCGCGCCGTGCTCGCCCGCGGCGAGGCGGCGGAGGCGTTCGCGGATCACTCGTTCGGGCTCGACCAGGGGCTCACCGGCTGGGTCTTCAGCCTGGGACGGCCGCTTCGCGTCGGCAACGCGGACGCCCATCCCGCCTCCCTCCAGATGCCGGGAACCCCGGTGGGGGACGAGTCGATGCTGCTGGTGCCCCTGATCGCCGGCGACCACCGACTGGGGATGATGAACTGCACCCGCAACGGGCTCGACCGCTTCACCGACCAGGACCGGGAGACGGCCTCGCTCCTCGGCCACATGGCGGCGGCCGCCTGGCGCAACGCCCAGCTCTATGCGGAGTTGACCGAGTTCGCCGTCACCGACGCGCTCACCGGCTGCTTCAACACCCGCTGGCTCCGCGACGCAGGCCCGCGCGACCTGGCCATGGCGGCGCGCGACCAGCGCCCGCTCACCGTCGTGCTGCTCGACCTCGACCGCTTCAAGCGGGTCAACGACAGCGTCGGCCACGCCGAGGGCGACCGCGTCCTGCAGAAGGTGGGGGCTGCCCTGCGCTCGGTGGTCCGGGCCGGCGACGCCGCCGTCCGCTACGGCGGCGAGGAGTTCGTCCTGGTCCTGCCCGGGGCCGATGCGGCCGGGGCCCGGCGGGTGCTCCAGGCGATGCGCGCGGAGCTGGCGGCGATCCCG
>DAHUZL010000020.1 GCA_027306655.1 Candidatus Dormiibacterota bacterium
GCTGGCGGACGTTGTGGGCAAGCCTCGGGTGGCGCCCGCACCGGCCCCTGGTATCTCCGCGGGTCAGCCGGTCACGCGCTCCCAGAACCCGCGCTGCGCGGTGGTGTTGTAGTCGTGCCCAGTGTCGGAGGGCCAGACCGAGAAGAAGATGAGGCCGGTGGCCCCCGTGTTCACCACCCGGTGAGCGTAACGGCCATCGACATTGGCGACGAACCCCGGTGAGAGGCTGACCCTCTCGGTGCTCAGCGCGTCGGCGTTGCCGGGCAGGACCTCGGCGAGCAGCAGGACCCCCTTACCGCTCATGACATAGTAGATTTCCGGCCGGTCGTTAGGGTGATGCAGATGGCCCCGGGTGAGGAAGCACTCGTCGCCGACCCGCCCTGGGTGGAGGACGGTCGTCCCGTAGGAGAGGTCCCACCCCGAGGGGCTAGCCGGTTCGACCAGGTAGACCTCGTAGACCAGGGGATCCCCGCCGTCGACCATCCGCCGCCAGGCGGTCTCGTCCTGGAACACCCCCTCCAGATCGCTGAGCCGGACCCGCCGGACCGAGGTGGGCTGGTCGATGTGGCCCAAGACGCTCGGAGCGCTGAGCACGAAGCTGTTCATCACGAGACCTCCCCGCGCTCGCCGTGGACGATGGTCGAGAACCTGGCCAGGGCCGTGGCTGGATCCCGCTGCTGGAAGATGTTGCGGCCGAAGACGAGCCCGGCCGCTCCGCCCCGGATCGCCGCCGCGGCGGTCCGATACGCATCCTCGGGATCGGCGAGCAGTGGCCCCCCCGCAAACAGCACCGGACAGGGGCAGGTTTCGGTCAGCTCCTGTACCTCTTCCACCGTGCCCGGCTGTTTGGTCTTGATCAGGTCCGCGCCGATCTCCGCAGCGATGCGGGTGTGGAGCTTGAGGATGTCCAGCCGGAACGAGCCGTCCGGGTTGCGCTCCTCCCGCACCGCACGGGACTCGACCAGGTGCACCAGCCCGAGCCGGTCGCACTCCTGGCCCGTCCTCACGACGGCCTCGATCTCACGCGCCTCCTCCTGGGAGTCCTCATAGCCGAGATAGAGGTAGTCCATGACTCCAGCAGCACCGAGCTCGGCCACCTTCTCGAGCGCGGCCAGCGGGGCGGTGCTGCCGAGGGCGTAGCCGAGCTGCTCCTTGGTCCGGCTGATGTTCTGCCAGCGGACCAGGATCATCAGGGCGGGTGCGTCGCGTCCCTCGAAGAGGGGGGTGATGAAGCGGACCACCCCGGGGGGCACGATCACTGCGTCGGCGCCGCGCAGCGACCTGGCCTGCCTGTCCATCTGCTCCTGGTTGGCCATGCCCGGCAGCGGGCCGAACAGCACGCCGTGGGCATACGCGACGATCAGGCTGCGCTGCGTGTCCGCGCGCACGATCCTGCTCATCCGGAGCTGCTTGCCCAGGTCCATCTGGCTACCTCCTCGCCTCGGTGGACGCCCCCTGGATGATGGGTTCGAGCGTCACGCTGGCCAGTATTTTAGTGAAGCGCTGCCGGTCCGCCGTGCCAGGCTCGGCCTGGGTGAGGTTGTCCGCCGCTGCCGCGACGCCCCAGCGGGCCGCCTCGGTGGCGGGCAGATCCGCGCAGAGGGCTGATGCAATGGCTCCCACCATTGCATCACCGCACCCGATCGGGTTGAACGCCACCACTCGCTGTGGGGGAAGGCGGAACGTGCCATCGGGCCCGCGCCAGAGCGCCCCCGCGCCGCCCATGGTCAGCACGATATTGGTGGCCGGGTGGAGCCGAGTCATCTCCTCAAGGCATGCCACTGGCCCCGACCACCCCGCGCGGCGTGAGCTGGGGCCGTGGGAACCCCCTTGCCCACCGTGGCCACCTGCCCACCAAGCGGATGCCTCGTCGAGGTTCGCCTTGACCCAATCGGCACCTCCATCGAGAGCCTGGCCGAGCGCCGCTCCCCCGAGATCGCAGATGAGGGTCGCCCCCATCCGCCGCGCGCGGCTGGCGACCTGGGTGACCAGCGAAGCGTCGAGGCCGGCTGGTCGGCTTCCGCTGAGGACGACGACGGATCCGGCGGTAACGCTCGCCACTGCGGCCCTGAGGAAGGCTGCGGCCTCGCCGCTATCGAGGGCTGGCCCGGGCTCGACAACCTCGAGCTGGGCGACCCCGCGTGCGTCGAGGACCGAGACGTTGCTCCGGGTCGGTCCTGCGATGGCCACAGTGACAGCCCGGATTCCGTGCTCCTCCACACCCCTCACCCAGATGCGGCCCACAGTGCCGCCCACCGGTGCCACCACGGTCACATCGGCGGTCCCCAGGGAACGGGCCACGAGGGCGGCGTGAGTTCCCGAGCCGCCCGGCCATTCCAAGCCCCGCAGGGCGCGCAGGGGACGGCCGAAGGCGAGCTCCGGGACCACCGTGACCCTGTCCAGCGAGGGGTTGGGGACGATCGCGACGAGGCCCCTCACGGCGTGGCGAGGAGCTGGAGGGCGCGATCCATACTCGCCGCGCCAGCGCCTCCCGCCCGGGCCACGGCAGCCAGCACCGCGCCCTCGACGGGAGTCCGATCCGACCGGCGGAGGCTCGCACGGGGCCTACGCTCCTGGAGCGCGGCGGTCAGCTCCTGCAGGTATCGCTGATTGCGGAACAGGCTGCCGGCGCCGAAAACCGCAACCGCCGGCGATCCGGGGCAGACATCCACAGCCACAGCGATCTGATCGGCGAGGTACCCGAGGCGGGCCCGGAGGATGCCCAGGGCGACCGGCTCCGCGTCGCCGGCCAGGGCGAGCAGGGGAGGCGCGAGGCGGGCCAGCCATCCCGCCTCACTGGCGTGCTGGACGTCCATCGCCTCCCGCATCGAGCCGATGCCGAGCCCATCCAGCACCGCGGCGCGGATTCGCCGACCGTAACCGTAGCCGTCCTCTGCCGCAGCGGCGGCACGGAGGGCCTCCCGACCGAGGTCGGAGCCGCCGCCCTCGTCGCCAAAGACCCCGCCGAACCCCCCGACCAATAGCTCGTTCCCGTCTCCGTCCACGGTGAAGACCGAGGAGCCGGTGCCCGCGATGACGATGACCCCCGGTCGCCCACCGGTCGCGCCGAACCAGGTGGTGTAGGCGTCGTGGTGGACCGCGACCTCCCTGGCGACCCCGGT
>DAHUZL010000045.1 GCA_027306655.1 Candidatus Dormiibacterota bacterium
ACCAACGCGGTGGCCCAGGCGCGGAGCTTCCAGGAGTGGGTGGGGATCACCGGGGCCGTGGTGACCAAGCTCGACGGCACCGCCCGCGCCGGCTACGTGCTCCGGGTGGAGGGCGAGCTTGGGGGCCCGGTCAAGCTGGGCGGGGTCGGCGAGGGGATCGACGACCTCGGCCCGTTCGACCCCGAGACCTACCTGACCGCCCTCCTCCGGGGCCCGGTGGCGGACCCGGCGGGCTGAGGCGGGGGTGGAGCCGCGGGCCCCGGCGCCGGGAGCCGGTGCCCGGCCCGGAACCGGGAGCCCGCCTGGCTCAGACGACCGACGCCTGCCGGGCCGCCTCCGCCGCCCGCCGCAGCCACGGCTCCGCCCGGAGCTCCTCCAGGATGGGCCGGGCCTCGGCCAGGAGCGCCTCTGCCTCGGCCCACCGCCCCGAGCCGGCCAAGCGCTCCGCCGCCTCCACCAGCGTCACCGCCAGCGGGAAGGGCATCCCGACCTCCCGGAAGATGGCGGCGGCCCGGGCGGCGTCGGCAGCGGCCTGGTCCAGGTCCCCCCTCCGGGCCCGGAGTCGGGCTCGGAGGCGGGCCGCGTGCGCGTGCAGGGATGGACGCATCGCCCCGGGTCGGAGCGCGCTGAGAGCGCCGAGCCGCTCCTCGACCAAGGCCAGCTCCTCGCAACCGAAGGCTGCCTCCACCCACTCCACCCAGGCGGGCATATCGTCGGGCGTCGCGTAGACCGGCAGGGCAGTCGCCCCCACCGCCCGCTCGGCCACCGATAGCGCCTCCCGCCAGTTCGTCTCCGCGATCAGGACCCGCGCCTCCGCCAGCGCCCACAACTGCCGGGTATGCGCCGACCACCCAGCCTCCGGCTGCCGATGGCGCTCCACCAGCTCCCGGGCCATCGAGACGGCGCCGCGAGCCAGGTGGATCGGCACCAGCTCCCACCTCATGGATTGGTGCTCGGACCGGACGTCCGTCGTGTGAGGCTCCTCCTCCTCGAGCTGGGCCCCCAAACGGAGGGCCTCGTCCCAGCGACCGAGATCACGCAAGATCTCGACCTCGCCGGATCGGAAGGATCGCTCCCACACCTGATCGCCGACCCGGTGGGCCAGCGCCGCTCCCTCCCGGCAGACCTGGTGCATCTCAGAAAGGCGATCCATTCCTGACAGCCGGACCAGGAGGTTGTTGGCGGCCCGCAGCGCGGTCTGGGGCAGGTCGTGCGCGAGAGCGAGCGCGCGCGCGCCGCGCAGGAGGATCACCGCCTCCTCGTGCCGGAGCCTCGCCGCCACGATGGCGCCGCGGGTCGCGAGCGCCTCGGCCACCACCTCGGGGAGGTTCAGGGAGCCGGCCAGGTCGAGGGCAAGCTCGATCGGCTCGCGGGCGTCGTCGAAGCGGGCCGCCAGCATGTGCCAGCGGCCGAGCTGGGCCGCGGCGCGGGCCAGGTCGGCGTCCTCAGGGCCGGCGCGCAGCTCGGCGAAGGCCCGCTCGGTCCGCTCCAGCGCCTGGTCGGCCCGCCCGGAAAGCCAGTCCGCCTCCGCGGAGCGGATCGAGACCCGGGCCGCGGCCCGGGTCTCGCCCCCGCCGGCGAAGAGCGAGGCGGCTTCCGCCCAGTGCTCGGTCGCCGCCTCGAGATGGCCCGCTCGCAGGGCCATCGCCCCCGCCTGCTCGCGCAGGGCCGCCGCCTCCAGGGCCACGCCCGTCAGCTGGGCGGCGTCCGCGAAGAGGCACTCCGCCTCGGCGCTCGCCCCCATCCGCGTCGCCCGCCTCGCCGCTCGGGCCAGGGCCGCCTGGGCCCGTGCCCGGACGCCCTCGGCGTCGAGCGCGGCCGGGTCCAGGCGCTCGGCCTCCTGAAGGTGAGCCGCGATGATCCCGATCAGCTCGTCGTCCTCCGCCGGCCGGCTCGCCTCCAGCAGCTCGGCGGTCCGGAGGTGCCGGGCGCGACGCTCGCTTCGGGCGAGCGTCCCGTACGCGACCTGGCGGACCAGGTCCTGCAGGAACGTGTACTGGCCCCGCTCGGGGGTGCGGGGGTCGGTCTGGATCGCCAGGATCTCCTTGCGCACCAGCTGGGCCAGGACCCGCTCCAGCTCCGCCGCGGCCGACCCGGTGAGGGCGGCCAGGGCGGGCTGGGTGAAGGCCTTGCCCAGCACCGCCGCGCTCTGGAGGAGGTGGCGCTCGGCCGGGTCCAGGCCGTCGAGCCGGGCCGCGATCAGCCCCTGGAGGGACTCGGGCACCTCCAGGTCGGTGACCGTGCCGACGGGACGGTAGACGTCGCCCTCGCGCACCAGGAGCCCCCGGTCGAGCAGCATCCGGACGGTCTCGACCGCGTAGAGGGGGATGCCCTCGGCCCGGTCGCGGATCTGCGTCCGCAGCCGGTCGGGCAGGCCGGGCGCCAGCCCCTGGAGGAGCGTGTCCATGCTGCGGGCGCCGAGCGGCTCCAGGTACAGGCCGGTCGCCGCGCGGCGGCCGGCGCCCCAGTCGGGGTGGCGGTCGGCCAGCTCGGGCCGGGCCAGGGCCACGATGAAGAGCGGCGAGGTCCGCGACCAGTCGATCAGGTAGGTAATGAAGTCGAGCAGGGCCGCGTCCGCCCACTGCAGATCCTCGAAGACCAGGATGGTGGGGCTCAGGTCGCTGAGCCGCTCGAAGAACAGCCGCCAGGCGGCGAAGAGGTCGGTGGGCTCGCGGTCGGGGAGCACGTGCAGCTGGAGCAGGTCGGCCAGCCGGCTCTCGACCCAGCGCCGTTCCTCGGGATCGGCGACGACGGCATCGACCGACCGCCCCAGCTTCAGGCGGGCGCTCCCCAGCTCCTCCCCCTCGTCGATGCCGGCCCGCATCCGCACCATCTCGGCGAGCGGCCAGTAGGTGACGCCCTCCCCATAGGCGAGACAGCGGCCGCGATGCCACCAGATGGCGTCGCTGACGCCGTCGACGTACTTGAAGAGCTCCCAGGCCAGGCGCGACTTGCCCACCCCGGCCACCCCGGTCACCGTCAGCAGCCGGGCCCGGCGCTCATCGGCCACCGCCGCCAGCAGCTCCTTGACCAGGCGCAGCTCGCGCTCCCGGCCCACGAAGGGGGCCTCCAATCCGGCGGAGCGCAGCGCCCCGCGCATCCCGGCCACCACCCGCTGGGCACGCCAGACCGCAACCGGCTGGGCCTTGCCCTTCAGCGCCTGGTCGGGGACCGCCTCGTAGGCGATCGACGCCCGGGTGGCCCGCATGGTGGCCTCGCCGACGACGACCGTCCCGGGCGATGCGCTCGCCTGGATGCGGGCGGCCGTGTTGACGAGGTCTCCGGCGACCATGCCCTGCCCCCGGGCGGCGAGGTCCACGACCGCCTCCCCGGTCATCACTCCCGCCCGGCAGCGGAGCTCCGTGCCCCCGGCCCCGTGGCCCAGCTCGGCGACGGCGTCGATCAGCTCCAGGGCCGCGCGCACCGCCCGCTCGGCGTCGTCCTCCTGGGCCGCGGGCGCGCCCCAGACCGCCATCACCGCGTCGCCGATGAACTTCTCGACGCTGCCGCCGTGGCGCTCGATCACCGCGGTGGCCCGCTCGAAGTACCGGGTCAGCAGGGCGCGCACGTCCTCGGGATCCCGCCCCTCGGCCAGGGTCGTGAAGCCGACGAGGTCCACGAACAGGACCGAGACCAGACGGCGCTCGGGGGCGGCCGCTGCGGGCGGCTCCGCCGGCGCCCCGCCGCTGTCCCCCGGCGCGAGCGCCGACCCGCAGGTGCCGCAGAAGCGGGAGCCGGGCTCGTTGAGGGCGGTGCACGCCGGGCAGGGCCGGTCCAGGGGGTGACCGCACTGGGCGCAGAACCTGCGCTCGGACCGGTTCTCGGTGCCACACGTCGGGCAGGCCACGTCATCTCCCCGGCCCGGACCAGGCTCGCCGAACCGGCCTCGGCCGCGCACTCCCGTCGCGGCCCGGATGATACCAGCCGG
>DAHUZL010000051.1 GCA_027306655.1 Candidatus Dormiibacterota bacterium
TGCCCACCCGCTCCAGGCAGACGAGCTCGGGACTGTCCGGGTCGAGCTGCCAGTAGGCGGCGACGCCGGCCCGCTCGTACAGGAGCCGCTTGCTGCCGAGGTCGGTGAGGCGGGTGCTGGGGGAGAGGACCTCGACGACCAGCAGCGGGGTGCGGGTCAGCACCGCGCCCCCCACCTCGGTCCGGCGCACCACGAGGCAGTCGGGCTGCACCACCGTCGCGGCGGCGACGCGCCAGTCGCAGGGCGCGGGCAGGGCGACCAGGTCCTCGGGGAGGGACGCGGCCAAGATCCGCAGCAGACCCGTGACGCACAGCTGGTGCGCGGACGTGGGAGCTGGGCTCACCAGCAGCTGGCCGTCGAGCAGCTCGTAGCGGCGACCGTCGTCGGGGAGGTGGACGAGGTCGGCGGCGCGCATCGGCCGGTGGGCCGGCAGGACCAGCGACATCGCCACAGGATAGACGGTCCGCCGGGCGATCCCCGACGGGCTGCGGGCGGCGCCGGGGGTTGCAGCGGGGTTGGCTCCCGGGTGGCGTTGGCATGGGCCCTGGACGGCGGGACGGCGGGGACCGGGCGCTCGGCGAGAGCGCCGCTCAAGCCGGGAGTCCGGCGCCTCCCGGCGGCATTTCATGGAGAGCCGCGGAGTGGACGCGGGCCACCGGACTTGACTGCACAACCTGGCTACCTCTACCGTGCGCGGCGACATGGCCCCCGGCAACTCGGTACCGGTGAAGGGTGACGGCCCTGCGCGTGACGGGTCGCCCGAGCGGGGTCGGGTGAAGCGGGCTACAGGTCATCCTCCCATGCGGGGCACGCTCCGGAGGGGGCGTCGCTCCGGTCCCATGGGGCTAATTCTCATGGGGGCGGCCCTGGTGTCCGGCGCGGCCGGGGCTACGCCGGCGCCGAGCCGGCTTGCGCCGCCAGAGGTCGTCGCCAACGCCGCCACCGGATGGCCTGAACACAACTACGATCTCTCCAATTCGCGGGCCGACCTGGCCACCAGAATCAACGCCACCAACGTCGCGACGCTCAAGCAAAAATGGGCGTTCAAGCTTTCGTACTTTGGCGTTCCCTTCGGCGCCTTCACTTCGAATCCGATCGTCCTCGACGGCGACGTCTACTTCGAGAATCCCGACTCAGATGTGTTCGCCCTGAATGAGAACACCGGCAAGCTTGTCTGGGAGCACACGTACAGGTCGGCGACGCCTTCGGGTGGTCCAAATGGGGTCGCGCTCGGCTACGGGCTGGTGTTCGGCGCGACTGAGGGTTCGGCATTCGCGCTCGATGCCAAGACCGGCAGGCAAGTCTGGATCCACAAGCTGATCGGCAACCGTCGAGAGGGTATCGACATGGCGCCCCAGGTCTATGGCGGCAAGGTCCTGATCTCCACGATTCCTGGCAGCTCGGCGTCGTACTACCAGGGAGGCGCTTACGGGACCGTCTACGCGCTCAGTGCGACGACGGGCGCCACCATCTGGAGCTTCTCCACCGTCCTCGGTGGCCACAAGCTCTGGGGCGACCCGAAGGTCAACAGCGGCGGTGGAGTCTGGTACCCGCCGGCGGTCGACAGCAAGGGACGGGTCTTCCTCGGCACCGGGAACCCCGGACCCGTGTACGGGACGCCCACAGATCCCAACGCCAAGAGCCGCCCCGGTCCCAACCTCTATACCGACTCGCTGGTGGCGCTCAACGGTGACACCGGCAAGCTGCTGTGGTACCAGCAGGTCACGCCGCACGATATCCGAGACTACGACTTCGAGGCCTCCCCGATCATCACCACCCAGGATATCCACGGTGTCAGGACGGAGATCGTCATCGGCGCTGGAAAGTCTGGCAAGGTCATCGCCTTCCGCGCCGACAACGGCCAGCGACTGTGGACGCTTGACATCGGCAAGCACAACAAATACCAATATGGGCCCCTCCCGGCCAAGGCGGCGACGTACTGCCCCGGGTCACTGGGCGGGGTCGAAACGCCGATGGCCGAAACCGGCAGCCGGCTCTACGTCCCCTGGGTCGACCTCTGCTTCAAGGCGACGTCCAAGGGGATAACCGGAGCCGCACTCCCGGCGCTGGGTGGGATCGCGGCCGTCAATGCGGCCACCGGCGCCATCGTCTGGGAGCGCCACTTCGACACCCTTGACGTTGGCGCCGCGACCATCGCCAACGACGTCGTGTTCACGTCCACCTACACGGGCACGGTCTACGGGCTCTCGGCAACGGACGGGGCAATCCTCTGGTCGGCTCACACGCCCGCCGGGATCAATTCCTTCCCGGCTGTGACCAAGGACATGCTGATCATCGGCGCCGGGGCTCGGGCCTCAGCCACGAGAACACCCCACAGCGAGATGATCGCGTACGCCCTGGGCGGACGGTAGCAGCCCCGACCTCGGCCCCTCCTGCTGACGCTCTCAGCCGGGGGCGGCCGGCGCGCCCACGAGCAGGTCCTGGCGGTGGTGCCAGCGGTCGAAGAAGTGGCGGAAGTTGGCCCGGCTCAGCCGCTCGCGGTCCTCGGGGTCGGTGTCCTCCCAGCCCCGGTGGGCATGCATCACGACCGGCAGGTCCGGCAGCCGCCGGTTGACGAGCCCGCGGGCCCGCAGCTGCATCGACCAGTCGAAGTCGAGCAGTCGGTAGAAGCGGAAGCGCTCGTCGAGGAAGCCCAGCTCGCTGAGGCGGCGGCGGGCGAAGGCGAGGCAGTACCCCTCGATCGCATCCACCTGGAGCGCCTGCGACTCCTGGAACTCGCGCAGGTCGCCGGTGCGCACCCCGAAGCGGCCCACGGCTCCGACCGCGGGGTCAGCCAGCGCCGCCAGCAGGGGGGTGTAGCAGTCGCCGACGGCCTCCAGGCCGGTGTCGGCGAGCAGCACCACCCGGCCCCGGGCCGCCCGCAGGGTGGCGTTGCGGGCCGCCCCCTCGCCGAGGCGGTGGTCGGCGTGCAGCGGCCGGATCGCCGGGTCGGCGGCGGCCAGGCGCTCCAGCCGCTCCCCGAGGACGCCCCCGGCGCCGTTGTCAAGGACCAAGATCTCGATCGCGCGCTCGCCGCGATGGCGGAGCAGGCTGGCGACGCAGCGCTGCAGGTCGTCGGGGTGGTCGTGGCAGACCAGGCTGACGGTGACATCGACCCGGTCGGGACGCTGACGCTCGTCGCTCACCTCGTGGGGGCTGGAGATGAGGCCGCGCCGGTGGTCGAGGGCAGTGGCGGCGCGGTAGCGGGTGCCGCCCGGCCCATCCTCCGGGACCACGCCCCGGCCGGTGAGGACGATGCGGGCGCGGTCGGCGGCGTCCCAGCGGCGGGTGGCCCGAGACGTCTCGCGATCGGCGGCGGCGGGGCGCCAGCCGTCCCCCGCCGGGGGACGCGTCGCGGGCCGGTCCAGCCCCAGGCCGAGCAGCGGCTCGACCGCGAGCAGGGCCGCCGCCTTGGTCGCCGCTCCGGCGGGGTCGTGGCGCACCAGCCGCCAGCACAGAGCCAAGGCCCGCGGCACCTCGAGGTCGTCCTCCAGCGCGCGCTGGACGGTGGCGCGCACCCCCGCCACCACCTCGTCCTCGACCGCCGCGCCGGCTGCCCCGTCGGCGCGGCCGGCGGCCACGCAGTGGCGCAGCCGTCGCAGGCCGCGCTCCGCCGCGGCCAGGGTGGCGAGGGTGAAGTTGAGGCGGGTGCGGTAGTGGACGGTGGCGCACAGGTACCGGAACGCAAGTGGATCGTGACCGCGCCCGCGCAGGTCCTGGAGGGTGTAGACGTTGCCGGTGGACTTGGCCATCTTCAGCCCGTCGGCGAGCAGGTGCTGGCCGTGGACCCAGGTCTGGGCGAAGGGCCGGCCGGTGGCGCCCTCGCTCTGGGCCCGCTCGTCCTCGTGGTGGGGGAACACGTTGTCGACCCCGCCGGTGTGGAGGTCGAACGTCTCGCCGAGGTGCGCCATCGCCATCGCCGAGCACTCGATGTGCCAGCCCGGGAAACCCGGACCGTGGGGGCTGTCCCACACCATCAGCCGCCGCCCCGCCTCCGCGGCTCGCCAGAGGGTGAAGTCCTGCGGGTGGCGCTTCTGCGGGTCGGCCTCGGCGGCGGATCCGGAGAGGAGCCCGCCCGCCGCATTGCCGGAGAGCCGGCCGTAGTTGGGCCAGGCGGCGGTGTCGAAGTAGACGCTGCCCGCCACCACGTAGGCGAGCCCGCGCGCGAGCAGGCGCTGGACCAGTCGGAGCATCTCCGGCACGTGCTCGGTGGCGCGCGGGAAGACGTCGGCGGGGTCGATCAGCAGCGCCGCCTCGTCAGCGTGGAACTCGGCCTCGAACGCGCGGGCGATCTCCTCCGGGGTGCGGCCCGCGGCCAGGGCGGCTGCGATCACCTTGTCGCCCCCGCGCTCCGCCAGCTCCTGGCGCATGTGCCCGACGTCGGTGATGTTCTTGACGTGGCGGACGGTCAGCCCGGCGCCGCGGGCGGTCCGCTTGATCCAATCGGCGAGCAGGTAGGTGCGCAGGTTGCCGATGTGGGCGGAGCGATAGACGGTCGGCCCGCAGCTGTAGAGGCCGAGATGTCCGGGCTGGAGCGGGACCACCTCCCGGACCGTGCGCGTCAGCGTGTCATGCAGGCGCAGCATGGCTCGATCGTAGCAGTCCGTCCGGCGCCCCCCGGGGCCTGGTTGCTACCGTGGACCGGGTGATCGCCGAACGCCGCGGTGGGGCGTGGATCGGCCACCGGCTCGGCGACCTCGGCGGCTTCGGGTGGGCGGACGGGCTGGTGCTCGGCTGCTACCTCATCTGGAGCGCCAACGTGGTCGCCGTGAAGGTGGCGGTCGGAACCGCGGGCCCGTTCACCTTCGCGGCCGCGCGCTGGCTTGTCGGCGCGCTCGTCCTGGCCGCCATCGCCCGCTGGCGGGAGGGGCCGTTCCAGTGGCCGCGGGGGCGCAGCCTGGGACTGCTGCTGGCCGCCGCCGGCAGCGGCATCGTCGTCAACCAGCTCGCCTTCACGGGGGCGCTCACCCTCACCAGCGCCGACAACGTGTCGATGCTGACCGGGGTCACGCCGCTGGTGCTGGCGGGCTGGGTGGCGGTGCGCGGCCGGGAGCGCCTCAGCCTCCGGGTCTGGGCCGGCCTCGTCGCCGGGATGGCCGGGCTGGTGATGGTGGTCGCAGCCGGCGGGAGCGGGCGGGCGACCGTGGTGGGGGACCTGGTCGCGCTCGCGATGCCGCTGAGCTGGGCCGCCTACCTCCTCCTCCTCGCCCCCCTCCTGCGCCAGCGCCGCCCCCTCACCCTGGCCGCCATGGTGGCGCTCATCGGCGCGGCCGGGCTCGTCCCCTTCGGGGCGGCCGAGGGGATCGCCGTCCCGCCGCACCTGACCTGGGCGCTGATCGGGGTGCTCGCCTTCAGCGCGGTGGTGGCGGTGGCGGGGGTGGGGTGGTGCTTCTACCAGGGGATGCGCGGGCTCGGCCCCACCCGGACCGCGGTCTACGGGTACGTCCAACCGTTCCTGGGCCTGGGCTGGGCGGCCCTCCTCATCGGCGAGCCGGTGCGGACGCTCCAGCTCGTGGGCGGGGGCGTGATCCTGGTCGCGATCGTGGTGGGCCGGCCGCCCGCGCGGCGCATCGGCCCGCTTCCGGCGGCGGCCGACCCGGCGGTCCCGGCCCGCGCCGGGCCGATCCCGGGTCGTCTCGCACCCGCCGAGCCCCGCCTCGGGGGCTCGTCCGCCGCGGGGTCTCCCGCCCACGGTCGGCGCGACTGATGGCACGGCCGCTGGCCCTGCTCCTCCTCGGGGGCGGGGAGTGGCAGCCCGGCACCGAGGCGGCCGACGCCTGGTGGCTCACCCACGCCGACCGCCCGGTGGTGACCGTCGTCACCACCGCGGCCCAGGACGGCCCCGAGCGGGCGCTGACGGTGGCCGCCCGCCACTACGCCGCCCTGGGCGCGACCGTCCTGGGCTGCCGGATCCAGACCCCGGCCGACGCCAGCGACCCGGCCCGGCTCGCCGAGCTCGAGCGCGCCGCGGCGATCTATCTGTGCGGGGGCGACCCCGGCGCCGCGCGCCGGGTCCTGGTCGGGTCCCCCGCCGCGGCCGGCCTGGCCCGGGCTGCCGCCCGGATTCCGATCGCGGGGTCCAGCGCCGGCGCGATGGTGCTCTCCGGGGTCTGCCTCCTCCCCGGCCGAGGCACGGCCGCCCCCGGGCTCGGGTACCTGCCGGGCACGGCGGTGGCGCCGCACTGGGACCAGGCCGACGACCGGTGGCGGCGCCGGGTCGCGCGGCTGGTGGGCGGAGGGGTGGCCTGCCTCGGGATCGACGAGCGAACCGGCCTCGGCTGGGATCGGGGCGGGTGGCGGGTGCTGGGACCCGGCGGGGCCGAGGTGCTCCCCGCGGCGGCGGCCGCCGCCGGCCGACCGGACCTCCCGGGCACGGCCCCGGTGCTCCCGTCCGGATCCGGCCCGGCTGCGTGAACTTGACACCACCGAGGGCGGTTCCTACCATCCTCGGCACACCTTGCAGATGTGCTGCAAGCGACGGCAAGAGCCGCCTGGACGGAGCGGGAGGACGGGTCATCGACCGGAGCCAGCCGTCCCTGACGTCCCCCCCGGCGAGGAGGAGACCTGCATGATGCGAAGGCTCGGAGCGGTCCAACGCTCACTCTGGGGCGTGGCGGCGCTCGCGGTGGTCCTAGCCGGGTGCGGCGGCGCCGCGACCGCGTCAACTCCCAGGCGGGCCTCGGCGGCCTCGGCGGTCTCGGGCGGCGTGGTCCGCTTCGCCGGCTATGTGGGCGAGGCCCCCACCTTCCTCTTCCCGCTCTACCCCGGGACCTACTGGGACATCGGCTACGTCCCCTGGTTCACCTATCTCATGTGGCGCCCCCTCTATGTGTGGGGCCAGGGCGGCAAGCCGGTCTTCAGCCCCGGCCACAGCCTGGGGGAGCCCCCGGTGTGGAGCCTCTCCCACGGGGACACCGTCGCCACCATCACCCTGAAGCCCTGGAAGTGGTCCGACGGCCACCCGCTCACCACCCGCGACATCGAGTTCTGGATCAACCTGCTCAAGGCCGAGAAGACCAACTTCGCCGCCTACGTCCCGGGCCACTTTCCCGACAACATCAAGAGCGTCGTCTACAACTCGGCGACCAAGTTCACGATCACCTTCAACGGCAACTACAGTCACGTCTGGCTGCTCGGCAACCAGTTGAGCCAGATCACCCCGATCCCCCAGCACGCCTGGGACAAGACGTCCGGCCACGGCGCGATCGGCAACTACGACCGGACTCCGGCCGGGGCGGCCAAGGTCTTCGGCTACCTGATCAACCAGGCCAAGACCACCTCGACCTACGCCTCCAACCATCTCTGGAAGGTGGTCGACGGCGCCTGGGAGATCCACTCCTACGACCCCACCAACAGCTACGTCGACTTCACCCCCAACAAGCTGTACTCAGGCTCGACCAAGCCCCGGCTGAAGCAGTTCGTGACCGTCCCCTTCACCAGTGACGCCTCCGAGTTCAACGCCCTCAAGTCGGGCCAGCTCGACTACGGCTACGTGCCCCTCAACGACATCAGCCAGATCCCGTCGCTGAAGCGAGAGGGCTACAAGATCATCAACTGGGGACAGGACACCTGGGGCGGGATCATCATCAGCTACGCGCCCAAGGATCCCCAGACGCCGATCCTGAAGCAGCTCTACGTGCGGCAGGCGATGACCCATCTCATCAATATGAAGACCATCCTCACCAAGGTGGAGCACGGGCTCGGCTACTACGCCGCCGGCCCGGTGCCCGATCCCGGCTACAACAACCCGCTGGTCACGGCCTACGAGCGGGACGACCCCTACCCGTACGACGTGGGGGCGGCCAAGCAGCTCCTCCGCTCCCACGGCTGGAAGGTGGTGCCCAACGGCACCAGCACCTGCCAGCGCCCCGGCTCCGCGGCCGACCAGTGCGGCGCCGGGATCAGCAAGGGGGCGCCCCTCCAGTTCACGCTCCTGGCCCAGACCGAGACCACCATGAACTCCGAGCTGGTGCAGTTCATCCGCTCCAGCTTCAGCCTGGTCGGGATCAACCTGATCCTGAAGATCGTCAACTCCGGGGAGGAGGTGTCCCTGGAGGGCTCCTGCATCCAGGCCAAGAGCTGCGTGTGGCAGCTCAACTACTCGATGGAGTTCTGGCCCTGGGGATGGCCTGGCTGGTACCCGACCGGGGGATCGCCCTTCAGCTGCACCTCCAGCGGCAACTACTCCGACCTCTGCGACCCCCACCTGGACCAGCTGATCAACGCCACCCACACCTCGACCGCCTTCTCGGCGATGGCGGCCTACGAGAACTACATGGTCAAGCAGCAATACGAGATCTTCTTCCCGATGCCGGTCTTCCGGATCTCGGCGGTGAAGAAGAACCTGCAGGGGGTCGCACCCCAGGACCCCTACATCAACCTCTATCCCAACGACTGGTACTACACCAAGTAGGCGGAGGGACGTGGGCGCCGCCGGCCCGGCGGCCGGCGGCGCCCCGGCTCCCGATCTGACCAGGGGACAGGGAGCCACCCGGTCGTGCTGACCGACCACGCGGGCCAGAGCTACTGGCTGGAGACATCGGGCGACGACCTCGCCCCCCGTCCCGGTCTGACCGGAGACACCCACGCCGACGTCGCCATCGTCGGGGCCGGCTTCACCGGGCTGTGGACCGCCTACTACCTCCTCCGGGCCGACCCCGGCCTGGACGTCGTGGTGGTGGAGGCGGAGATCGCGGGCTTCGGCGCCTCCGGCCGCAATGGGGGCTGGTGCAGTGCCTTCTTCCCGCTGGAGGAGGAGGCGCTCGCCGATCGCGTCGGGCCCGATCCCGCCGCCGCCCTGCTGGCCGAGCTACGCGGGGCGGTCGGCGAGGTCGAGCGCGTGGCCGCCGCCGAGGAGATCGCCTGCGAGTTCCGCCGGGTGGGCGCGCTCCACGTGGCCCTCGGCCCCGAGCACCGCCCGGAGCTCCGGGCCGAGGCACGCCGGCTCCGGGGCCGCCCGGGCGGCGACCGGCTGGTGCTCGACGCCGAGGGGCTGGCCAGCCGGGTCCGGATCGCCGGGGCGATCGGCGCCGTCCTCCACCCGGAGTGCGCTGCCATCCACCCCGGCCGGCTGGTCCGGGGCTTGGCCCGGGCGGTGGAGCGCCTCGGCGGCCGCCTCGTCGAGCAGACCCGGGTCGAGGCGGTGGAGCCCGGGCGCCCCGCCGCGCTCCGCACCGAGGCGGGCACGGTTCGGGCCCGGTGGGTGGTCGTGGCCACTGAGGCGTACGGCGTCGCCCTGCCGGGGATGCGCCGCCGGCTGGTGCCGATGACCTCGACCATCGTGCTCACCGAGCCCCTGCCCCCGTCGTTCTGGAACCGGGTGGGGTGGGCCGGCGGCGAGTGCCTCTCCTCCTACCGCCGATCCGTCGACTACCTGCAGCGCACGCCCGACGGTCGTATCCTCTTCGGCGGCCGCGGCGCGCCGTACCACTTCGGGTCCCACATCCCTCGCCACCTGGAGCGCGACACCCGCACCCAGTTGATGCTCCAGGCGCAGGCCCGGCGCTGGTTCCCCGACCTGGAGGAGGCGCGGTTCACCCACGGCTGGGCGGGTGTGGTGGGGGTGCCCCGTGACTTCATGCCCAGCATCGATCACGACCCCGCGGTCGGCGTCGTGGTCGCGGGCGGCTACGTCGGCGACGGGGTCAGCACCACCAACCTCTTCGGCCGCACGGTGGCGGAGCTGATCCGCGGCGAGACCACGTCCCGGACCGGGCTGCCCGTGGTCGGCCACCGCTCGCCCGCGTGGGAGCCGGAGCCGCTGCGCTGGCTGGGCGTGCGCTACGTGCAGCGCGGGCTGCTCGCCGCCGACCGCCGGGCCGGGCGCAGCGGCCGGCCGCCCTCCGGCCGCACTCTGGCGGAGCGTCTCTACCGCCATTGACGCGCCGCGCCGCCGCTGCCGGTGGGGCCGCCGCGACCGCTCCGTACAATGGCGGACCGGCTGTCGCGGACCGCAGCACCCGTGGAGATGCCCATGACCGAAGAGATCGAGACCGGGGCGCCGGCGGCGGAGGACGGCCAGGGCCTCATCGAGAAGCTGACCTCGCTGGCCAAGCGGCGCGGCTTCGTCTTCCCCAGCAGCGAGATCTACGGCGGCCTCAACGCGGTCTGGGACTACGGCCCGCTGGGGGTGCGGCTGCGCCGGCGCGTGCGCGAGTCGTGGTGGCGCCGGGTGGTGGAGGGTCGCTCCGACGTGGAGGGGATCGAGTGCTCGATCCTGATGAACCCCCGGGTGTGGGTCGCCTCCGGGCACGTCGACGCCTTCACCGATCCCCTGGTCGACTGCCTGGGGCGCTGCCACATGCGCTGGCGCCAGGACCAGCTGGACGGCGACCGCTGCCCCAACTGCGGCGGCGCCCTCTCGCCGGCGCGGCGCTTCAACCTCCTGTTCCGGACGTTCGTGGGCCCGGTGGAGGACGACACCGCCCGCGTCTACCTGCGTCCGGAGACCGCGCAGGGGATGTTCGTCAACTTCAAGAACGTCCTCCAGAGCACGCGCCAGCGGCTGCCCTTCGGGATCGCCCAGATCGGCCGCAGCTTCCGCAACGAGATCTCCCCGGGCAACTTCATCTTCCGCTCCCGCGAATTCGAGCAGATGGAGATGGAGTGGTTCTGCAGCCCCGGCGAGGACGAGCGCTGGTTCGACTACTGGTGCCAGGACCAGCTCCAGTGGTTCCAGGACCTTGGGATCCGCCGGGAGAACCTGCGCCTGCGTCCCCATGCGGGGGAGGAGCTCGCCCACTACGCGCTCGGCGCCACCGACATCGAGTACCGGTTCCCGTTCGGCTGGGGCGAGCTGGAGGGGATCGCGCGCCGCGGCGACTACGACCTGCGCCGGCACCAGGAGGTGAGTGGCAGGGACCTCGGCTATCCTGACCCCATCACCGGCCAGTCGCTGCTCCCCTACGTGGTGGAGCCGGCGGTCGGCGTCGACCGCACCGCGCTCACCGTGCTCCTCGATGCCTATGACGAGGAGGAGGTGCGCGGGGAGCGGCGGGTGGTGCTGCGGCTGGCGCCGTCAGTCGCCCCGTATGAGGTGGCGGTGCTGCCGCTCTCCAAGCACGCGGACCTGGTCGGGCCCGCCCGCCAGGTGGCGGCCGAGTTGCGCGGGGCCCTCGCCACCGACTACGACGAGACCCAGTCGATCGGCCGCCGCTACCGGCGTCAGGACGAGATCGGCACCCCGCTCGCGGTCACCGTCGACTTCGAGAGCCTCCAGGACCATGCCGCCACCATCCGTGAGCGCGACAGCATGGAGCAGGTGCGGGTCGGCTTCGACCGGCTCCTCGAGGTGTGCCGGGAGAAGCTCGGGCTGGCGGGATAGGGAGGGGACGGCGGGGGCCGCCGCGGGCCCGGTGTCAGCGCACCAGCTCCACCGTGACCCCGACGTCCAGGCCCACCCAGGTGCGGTCGGCGGTGAGCACCGGGAGACCGAGCCGCCGCGCCAGCGCGAGGCAGGCACGGTCGCCGAGGGAGAGTCCCCGAGCATGGGTGGCCGTCCAGAGACGGGCGGTGCTGCGCGCGTCGAGGACATCGAACGGCGAGATCCGCAGGCCGAGGGCTCGGATGCGGGTCTCGAGTCGGTCGGGGCTGACCCCGACCTGCGCCGACTTCTGCAGCACCTCCGACCAGTTCACCGCGGAGACGGCCGAGGAGGAGAGCCGCGCAGCCACCAGGTCCGCTCCGGGTTCCTCGTGCACCATGGCGAGCAGGGCTGACGCGTCCGCGACCCACCCCGGGCTGGGTCTCACTCCGACCCCGTGTCCTGGATCACCTCGAGGCGGCGATCCTCGATGAGCTCCTGGGAGAGCACCCGCGACGCGGGCACCGCCGCGAACAGAGCGCGTACCGCACCCAGAACCTCCTCCCGGCGAGCGAGGATCAGGTGCCCGTCCTCCACCCGGGCGATCAGCTCGGTGCCCGGGGCGAGCCCCAGGCTCCGGCGAAGACCGGCGGGGATGACGATGCGTCCCTGCGGCCCGACGCGGAGATCCTGTGCCCGATCATCAGTGTCCATGCCACAATCGTACCACTCGGGCCAGACCGGCCACGCGACCCCTCAGCCGGCGGCGGCGGCCACCGGCTGCCCGGCGAACTGCTCCAGGTAGAGGCGGGCGTAGGCGCCGCCCTGGGCCAGCAGCTGCGCGTGGGTGCCGCGCTCCACGATCCGGCCCCGCTCCATCATCAGGATCTGGTCGGCCGCCATCACGGTGGAGAGGCGGTGGGCGATCGCCAGGGTGGTCCGACCCTCCATCAGGCGGTCGAGGGCGGTCTGCACCTGCCGCTCGCTGTGGGTGTCGAGCGCGGAGGTGGCCTCGTCGAGAACCAGGATGCGGGGGTCCTTGAGGATGGCGCGGGCGAGTGCGATCCGCTGCTTCTCGCCGCCGCTGAGACGGTAGCCGCGCTCCCCGGCGACGGTGTCGTAGCCCTGGGGCAGCTCCATGATGCGGTCGTGGATGGCGGCCGCTCGTCCGGCCGCCTCCACCTCCTCCGGGGTGGCCTCCGGCCGGCCCACCAGCAGGTTCTCCCGGATCGTGCTGTGGAAGAGGAAGACCTCCTGGGTGACAATCGCCATCGCCTCTTGCACGGTGGCCAGGGTGAGGTCGCGGAGGTCGTGGCCGTCGATGCAGACCCGCCCCTGGTCCACGTCGTAGAGGCGGGCCAGCAGGTAGGTGAGGGTGGTCTTGCCGGCGCCGCTGGGGCCCACCAGCGCCACCAGCTGGCCCGGCTCGGCGCGGAAGGAGACGTCCTCGACCGCGGCCGCGCCCACGTCCCGCTCGTAGTGGAAGCGGACGCTCTCGAAGCTCACCGCGCCGCGGATCTCGCCGCGCGGGATGGCGAGCGCGCCGGGCCGGTCCACGATCTCCAGGGGCAGGTCGATGTACTCGAAGATGCGGTCGAAGAGGGCGAAGGCGCCCTGGATCTCCACCTGGATGTTGAGCAGCTGGCCGAGCGGGAAGAAGAGGCCGGACTGGAGGGTGGTGAAGGCGACGATGGTGCCGATCGAGTTGGCCCCGCTGGTGTTGAAGCCGGCATGACCGCCCTGGTGGGCGCCGAACAGCATCGCCCCCGCGACCAGGTAGACGATCGCCGGGATGATCGAGAAGAAGGTCGAGATGAAGCCGAAGAACCAGCGCCCCACCATCTGCTGGCGGATCATCAGCGCGGTGAGGCGGCCGGTCTCGCGCGCGTAGCGCTGGCGCGCGAACGTCTCCCGGCCGAAGACCTTGGTGAGCAGGATGCCGCTGACCGAGAGCGTCTCCTCGGCGAGGGCGGAGAGGTCGGCCAGAGTCGCCTGGGTGTCACTGCTGACCCGGCGGCGGATCTCGCCCACCCGCACGGTGACCAGGATGAAGAGCGGCAGCAGCGCCAGCGACAGCAGGGTGAGCTGCCAGCTGAGCACCAGCATCCCCGCGATGGTGGCCGCCGCCCGGGTCAGGTTGGAGACGATCGAGGTGGCGGTGTTGGTGATCACGTTGTCGACCCCGCCGACATCGTTGGCGAGGCGGGACTGGATCTCGCCGGTGCGGGTGGCGGTGAAGAAGCGCAGCGGCAGCCGCTGCAGGTGGGAGTAGAGGGCGATCCGCAGATCCTGCATCACGCGCTGGCCGACCACCGCGTTGAGGTACGTCTGCCACACCCCCAGCGCGGTGCTGATCACCGGCGTGATCACCATGATGCCGACGAAGATGAGGAGCAGGCGGATGCTGCGATGGAGGAAGGCGTCGTCGATGATCAGCTTCAGCATGTAGGGGTTGACCACCCCCAGCAGCGCCACCACCACCAGGATCAGCAGGACCACCAGCACCTGGCGCCGGTAGGGGCGGAAGAGCCGTCCCACCCGCAGGACGGTGCTGCGTCGGACCGGATGGCGGTCCTCGGACGGTCCCCCCGTCCCCGTCCGTCGCGCCAGCCGCGCGGCCGCGCCGCGGCCGCTGCCGCCGAAGCCGCCGTGCATGCCCATCGACTGGATCCTCGTCCCCGTGGCCGACCCGCCGGCACCGCGGCAGGGGCCAGGCGACTGTAATCAGCGTAGCACCGGGGCCGGGATGCCCGGCGCCGTCCCCTCCTCCAGGCGGAGCAGGTCGTCCACGGTCTCGCGCCGCACCACCTGGTGGGCCCGGCCCTCGTCCACGAACACCACCGGGGGCCGGGGGACGCGGTTGTAGTTGGACGCCATCGCGTGGCTGTAGGCCCCCGTCACCGGGACCGCCAGGCAATCGCCGAGCTCCAGGTCGCGCGGCAGCCGGCCGTCGCCCACCAGGACGTCGCCGGACTCGCAGTGGTGGCCGACCACCGCGCAGCGCAGCGGCCGCGGCGCGGTCACCGCCCGGGGCAGGAAGGCCTCGTAGCGGCTCCCGTACAGGGCCGGGCGGGGGTTGTCGCCCATCCCGCCGTCCACCGCCACGTAGGTGCGGCCGTGAGGCAGGCGCTTCACCGTCCCCACCGTGTAGAGGGTGAGGCCGGCCCGCGCCACCAGCCAGCGCCCGGGCTCCGCCATCGGCAGGATGTCAGAGGGCAGGCCCGCCTCGCGGCACCCCCGCTCGACCGCCTGGGCCCAGTCCGCGAGCGCCGGGCTCGGGTCGCCGGCGACGTAGGCGACCCCCAGGCCGCCGCCCAGACACAGCTCCCGGAGGCGCCGCTCGACGGCGAGCTCGGCCACCCGGCGGGCGGCGAGGCGGAACGCCTCCAGGTCGTGCACCTGGCTGCCGATGTGGGAGTGGACTCCCATCAGGCGCAGCGCGGGGGACCGAGCCAGATGGTCGAGTGCGGTCTGGGCGAGACCGCCCGCGATCGGCAGGCCGAACCTGGAGTCCAGCTGCCCGGTGGCGACCGCGGCGTGGGTGTGGGGATCGACGCCGGGGGTGACCCGCAGCCACACCGGCTGGGGGTCGTGCCCGCCCGCCGTCACCACCCGCTCCAGCCGGTCGATCTCGTCCAAAGAGTCGACCACGATCCGGCCCACGCCCCGGGCGAGGGCCAGCTCCAGCTCGGCCCGGGACTTGTTGTTGCCGTGGAGGACGATCCGGGCCGCCGCCACCCCCGCCGCCAGGGCGATCACGAGCTCGCCCAGGCTGGCGACGTCCAGCTCCAGCCCGTGGTCAGCGGCGAGGCGATCGATGGCGAGGCAGCTGAACGCCTTGGTGGCATAGGCCGCGCCGCCCGGCCAGGCCGCCCGCACCTCGCCGCAGCGGGCCCGCAGCATCGCCTCGTCGTAGACGTAGCAGGGGGTGCCGAAGGTGCGGGCCAGCTCCGCGCAGTCGAGCCCGCCCACCGTGAGCCCGCCTCCGTCCTCGACCCGGGCCGAGTCCGGCAGCAGGGCCAGGGGCAGCGGCTCGCCGGCCTCGGTGG
>DAHUZL010000058.1 GCA_027306655.1 Candidatus Dormiibacterota bacterium
CGGTGCGGCCGCCGCCGCCTCCGGCGCGGGGGCCGCGGCCAGCCTCGCCGCCGAGGGACGGCTCGCGCCGGGGCCGCGGGTGCTCGGCCCGGCGCTCTCCGCCGCCTCGACGGTGTCGATCCGGACCTCGGTGAGGGCCGCCCGGAACCCGAGCCGCCGCCGGTACCGCTTCTTCGGCTTGTACTTGAAAACCACGATCTTCTCGCCCCGGGGATGGCCCAGGACGGTCGCCTCCACCCGGGCGCCGGTCACGGTCGGGGTGCCCACCATGGCGTCCGCGCCGTCCGGGGCGAGCAGCCGGACGTCGTCGAAGCGCACGACGGTTCCGGGCTCGGCGACGATCCGGTCGACCAGCAGGCGTTCACCCGCCTCGACTCGGTACTGCCGTCCGCCGGCCTGGATGATGGCGTACATCGGCTCCTAACCCTTCCCGCATCGCGCCCGGGCCACTCCCGGGCGATGGAGCCGGACCGGCGGCCCAACCGCGGGCACGCCCGGCCACCTGGCCGCGCGCCGCGCCCGGCGCAGTCTAGCAGAGGCCGGCCGCGCCCCGGTGCGACCCGGATCACGGGACCGTGACCGGGGCCAGCGCGGCGTAGGTCTGCATCGTCGCGGCGGCAGTCCCCGACCCGCTGATGAGGGCGGCGCTGACGGCGTAGGTTCCCGAGGGCACGGTGGCGAGGATCTGGGCCTGGAAGATGAGGATGAGGAGCCCCGGCCCGCTGGGGCCCGCCCCCGGGACGGTGTAGCCGGACCAGACCGGCAGGGTCGAGCCGAGGATGGGCGCCGAGGCGCCCGCCGTGGTGGCGGTGCCGCTCACGCTCTGCGTTCCGGCGTAGGTGACGCCGTCGGGCAGGGTGAGGCTGAGGGTGGTCCCGGTGGCGGCGCCGCTGCCGCTGTTGGTGATGGCGGCGCGGTAGGTGACGACCGTCCCGGCCGCGGCCAGCGCCGGGGCGACCCGCAGGGTGAGGCTGAGGCTGGGGGCCGGGGAGACGGTCAGGGTCACGGGAGGGCCGCTCTGCTCGGCGCTGGTGGCGGCGGTGAGGACCACCGGGGTGAGCCGGTAGCGCCCGGGGCCGCCCTGGGCCTGGAGCTGGATCGTGACGGTGACGAAGCTGGGCGCGCCCGGCGACGAGGGCGGGATCGTCCAGGCCCCCCAGACCGGGGCGGCAACCCCGCCGGGCGGGTCGAGGTCCGCGGTGCGGACGCTGCCCAGGCTCTGGGTGATCGAGGGGGTGGAGACGTAGCTGAGACCGGAGGGGAGGGCGAGGCGGAGCGCGACCCCGCTGGCCGCCTGCTGGGTGTCATTGGTGAGGGTCACCTGGAACGTCCCGAGCTGGCCCTGGGGGAGGTCGGCGCTGATGGGGGTGCCGACGCTGTCGACCAGCGAGCTGGTCACCCGGAGCGGGACGGCACCCCCACTCCCCGCGCAGCCGGCCAGCCCGAGAGCGGCGAGAAGCACGGCCGCGGATCCCAGCCCTGCCCGCCGGCGCACCGTGGCGCCCCTCCCTCGCGGGAGCCGGGACCACAGACGCCCGTCGGGATCGCCGGAGCCCCGCCCGGCCCGGGCCCGGGCCATTCCCTCGGGAGCAGGATTCATGAAGTGTTCAGGGGAGTTGTGACAAGTAGGTGCGAATGGGTGTGCGTCGTACTATTCTGGGTGGGTGAAACTGAGCCAGTGGGCTCGGACCCCGCACCTCCACCCCCCGGCGCTCGACCCAAGGTCCGGCGCCAACTCGCTGACTCGACGGTCACGACCCTGGTGGTGGAGCCCCGCGATCGGCTCACCCGCCTGGGCTCGGAGTCCATCGGGGCGGCCCTGCTCGGAGGCCGGCGCCGTCTCCTCGTGGGGGAGCCGACGGAGGTGGCCCATGACCTGGTGGGGAACATGACCGAGGTCCGGACCAGCCTGAGCGCCCGCTTGGATGGCCGCCGCTCGACGCGCACGCGAGCGGCCCGGGCCCTGCGCGGCGCGGCGCGGCCGGTCGAGGCGGCGTGATGACCCGGGTCCGCCAGGCGCTGCGGTTCGCCGTGGACCCGACGGACGCCCAGCGCCACACCCTCGCTCGCCATGCCGGTACGAGCCGGTACGCGTCCAACTGGGGCCTGGCGCGGGTGCGGGCGGCGATCGACGCCCGGCAGGCCGGGGACCCGACGGCCCGCGGGCCGTCGGCGATGGCCCTGCACCGGGAGTGGAACGCCTGGAAGCGGAGCCCCGCGGGCATCCCCTGGTGGACCGAGGTCAGCAAGTGCGCGCCCCAGGAGGCCTCCCGCGACCTCGAGCGCGGGCTCCGAGCGTTCGGAACCAGCCGGTGTGGCGAGCGCCCGGGACCGCGCGTCGGCGTCCCCCGCTTCGAGAAGAAGGGCCGCAGCCGCGACCACTTCCGGCTCACCGGGGCCGTCCACCTGCACGGGCGCGCCGTCACCCTGCCGCGGATCGGGCCCGTCCGCCTCTGCGAGGTCGCCGCCCACTGGGGGGACCGGATCGCGGCCGGCACGGTCCGCGTCACCTCGGCCCCGGTGAGCCGTGAGGCGGACCGCTGGGTCGTGGCCCTGGCGGTCGAGGCCGAGCGCGCCATCCCCGCGACCACCGGCGCGTGCGACACCATCGGCGTGGACCTCGGCGTCCTGGCGCTCGCCACGCTGTCCGAGGGCACGGTGCTCCCCGGCCCCAGGGCGCTGCGCCGCGGCCTGCGGACCCTCCGCCGCCTCTCCCGAGCCCACAGCCGCAAGCGGCGCGGCTCGCGCAACCGGGCCAAGGCCGCCCGCCGGCTCGCGCGCCACCATGCTCGGGTCGCCGCGCTCCGGCGCGACCACCGGCACAAGCTCACCACGACCCTGGACAAGAGCCACGGCCGGATCGTGGTGGAGGACCTCAACGTCCGCGGGATGCTCGGGAATCGGCGACTGGCACGGTCGCTGGCCGACGCCGGCTTCGCCGAGCTCCGCCGCCAGCTCGCCTACACGTGCGGCTGGTACGGCAGCCGGCTGGTCGTCGCCGACCGCTGGTTCCCCAGCTCCAAGCGGTGCGCGGGCTGCGGCGTGGTCAAGGCCGAGCTGGCGCCTTCGGAGCGCGCGATCCGCTGCGACGTCTGCGGCCTGGTGCGCCACCGGGACCACAACGCCGCGATCAACCTTGCGTGGTGGGCCGATCACCGCGCCGTCACCGCCAGTGCGGCGGAGACGCAAACTGCCTGTGGAGCGGACGCACGTCCGGGCGTGAGCCCGGCAGACCGCGGCGAAGCCGCAACCGGGATCGCCCCGGAGCCCACCGGCTCGACCGGTGGTCCGCCAGCCGCTGTCGCATGTGGCGCGGCTTGAGGAACGGTCAGCGAAGCCCGAGCCCGCTCCGGCTCGCACTCGCCAGCGGCCGACGCGTGGCGGCCGTCTTGCCGAGGACCAGGTGCCAGTCGGGGGCGGTCGGGAGCGGATGGGGATAGCCCACCTCGGTGAGGAGGCGGACCGCCAGCTGGCAATCGAGGCCGATGACGGTGTCCATCCGCCCGGCGACGGCGTCGACCAGGGCCCCCCCCAGCCCCTGAACGGCGTAGGCGCCCGCTTTGTCCAGGGGCTCGCCCCCGGCGACGTAGTGGTCCAGCTCGCCATCCTCGAAGTGCCGCATCCGGACCGCCGCCCGGGACACCCCCATCCGCTCCGCCCCGGTCCGAGCCGCGATCGCGCAGACCCCGGTGAGGACAGTGTGGCGCTGGCCGCGCAGCAGGGTCAGCATCTCCCGGGCCCGCTCCCGCGTCCCCGGTTTGCCGAGGGGGCCGTTGGGGCCGACGACGATGGTGTCGGCCGCGATGATGTAGGCGTCGTCGTCGCGGAGGCGCTCCGCGACCTGCTGGGCCTTCATCCGCGCCACCAGCTGGATCGCGAGCTCCGTGCAGAGCCCGGGCTCGAAGCGCTCCACCGCCTGGGGATCGACCACGCGGAAGCGCAGCCCGAGCCTCTGCAGCAGCTGGTGTCGTCGCTCGGAACCGGATGCCAGGACCAGGTCAGCCACCGGGTCTCTCCTTCCACGGCGCGAACCCGGGGCGCGGCCAAGGTCCACGCCTCCAGCGTACCGGGCTGCAGTTTAGCATCAGGGCTCCTCCGCCCCCGAGCGGGACCCGCGGAGGAGGGCGGCGACCCGGTGCCCGGCGGCGATCCCGGCGGCCACTCCGAGCCAGGCGACCACGGCCACCACCGGGGGGAGCCGGCCGAGGGCGGGGACCCAGAGGGCGGTGCACACCGCGCTGTGCGCGGCCCACCGCCCCGCCCAGAGCCAGCCGTCCCGGACCGTCCCCGGCGCCATCCGGGGCAGCACCGCCGCCGCTCCCACCCCGATCGCGACCCGGACCGCCGCGGGGGCCGACCCCGGCGCCGCCAGCAGCACGGCCCAGCTGGCGGACCCGGCCCACACGCCGAGCCCGACGAGCGCGACGGCCCAGGCCGCATGGGTGAGAGCCGCCACGGCGGCGCGCGGCGGCTCGGTGAGGCTGTCGGCCGCCCAGAGGGAGGCGGCTGTGATGGGGACCCCGAGCGACCCCAGCGCCACCGCGGAGGCGCCCGGCACCGCCGCCAGGGGGTTGTCAGGCCAGGGCAGGGCCACCACTGCGAGCCCGGCGAGGACGAAGCCGACGCCCGTCAGCCGCGCCGGTGCCGCGTCGCCCGGCCGGTGGGGCAACCGTGGGCGGCGCGCCCCCGGCGTCGACCGCCGGGACACCCCCAGGACGCCCCCGGCGCAGACCGCCAGGGTGAGCCCGCCCGGGTAGATCACCAGCCCGGCGACCAGCTCCAGCAGGGTGAGGAACGCCGTCACGGCCGGACCCCGCTCCCCGTCCCGGTCGGCCCCCTCACCAGCGCACGCCGTACACCAGCGGGACCAGGAGCGGCCCGAGAGGCCCGGTGAGGAGGGCGGCGCCGGCCGCGAGCCATCCGGGGCCCGCCGCGAGCCATCCGGGGCCCGCCGCCGCCCGCGCCGCCCGCGGCGCCGGGACGTCGCGACCCCGGGCATGACGAGCGCCCCCCAGGCCGGCCAGCGCCCCGCGGGCGCCCGCCACCAGCAACCCCCCCATCGCCAGGGTGACCAGCCAGGTGGGCGCGGACGCCACCGCGGCGACTGCCGCCAGCACCAGCAGCCGGGCCGGGAACGCGCCCAGCGGCGGGAGCCCGCCGACCGCGAGCCAGCCCGCCACCCGGGCAGCGAGGGGGGCACCGGTCGCGAGGGCGGGCGGGACCACGAGGACCACGAGGAGCAGGAGGAGCGCGCCGACCAGCCCGTCCACCCGTCCGCTGGCAATCCCGACCACCATCAGGCCGACGTCCGCGGCCTGCACGGCCGCCACCCGGGTGCGGTCGGAGCCGGCCGCCGCGATCAGTGCCCACACCACCGCGGTGGCAAGGCCCAGGCCGATGAGGAGGGTCTGCAGGGAGCTCGCCGCCCCCCTCGGCAGGCCGGCGAGCAGGGTGGCCGCTCCCAGCACCCCGATCGGGACGCACCAGGTGAGGCCGAGATCGACGTCGGCCGGCGCCCGCTCGCCCGCCAGGACCGCCCAGGGAGTGAACGGGACCAGCCCGATCGCCGCGGCCAGGGCCACCGCGACCACGATCCCCACCACCGCGGGGACGGTGCGAGTGATCCCGACCGTGGGCGCGAGGGCCGCCCCGGCGAGCAGACCGACGGCCGTGATCGCCACCGACCGCATCGCCAAGCCGGGCCGGGCGCCCGGCGCGCCGGCCACCTGCCAGCGGGCGGCCACCGCCAGCGGCACCAGGACCAGCAGCAGCGCCAGCGGGACCAGGCCGCGGGCGCTGAGCGCCAGGATGGCGAGGGGCGCCACCGTGACCGCGACCACGGCCGCCGATCCCCGGCCCGCTCCGGGTCCCCGGCCCAGCTGGCGCAGGGCGGCGGCGACCGCGGTCGCCGCGAGCACCCCGGCGCCGACCCGGGTCAGGACCAGCGTCCCCAACCCAGCCGCCAGACGCGCCGCCGGGGCCGGGCCGTGGCTCCCCGCCGCCCACGGGCCGAAGAGGGCGACGGCGGGCCAGCCGCCCGCGACGGCGAGGCAGAGGGCGGTCACCCACCCGGCGGTCACCCACCCGGCGCGGGCCCGAAGCAGGGCGCATCCCACAGCGAGGAGGACGGTCAGGCCGCACCCCGCGAGCAGCGGTCCGGTCACGACGCACGCCCCCGCCCGGGCACCGCCGCCACGACGCACCCGCCGGCGGGGACGGCGAGGGCGAGCGCCGCCACCGCCAGCGTCCCGGAGCCGCCGCCGAGGATCAGGAACGCCGCGGTGGCGACCGCAGCGGTGAGCACGCCGAGCCCGATCTCCAGCGTCGATCGGGCGAGCGCCACCCGCACGATCCCCACCTCCCAGAGGAAGTCGCAGCTGAAGACGGGGACCGGGGTGACCACCAGGACGGCGGCGAGGTGGGCCGCCAGCCACCGGGCGGCCAGGAGCGCGGCGACCCCCGCGGCCACCCGCAGGGCCCGCGCACCGAACATCCCGGACGCGGCGCCGGGGAGCGGCCCGGGCCGCCCGTGGCCGGCCCCGCGGACACGGCCGCCGAGGCCGACGGCAAGCGCCGCCAGGAGGCAGGGACCGAGCACCACGAGGAACGCCGCCGGGCCGCCCGCGAGGCTCGCCAGCCCGCCGCCCCCGAGACCGAGCGCCACCGCGGCCGCGGTCACCCCGCGGCGCCCGTCCCCCAGGATGGCCACCACCCCGCTCAGGGTGGCGGCGAGCGCGAGCCAGGCCGGCGTCGACATCGGTCAGCGCACCAGCACCAGCCACACCATCCAGGCGGCGGCGGCGAGCCACAGCCACTCCGGCTGCTCGGCGAGGGCTCGGGCGGCGAGGCCGGCCGCGACCGTGGTGGCGGCGAGGCCGGCGGCGGCGGGGCCGGTGATGTGTCGCCGGAGCCGGCCGAGGATCGCCTCCCCGGCGCGCCCCTCGCCCCGCCGGCCGGCCACGGTCGGCGGAGAGGGCGCGACGCCGGCCGGGGAGGGTCCGGCCGGCGCGGGCGCGGCCTCGGCCGGCACCCGACCACCGGCGAGGGCCCCGAGCGACCACCAGAGAGCGAGCCCGAGCGCGGCCACCGCGGCCAGCTCGCCCCCGGGCCAGGTGATCCCCGCCACCCCGTCGCTGAGCCAGCGCGTCGACCCCGCCAGCCGCGACCCGGTGGCGGCGCCCCCCGCGACCGCCGGCGCGATGAAGCGCAGGACCGCCGCCGGGGCGCAGGCGGCGCCGAGGAGGAGGCCCGCCGCCACCACCGCGCCGGGCTGGAGGGTCCCGCGCAGCCCGACCGGGCGCGCCCGCGCCCCCACCGCCCGGCGGATGGCCAGGGCGGTCGAGGCCATGGCGGGCAGACCCGCGATCCACGCCAGCAGGATGGCCAGCCCGAGGAGGCGCGCCCCGGTGCTGGCCACGGCGACCAGGAGCACGCCCAGGCCGAATCCGAGGGTCGGCGGGAGGGTGGACCCGGCGACCAGGAGCGCGACCGGCCCCGCTCCCCCGCCGGCCGCCGCCGCGGTCCAGGCCGGGAGCGCCGGCAGCACCACCGCGGTGAGGGCGACCACCAGCGCCGCCGCCGTCCCCAGCACGATCCCGTCCGGGCCGCCCTGGGCGAACGCGGCGAGCGCGATCCCGGCATCGGCGAGGAGGGCGCCCCGAACCCCCCGCGCCACCGTCGGGCGCGGCCACAGGGCGGTCACCCCACCGACGGCGGCGCTGAGGATCGCGATCGCGACCAGGCCGCCGGTGATCGTGGACGGCGGCCAGGTGGCGCCGCCGAGCTGGATCACGCGGACGATCGCCGCCAGCCCGACGGGGACGGTCGCGACGGCGAACCAGCCCCCGTCGGCCCGTGGACCCGCCCCTCGCCGTCCTCCCCCCGCCCCGTCCACCCGGACCGTCCACGCTCCGGTGAGCCGGACCACCCCGGGGGCGAGCAGGAGGGCCAGCAGCCCGGGCCCGACGCTCCCCGGCGGGATGACCGCGTAGTCGGTGGTGCCGGCGGACCGCCAGACGGTGAGGACAGCGGCGAGGAAGGCGAGATCGGCGGCGAAGGTCACCGCCACCCCGAGCCAGGAGCGGGGGGCCAGCCGGGGCGCCTCGGCGCGCCAGACCAGGCCGAAGGCCGCCAGGCTGGTGAGCACCAGGCCCACCCACAGGGTGACCAGATCGCCGGCACACGCGACCAGCGCCCCCGACGCCGCCGCCGCCACCGTCAGCACGGTCGCCCACGGGTCGGCCGGGCGCCGGGGGAGACCGGCGAGGCCGGCGCAGACCAGGCCGACCAGAAGCAGCGCCCCGGCGGTCGGATCGGCCCGGATGGTGAGGGGGAGGTGGGGAGCCAGGCTCCACAGGGGGTCGACCACGCTGCCGCCGCCGATGGCCGCCAGCTGCCAGGCCGTGGCCGCGAACGCCACCCCGAGCCCGGCCGCGCCGAGCGCGACGGGGGGCCAGCCCTGAGGCCACCCGCGGGGACGAGAGGGGTTCAGCCCGCGGCCGGCGGCCGTCCACCCGGTCAGGGCCAGGGCGGTGGCGACGAGCACCGCGAGCGGGGCCGCGGCCAGCAGGGTGAGCGGCATCCGGTCGCCCTACGCTCGGCGCCCGCGCCCGGCGCCGGCCATCGTCAGCGGGCCGACTCCGATCCCCCGCGGCCGGGAGGGGCGCCGTCCCCGCCGGCCGCCAGGGTGTCGCGCAGCACGGTGGCCCGGCGCTCGGCCTCGGCCAGCTTGGTGCGCTCGCGCTCGACCACCAGGGCCGGGGCTCGCGCCGTGAACGGCCCGGCGAGCTTGGCGGCCAGGACGGTCCGATAGAGGTCGAGCCGTTCCAGCTCGCCCGCGAGCGCGGCCCGGTCCGGGCCTGCCGCCGGCCCCGTCGGCCACCAGGTCAGCTCGGTCTCCCCCACCACTAGGGCGTGCCCGGGGGAAGCGTCGGGGCCCTCGTCCGCCCAGGCGACCTGGGCCATCCGGGCGATGTACCCCCGGCCCGGATCGGTCCGCACGACGGCCGGGCCCCGGCGCAGCCGAACCGACGCGACCGGGCCCCGCCGCGACGGCCGGGCTGCGCCGCCGGACGCGTCCTGGAGCGCCGAGCGCAGAGCCCGGGTGACCTCGAGGCACCGCTCCATCGCCGTCACCGCCTCCGGGTCCCGCCAGTGCTCCGGGGGCTCGGGCCACGCCCCCAGGTCGAGGGTCTCGGGCTGCCCCGCGAATCGGTCGGCACAGGCGTCGGTGACGAAGGGCATGATGGGGTGGAGCAAAGCCAGGGTCGTGAGCAGCGTCCGTCCCGCCACCGCGGCCGCCGCGCCTCCCTCCTCCAGGCGGCCCTTGGCGAGCTCCAGGTACCAGTCGGCGAGCTCGTGCCAGGCAAACTCGTAGAGGGTGTCGATGGCGGCGGTGAGGTCGAACCGCACGTAGGCCTCGGTCACCAGCTCCGCCACCTGCCGGGTGCGGCCCATGATCCACCGGTCGGCCAGCTCCAGCGCGCCGCGGTCGGGCTCGGCCGGCAGCAGGATCCGGTCGTCGGGATCGCGCGGGAGTCGGTCCCAGAGCAGCCGGGTCATGTTCCACAGCTTGTTGGCGAAGCGGGCGAGGCCCTCGATCCGGCGCTCGTCGAAGCGGGTGTCCTGCGTCCCCATGGCGACCTGGGCCGCCCAGGCGCGCACCGCGTCGGCGCCGTGACGCTCCACCATCGCCAGCGGATCGACCCCGTTGCCCCGGGACTTGCTCATCACCTGGCCGTCGGGGGCGAGCACGGTGGCGTGGATGAGGACGTCGCGGAAGGGGATCTCCCCGGTGAAGCGCAGCGAGGTCATCACCATCCGCGCCACCCACAGGCGGAGGATCCCACGGGCGGTGCTGAGGACGCTGGTGGGGTAGAAGCGTTGGAGCTCGGGGGTGGGCTCGGGCCAGCCGAGGATGGCGAAGGGCCAGAGCGCCGACGAGAACCAGGTGTCGAGCACGTCAGGGTCGTGGCTGAGCTCCTGGGAGTCGCAGACGGAGCACCGCGCCGGCTCCTCCACCCAGGCGAACACGTGGCCGCGGGCACAGGTCGAGACCGGGATGCGATGGCCCAGCCAGAGCTGGCGCGAGACGCACCAGTCGCGCAGGCCGTCGACCCAGGCGAGGTACTCGGCGGCGAATCGGGCGGGATGGAAGGTGATCGCGCCACCGCGGACGGCCTCGGCGGCGGGCTGGGCCAGCTCCGCCATCCGGCACCACCACTGCGGGGTGACCAACGGTTCGATGACGGTGCCGCAGCGGTCGCAGTGGCCCACCATGTGGACTAGCGGCTCCTCCCGCAGCAGCGCGCCCGACTGGCGCAGGCGCTCGGCGGCGCGCTCCCGGGCCGCGACCACGGTGAGCCCGTCGAGGTCGGGCAGCTCCGGGGTGCGCATGCGTCCGTCGAGGCCGATGACGGTGAGCACGGCCAGCCCGTGCCGCCGACCGATCTCGTAATCGTCGGCGGCGTGGCCAGGGGTGATCTTGAGCGCGCCGGTGCCGACGTCGATCCGGACCAGCGGATCGGCGATGACCGGGAGCGGGCGCCCGGTGAGCGGCTCCCGCACCGTGGCGCCGACCCAGCGGCGGTAGCGGGGGTCCTCGGGGTTGACGCCGACCGCCACGTCGGCGGGGATCGTCTCCGGGCGCGCGGTGGCGACGGTGAGGCCCTCGTCGCCGTCGGCGCCGCGGTAGCGCACCACGTAGAAGGTGTCGTGATGCTCGCGAAAGTCGATCTCCTCATCGGAGATCGCGCTGCCGCAGCGGGGGCACCAGTTGACGATCCGAGGCCCCCGATAGATCAGGCCCTGGTCGAAGAGGTCGCGGAAGACGCGCCGGATGACGCGGACGTAGGCATCGTCGAGGGTGAACCGCGCCCGGGCCCAGTCGCAGGTGGTGCCCAGGCGGCGGAGCTGCTCCAGGATCTCCCCCTGAACCTCCCCGTACCAGGCGGCCACGCGCCGGTCGAAGGCGGCCCGGCCGATCGCCTCCTTGGAGGTGCCCTCGTCGGCCAGCTGCCGCTCGATGACGTTCTGGGTGGCGATGGCGGCGTGGTCGGTGCCAGGGACCCACAGGACCGCCGCGCCCCGCATCCGATGGAAGCGGGCGAGCGCGTCCTGGAGGGCCCCGTTGGTGGCGTGGCCGAGATGGAGGCGCCCGGTGATGTTGGGCGGCGGAAGCGCCATGCCGAAGGCGGGACCCGGGTGATCCGGGTCGGCGTGGCCGATCCGCAACCGCTCCCACACCCCGCGCCAGTGACGCTCCTCGGTCGCGGCGGTGAACTGCTTCTCCATCCTCCGTCGGCCCGGCGGATGCCCCGTCCCCCGACGGGCGGAGCGGCCCGGCCCTCCCGGCTCAGTCCGACGCCGGTCCGGCGCCGACGGCCGACGTCGCGGTCGGCCTCACCGCCGTGCCCAGCTCCGCCCGCACCCGCCGGGCGGCGGCGACCAACCGGGGGAGCGCCGGCTCCACCTCGGACCAGCGTCTCGTCTTGAGGCCGCAGTCGGGATTGACCCACAGCTGGCGCGCCGGCAGCACCGCCAGCGCGGACCGGATCCGTTCCACCATCTCGGCCTCGGTCGGCACCAGCGGGGAGTGGATGTCCCACACCCCGGGGCCGAGCTGGCCCGGGAAGCCGTGCCGGGCGATCCCCTCCAGCAGCTCCATCTGGGAGCGGGCGGCCTCCACCGAGATCACGTCCGCATCCAGCTCGGCGATCGCGGGGAGAATCTCACCGAACTCGCCGTAGCACATGTGGGTGTGGATCTGGGTGGACGGGCCCACCCCGCCGGTGGCGACCCGGAACGCCGCCGCCGCCGCCTGGAGGTAGGCGGCGTGGTCGACCCGGCGCAGGGGCAGCCCCTCGCGCAGCGCCGGCTCGTCGACCTGGATGACCCGGATCCCGGCGGCCTCCAGGTCCTGCACCTCGTCGCGCAGCGCGAGCGCGATCTGCTGGACGACCTCGGCCCGGGGCCGGTCGTCACGCACGAAGGACCACTGCAGGATCGTGGTCGGACCGGTGAGCATCCCCTTCACCGGTCGGTCGGTGAGTCCGGCCGCGACCGACGTCCATCTTACCGTCATCGGCGCGGGCCGGCTGACGTCGCCGACGATGACGGGCGGGCGGGTGCAGCGCGACCCGTACGACTGCACCCATCCCTGGCGGGTGAGTACGAAGCCCCGCAGCTGCTCGGCGAAGTACTCCACCATGTCGGACCGCTCCGGCTCGCCGTGGACGAGGACATCCAGGCCCGCCTGCTCCTGGATCCGGATCGCGCCGGCGATGGCGCCCTCGATCACCGCGTCATAGGCGGCCGCGGCGAGCGTGCCGGCACGGCGCTGGGCGCGGGCGGCCCGCAGCTCCGCGGTCTGGGGGAAGGAGCCGATGGTGGTGGTGGGCAGCACCGGCAGCGCCAGCTCGGCGGACTGGACCCGGCGCCGCTCCGCCAGCGCCTCCGACCGTCCCCGGGCCATGCCGGCGGCCTCCGCCAGCCGCGCCGCCACCCGGTCGTCGTGGACCCGGGGGGAGCGGCTCCGTTCCCGGACGGCGGTCCGCGCCGGCTCCAGCGCGGCCGCGGCCGGGCCTGCCTCGGCGGCGCCGGCGTCCGCGGCCCGGGCGAGGGCCACCACCTCGCCCAGCTTCTCGGTGGCGAAGGCCAGCCAGCCGCGCAGCTCGGGATCGAGCGCTGGCTCCGGCTCGAGGCTGACCGGCACGTGCAGCAGCGAGCACGAGGGGGCCACCTGGACCCGCTCCCCGCCGAGGCGGTCGGTGGCGGAGCGCACCAGCGCCAGCGCCCGGTCCGGGTCGGTTCGCCAGACGTTGCGGCCGTCGACGACGCCCAGCTGGAGGACCATCCCCTCGGGCAGGACATCGAGCACGCGCGGGAGCCCGTCCGGCGCGCGCACGCAGTCGACGGCGAGCCCATCCACCGGCAGCGCGCAGGCGGCCTCCAGGTTGGGCCCGAGACCGCCGAAGTACGTCGCCAGGAGGAGCCGCAGCCCGGGAGCGGCCGCGGCGAGCTCGCCGTACGCGCGCTCCAGCGCCTCCAGGGCGGCCACCGGGAGGTCGCCGACCAGGCAGGGCTCGTCGAGCTGGACCCAGTCCGCGCCGGCCTCCCGCAGGCCCCGCAGGGCCGCGCCGTAGACGGGCAGCAGGGCCTCGAGCCGCTCCAGCTGACCGGCCCGGTCGCTCCCCCCCTCGCGCCGATGCTTGGCGAGGAGCAGGAAGGTGACCGGACCGAGCAGGACCGGGCGGGTGCGCACCCCCAGGGCGAGCGCCTCCTGGAACTCGTCGATCGGCTTGCGGCCGGCGAGCCGGAAGGTCTGACCGGCGGCCAGCTCGGGGACCAGGTAGTGGTAGTTGGTGTCGAACCATTTGGTCATCTCGAGCGCCGCCGCGGCCGGGCGTCCCGGCCCGGCGGGACGGCCCCGGGCCATCGCGAAGGCCAGCTCCGGCCCCACCGCCCCCCCGTCCCAGCCGAAGCGCTCCGGCACGCAGCCGACCATCAGCGCGGTGTCGAGGACGTGATCGTAGAGGGCGAAGTCGTTGCTGGGGATGTGGTCGATGCCCGCCGCGCGCTGCAGCAGCCAGTGGCGCCGGCGCAGGTCGGCGGCGGCGGCGAGCAGCGCGTCCTCGCCGAGGGCCCCCGCCCAGTGGCGCTCCAGCGCCCACTTCAGCTCGCGCGCCGCGCCGATCCGCGGGAAGCCGAGATTCGACGCCGTCGTCATGATTCTCCTCGCTCGGTCACCTCTCCGTGCCCGGCCCGCGGGCCGGCCCCTGCCGGGGCAAGGCTCCAGTCTACGGGAGCGTCGCGGGCGGAGGCCCCTGCCGCCCGCACCGCGCGGACCGGGGGGCGGAGCTCAGGCCGATGCCTGCAGCTCCTCGTCGGTGTGGAGCTCGGGCTCGGTCGAGTCCAGGATGGCGCGCTCGGTGATCACGCAGCGCTTGATCTCGGGGCGGGAGGGAACCTCGAACATGCTGTTGAGGAGCGCCTTCTCGATGATGCTCTTGAGCGCCCGCGCCCCGGTGCCGCGCTGGAGCGCCTGGCTGGCGATCGCCCGCAGGGCGCCCTCCTCGAAGGTCAGCTCGACGTCGTCGAGGGCGAAGAACTTCTGGTACTGCTTCACGAACGCGTTGCGCGGTTCGGTGAGGATCCTCACGATGTCGGACTCGTCGAGGTAGTCGAGCGCGACCGTGATCGGGAGACGGCCCACGAACTCGGGGATGAGACCGTAGCGGAGCAGGTCCTGTGCCTGCATCTCGCGCAGCAGCTGGGTGGAGGTGCGGTCGCGGCGGGTGTGGTGCTCGGACCCGAAGCCGATGCTGCGCTGGCCGATCCGCTGTTCGATGATCCGCTCCAGCCCGTCGAAGGCGCCGCCGCAGACGAACAGGATGTTGGTGGTGTTGATCTGGATGAAGTCCTGGTGGGGGTGCTTGCGGCCGCCCTGGGGGGGGACGTTGGCGACGGTTCCCTCCAGGATCTTGAGCAGCGCCTGCTGCACGCCCTCGCCGGAGACGTCGCGGGTGATCGAGGGGTTGTCCGATTTGCGCGCGATCTTGTCGATCTCGTCGATGTAGATGATCCCGCGCTCGGCCCGGGCGATGTCGAAGTCGGCGGCCTGGATCAGACGCAGGAGGATGTTCTCGACGTCCTCACCGACGTAGCCGGCCTCGGTCAGCGAGGTGGCATCGGCGATCGAGAAGGGGACATCGATGGTCCGGGCCAGGGTCTGAGCCAGGAGGGTCTTGCCACAGCCGGTGGGACCGACCAGGAGGACGTTGGACTTCTGCAGCTCGACATCGCCGGCCACCTTGGCGTGGGCGATCCGCTTGTAGTGGTTGTAGACCGCCACCGCCAGCGCCTTCTTGGCGTGCTCCTGGCCGACCACATACTGGTTGAGGCCGTTCCAGATCACCTGGGGGGTGGGGACCGTCCCGGGGCGGGTGCGCTTGGTGGGGGTGGCGCGGGTGTCCTCCTCGAGGACCTCCTGGCAGAGCTCGATGCACTGGTCGCAGATGTACACCCCCGGGCCCGCGACCAGCTTGCGGACCTGCTCCTGGCCCTTGCCGCAGAACGAGCAGCGGGGCTGGCGCCGGCGGTCGTCGCTCATGCCGCCGGCTCCGGGGGCTCACTGCCGCCGATCTGGGCGGCGAAGCGCCGGACGCAGTCGGGGCAGATGCAGGCCTGAGCCGGCTCCCGACCGATGACCAGGGCGACCGCCGCGGCGGAGGCCCCGCAGAAGTTGCATCGGGGGCCGTCGGCCCGGGGGACCGCCCGGACCAGCCCGAGGAGGCGGGATCGGCGCCGTGGGCCTGCGCTCACCGCGCCAGCGTAGCGCGCGGCGGCGCCCGGCGGGTGCCCTCTCGTTCCCGGGACCCGGGGCCGCCCGCCCATCCGCCCCCCCGTCCGCCCCCGGTCGCCTACCCGACCCGGCCGCCCGCCGCTCCGCCGCCGGCAGCGGGCACGGCCTCGGCCGCCCCCCCCTCCGGAGACGGATCGGGCCGATCGGCGGCCGCCGTCCCCCCCGCCCCGTCGGGGGCGGTGCGGTGGTTCTGGATGATGTGGTCGATGATCCCGTAGGTTTGGGCCTCCTCCGGCGACATGTAGAAATCGCGGTCGGAGTCGGTGGTGATCTGCTCCACCGGCTTGCCGGTGTGCTTGGCGAGGATCTCGTCGAGGGTCTTGCGCAGGCGGAGGATCTCGCGCGCGTGGATCTGGATGTCGCTGGCCTGACCCTGGAACCCCCCCGATGGCTGATGCATGAGGATGCGGGTGTTGGGAAGCGAGAAGCGCATGCCGTTCTCTCCACCGGCGAGCAGGAGACAGGCCATCGACGCGGCCAGCCCCATGCAGGTGGTGCCGACCCGGGGCTTGACGTACTGCATCGTGTCGTAGATCGCGAACCCGGCCGACACGCTTCCCCCTGGGCTGTTGATGTACAGGGAGATGTCCCGGTCCTCGTCCTCACTCTCCAGGTAGAGGAGCTGGGCCATCACCAGGTTGGCCACCTGGTCGTCGATCGGGGTGCCGATGAAGATGATCCGGTCCTTGAGCAGGCGAGAGTAGATGTCGAAGGCCCGCTCGCCGCGGCTGGTGGTCTCGATGACCATCGGGATGAGGGCCATGGATGGCTCCTGATGCGGGGTCGCCCGCCGGGGCGGGGCGACCGGAGATGCGCCGGGGCGGCGGGCGCGGGACCCCCCGGCCGCTCGCCGTGGCCGGATTATAGGTCGCGGCCCGAGGCGGGCTCCCCCTCCGCGATCGCGACCAGACGGTCGGTCGCCCGCCGCCAGAGCAGCTCGCGCCGGATCGCCCCGCGCGCCTGATCGCGGCGCGGGCGGTCGCCGCGCCGGACGACCTGGTCGAGGGCTCGCTCGACGTCGGCGTCGGCGATCTCGATCCCCTCCGCCCGAGCCACCGCCTCCAGGGTGAGCTCCAGCTTCACCCGCTCGGTCGCCGGCTGCCGGCGCTGACCGCGGAGCTGCTCCAGGGTCTGGCCCGTCGCCTGCAGGTAGGCGTCGAAGGTGATCCCGGCCCCGGTGAGCCGAATCTCGAGCTCGCGGAGCTGCTGGTCGACCTCGCGCTGGATCATGGCCTCCGGCACCTCGACCGCCGCCAGACGGAGCACCTCCTCCAGCACCTGGCTCTGGCGCCGGGACTGGGCCAGGTCGCCGGCGGCCGCCTCCAGCCGCTGGCGCAGCGCCGAGCGCAGGTCGTCGAGGGTGTCCCCGAGCCCCGCGATCGAGGCCAGATTGTCGTCGATCGGGGGCAGCTCCTTGGCCTGGACCTGTCGAACGGTGCCCTCGATGGTGACCCGCGCGCCGCGGAGCTCGGCGTCCGGGTAGTCGTCGGGCAGGGTGAGCTCGGTCGCGACCGCCGCCCCCACCCGGCGGCCGACCAGCCCCTCGGTCAGCCCCGGGAGCGGCAGGCCGGGGTCGAGGTCGAGCGTCTGGGTCCGTCCGCCCCCGCCCACCAGCTGGCCGTCGCGACGCATGGCGAGGTCGGCGGTGACCCGGTCCCCGGCCGCGATCGGGCGGTCCCCGGCATCGAACAGGACAGCGTGCTCACGCTGGACCAGCTCCACGCTGGCCTCCACGTCGCGGTCGGTGACCGGGTCGGGCCGGAGCGGGATGCGCAGGGCCCGATAGTCCCCGAGCTCGACCGGGGGACGGACGACGACCGCCGCGGTGAACCGGAGGGGACCCCCCGGCTCGAGCTCAACGTCCTGGACATCGGGCGGCGTGACGGGTTCGAGCTCCGCCTCCGCGATCGCGCGCGCCCATACCTCGGGGAGGAGCAGGTCGATGGCCTCCTGGCGGATGGCCGGCCATCCCACCGTCCGCTCCAGCACCGCGCGGGGGGCATGCCCGGGCCGGAACCCGGGGATGCGGACCCGGCCCTGAAGCCGTCCCAGCGCGCGCTCGACCGCGCGCTCGACCTCGGCGGGGGGCGCGGTCACGGTGAGCCGAGCCTCCGACCCCGGACGCCGCTCGACCGCCACCTCCAGCGGCACCGTCGCCGTGCTCATCCGACCCGCGCCATCTGGTCCACCTCGCGGCCTCGACTGGGCCTCTGCTCGCCACGATCGTCACCGAGCCGGCCCGGGCAGCCCTGTCGTGCGCGGACCGAGGCTCGAACTCGGACGGGTCTCCCCACGGGGTCCTAGGCCCCGCGCGTCTACCGATTCCGCCATCCGCGCCCACGTCGAGGTGGCTGCGGCTCGGGGCCGACCGGCGCCGCCGGAGTATAGCAACGGCCGGCGGCCCCCCAGCCCCGGCGGCCCGGCGCCGGGACTGGGGGTGGGAACGATGTTTCGTATGATCACGAGCGTGGAGATCGACGCCCAGCCATCCGCCGAGGCGCCCGCCCCGGTTCGGCGGGGCCGGCCGCGCCGCGTGCGCGACGTGGCCGGCCCCGAGGCGGACGCTGCCGGCCCGCGACGCGGGCGCCGTCCCCGGGCCGCGGCCGCGGCGGAGGGCTCCGTGGTGACCGAGATCGTCTCCCGGGTCGAGGCGCTGGTGGCCGACAACGATCGGCTCCGCCGCGAGAACGCCGATCTGCACGCGACCCTGACCCAGCTCACCGAGGCCCTCAGCGGGATCGCGCCCCGGCGCCGGGGCCGGCCCCGGCGCAGCCCCGCCTGAGCATCGAGCGCCCCCGACCGCGACCCTCGACATCCGCGTCGCCACCGCCTACGATGACGAGGGGACCGGGGCCGCGGCGGCGGCAGATCCGGGGCCCTCGGCAGTCCCCTCGCTCACCAGGAGGTCAGGTCCGTGGACCATCCGAGTGTGTTGCTGAGCCCGGTCGAGGACCCGCGGGAGGTGGTTGCCAAGATCGAGCAGAAGGCGCTCCGCCTGTCCGCCCTCCTGCGCGACCTCGACAACCACCCGATCCCCCTCGACGCTCGCCTGCAGGACGAGCTCGCCGCCGTGCTCGACCAGCTCGGCTGCCGGATCGCGGCCACCCGGGCCCTCCAGCGCGAGGGGGTCGCTCCGGTCGGCTGAGTCGCGGAGCC
>DAHUZL010000068.1 GCA_027306655.1 Candidatus Dormiibacterota bacterium
GTGACGGCGGCGCGCGCGATCTTCCTCGACCACATCGGCACCCGTGCGGTGGCCGAGGGGGTGGTGATCTTCGCCGTCCTGGCCGCCCTGTCGGTGGCGGTGGCGGTGCGGCGGTTCAGCCGCGCGATCGCCTGAGCCGGCGTCCCCGGCGCCGCCGTCGCCCTCCCACCGAGACCAGGCTCAGCAGCGCGGACGGCACCAGGGTGGGGACCGGACCGGGCAGGGTCCCGAGCCGGTTGAGGGGCCAGAAGCGCAGGCGGGCGACCGCCACGATGCCGCTGCGAGGCTCCCACCCGAAGGTGCGGGAGTCCTCCGAGACGTTGCGGTTGTCGCCCATCACGAAGTAGTCGCGGGGCGGGATCCGGGCCCAGCGGCCGGACGGGGGCAGGGTGGGCGACGCCTGGCCGTGGTTGGTGCAGCAGAGGACCTCCTGGCGCCAGAGGCCGTTGATGTACGGCTCGCTGAGCTGCTCGCCGCCGCCCGGGCCGGTGGGGGCGACGGTGTCGATGTAGACGTGGCCGATGCCGTTGCGGTCCGGGGCGATCCGGATCCACTCGCCCGGCAGCCCGATCACCCGTTTGATGAAGTCGGTGGGGCTGATGATCGGCGGCTTGATGATCACGATCTCGCCCCGGCTCGGCCCGCTGAAGTCGAGGCTGATCTTGTCGGCCACCAGCAGGTCGTTGTTGTGCAGGGTGGGGACCATGCTCTGGCCCTCGACGTGCACCGTCTGGACCACGAACGTGATCACCAGGTAGATCACCACGGCGAGGGCGGCAAGCTCGCCGAGGTCGCGCACCCACCCGCGCCGGGGTCGCCGGGTCGGACGGTCGCCGTCGGCGTCCGTCACCCGGGTCCACGGCGGGTGCTGCGGCGACTCGACGGGCACCGGGCGAGTATACGAACGGCCTCCGGCCGCTCTCGGCGCGGCGATCGCCGGTCGGCTCAGAGGTCGACGTGGAGGCGGTCGCAGAGACCGCCCAGCTGCTCCGCCGTGAAGTAGTCGATCACGATCCGGCCGGCCCCCCCCGCGCGCGCATGCACGGTGACGCGGGTGCCGAGGGCTCGGGTGAGCGCCTCCTCGAGCTCGAGCTGCGAGCGCACGGGCGGCTCGGGACGGGAGGCCGGGACGGTGCCGGTCGCCCGCTGCCGGACCTGGCCCACCAGGCGTTCGGCGGCACGGACCGAGAGCTGGTGGTCGAGGACCTGGCGGAGCGCCTGGCGCTGGAGGTCGGGATCCTCCAGGGCCACCAGGGTGCGCGCATGGGCGGCCGAGATGGACCCGGTGCCGAGCGCGGCATGGACCTCGGGGATGGCGTGGAGCAGGCGCATCGTGTTCGCGACCGCGGAGCGGCTGCGGCCGACCCGATCGCCGACCGCCTCCTGGGTGAGGCCGAACTCGTCGCAGAGACGGGCGTAGGCACGGGCCTCGTCGAGCGCGGAGAGGTCGTGGCGCACCAGGTTCTCCACCAGGGCCACCTCGAGCGCCACCCGGTCCTCGCCGACGGGGCGGATGGTGGCGGGGATGCGGCTGAGGCCGGCCAGCCGGGCAGCCCGCAGCCGGCGCTCCCCGGCGAGAAGGCGGAACCGCTCCCCGCCGTCGGGCTCGACCACGATCGGCTGGAGCACCCCGTATCGCCGGATGGACTCGGCCAAGAGCTCCAGTGAGGCCTCGTCGAACTCGGTGCGCGGCTGCTGGGCGTTGGGGACGATCCAGCCGACCGGCAGCTCGCGCACGCCCGGCCCCCCGAAGCCGCCCGGAAGTCCGACCGGGCCGGTGGGGATGAGGTTGTCGAGACCCCGGCCGAGCCCACGACGCAGCGGTCGGGCGCCCAGGCCCGGGGCCGGGCCCAGGGGGGTCAGCGGAGGAAGGCCGGTCGTCGGCGGGGAAGGCGGCGGTGCCGGATCCGGCCCCGAGGTCGGTCCAGCCGGCACCGGGAGGTCGGGCGGGAGGGTCACACCGCCACCAGGGCGTCCCGGGCGAGGAGCTCCTCGGCCAGGGCGCGGTAGCTGGCCGCGCCCCGTCCCGCCGGGTCGTAGGCGGTGATCGGGAGGCCGTGGCTGGGCGCCTCGCTGAGTCGAACGGAACGGGGGATGATGGTGGCGAAGGTGTGGTCCGGGAAACGTCGGCGCACCTCCGCGACCACCTGGGTGCTGAGCAGGGTTCGGGGGTCGTAGAGGGTCATCACGATCCCGGCGATCTCCAGCTCCGGGTTCAGCTCCTGGGTGACGAGTCCGTGGGTGTGGGTGAGGAGCGACAGCCCCTCCAGGGCGTAGTACTCGCACTGGAGCGGGATCAGCATCGCGTCCGCGGCGACCAGGCAGTTGACGGTGATCAGGGCCAGCGAGGGCGGCGAGTCGACCAGGACGTAGTCGTACCCGTCCACGGCCTCCAGGGCGTAGCGGAGACGGAACTCCCTGCGGGCGAGGTCGGCGAGCTCGAGCTCGGCGCCGGCGAGGGCGAGCGACGCGGGGGCCAGCGCAAGGCCGGGGACCGCCGGCACCGGGAGGAGGACGTCGCCGATCGGCCGGCCGAGCACCAGGACGTCGTAGACGGAGCGCTCCACGGCTCGGGACGGGTAGCCGAGGCCGGAGGTGGCGTTGGCCTGGGGGTCGGTGTCGATCAGGAGAACCCGGCGCCCTCGCTCACAGAGCGCGGCGCCGAGGTTGACCGCGGTGGTGGTCTTCCCGACCCCGCCCTTCTGATTGCACACGGTGAGAACCCGGGGTCGCGGCACGCTGTGAAGTATACGGAGGCCGCCGTGGCCGCCCCGGGGTGTTTCACGGGAAACATCCGGGGCTCACCGGCGGCGGCGCCCACCCGGGCGGCGGCGCCGAGGCCGCCGGGCTGGGCGGGAGTGGTGACGGACACTCTGTCCGGTGCATCGGCGTCATGATGAGACAGTGAGTCACTTGATCGATCGCCGCGGGGGGAGTAGGCTGCCCAGAGGGACGGCGCCCGGCCCCGTCCCGCCGTCGCATTGAGGAGGCCCCCCATGGCCGTCGCCACCGTCCCGATCCTGCGCAACCGAATCGGCGGCGCGTGGCACGAGCCCGTCGGCGCCGAGCTCCTGGACGTCCCCGACCCGGCCACCGGCCGGGCCATCGCCCGGGTCCCCCTCTCCGATGCCGCTGCCGTCGACGCCGCGGTCCAGTCGGCCGAGGCGGCCCAGCCCGCGTGGGCGGCGGTCCCCGTCGCCGAGCGTGTTCGCGTCTGCTATCGGCTCCGCGAGCTGATGGAGGACCAGGCCAGCGAGCTCCGCGACTTGATCGTGCGCGAGAACGGCAAGACCCAGGCCGACGCCCAGGGGGAGGTGCGCCGGGCGCTCGAGGTGGTGGAGCTCAGCTGCGGGATGCCCACCCTGATGATGGGACGGGTGCTGGCCGACGTCTCCCGCGGGATCGACTGCGAGGAGATCCGCTACCCGGTCGGCGTCTGCGGCGTGATCACCCCGTTCAATTTTCCGCTGATGGTCCCGATGTGGACCCTGCCGCTCGCGATCGCGGCCGGCAACGCGGTGGTGTGCAAGCCGTCCGAGCGCACCCCCACCTCCGCGATCCGGATCGTCGAGCTGTTCGAGGCCGCCGGGCTCCCGCCCGGGCTGCTCAACCTCGTGCACGGGGCGCGCGCGGTGGTGACCGCGATCTGCGAGCATCCCGGGATCCGGGCGGTGTCCTTCGTCGGCTCGCAGCCGGTGGCGGCCTACGTCTACCGGACCGCGTCCGCGCACGGCAAGCGCGTGCAGGCGCTGGCGGGGGCCAAGAACCACCTCGTGGTGATGCCCGACGCCGACCTCGCCGTGGCCGTCCCCGCGATCATGAGCTCGGCGTTCGGCGGCGCCGGCCAGCGCTGCCTCGCGGGCAGCGTGGTGGTCGCAGTCGGCGAGGCGGGCGACCGGATCGTCGCGGCGCTGGCGGAGGCCAGCCGCCATCTCCGGGTGGGCCCGGGCGCCGACCCCGAGACCGGGATGGGCCCCGTCATCCGCGACGACAGCCGGACCCGGATCACCGGTTACATCGAGGCGGGAGTGCGCGAGGGAGCAACCCTGGTCTGCGACGGCCGCGGCGCCCCCGTCGACGATCCCGCCGGGTCGGACGGGTTCTTCCTCGGCCCCACCATCTTCGACCATGTCACCCCGGCGATGTCGATCGCGCGGGAGGAGATCTTCGGGCCGGTGCTGAGCGTGGTCCGGACCGACACACTCGACGGCGCCCTCGCCATCGTCAACGCCTCCCGCTTCGGCAACGCCGCCAGCATCTTCACCCAGAGCGGGGGGGCCGCCCGGCGGTGGCGCCAGGGGGTGGAGGCGGGGATGCTGGGGGTCAACATCGGGGTGGCGGCGCCGGTGGCGCTGTTCCCGTTCAGCGGCTGGAAGGACTCCTTCTACGGTGACCTCCACGCCACCGGCCTCGACGGGATGCACTTCTTCACCCGCCGCAAGGTCGTCACCAGCCGCTTCTGACGCCGGCCCCAGAACCGTGCCCGCGGCGGATCCAGCCTGACGATGCCCCTCACGGTCGGCGAGGCGCTGGCGCTCCCGGTCCTCGCCGGCGCCCGGCTGGTGGCGGGGGCGGACCGGCTCGACCGGCCGGTCCGGTGGGCGCACGCGAGCGACCTCTACGACGTCGCCGACGTGCTCCTGGGCGGGGAGCTCGTCCTCACCACCGGGGTCCAGCTGGCGCTGGCGGATGCCCAGCTGCGCGTCTACGTCCGCACCCTCACCGCCCGCGGGGTGGCCGCGGTGGTGGTGGAGTGCGTCCGCCAGTTCCCGGACGGCCTCCCCGCCGCGCTCATCGCCGAGGCCGAGACCCAGGGACTGCCCCTGGCCGAGGTCCGCCGGACGGTCCGGTTCGTCGAGGTCACCCAGGCGATCCACGGGCGGATCCTGGGCGACCAGGTGGCCAGGCTCCGCCGCGCCGAGGAGGCCGGCGCCGCGTTCACCCGGGTGGTGCTGGAGGAGCGGGGCCTCCCCGGCGTCCTGCGGGCCCTGTCCCAGATGCTCGGGCGCACACCGGTCGTCTGGCTGCCGGCGCGCGGTCCGGCGGTCGTCCAGCCCCCCACCTGGACAGTGTCGGCCGCGCTGGAGGACGCGCTGCGCGCCCTGCCCCCGATCCGACCGGGCCTGCGGGGCGGTCATCGCATCGCGCTCGACGTCGCGGGCCGCGAGGAGCGGGCGCTTCGCCACCCGGTCTGGCTCGGCGGCCACCCCGCCGGGACCGTGGTCTGCCTCGAGCGCCGCACCCCCCTGGACGCCGCCGACCTCGTCATCCTCGACCGGGCCGCGGCCGCGGTGGCGACCGAGCTCCTGCTGGAGCGCGGCGCGGAGGACGCTCTCCTCGCCGCCCACCGCGAGCTGGTGACCCGGATCCTGGCGGGCGACTCCGACCCCGGGCTCGAGGCCCGAGCGGCGGCGGTGGCGGAGCTCCGCGATCACGACGCCATGAGCGTCGTCGTGCGGCGGCCGGCCGACCCTTGGCCCCGGGGGCCCCGGCTGTCGGCCCCGACCGGTCCGGCGGCCTCGGGCGCCGCTCCCGGTGCCGCCGCCCGGCTCCGGCAGCGTCTGGCGGACGCCGGCCTGCGCCAGGCGGCGGTCATCGAGGGCGAGCAGCTCCGGGCCATCGTCGCGGACGAGACGCCGGCCCGGATGCTCCAGCGCCTGGCGCGCGCGCTGGACGACGGCGCCGCCGCGCCCGGGATCGGAGTGGGCGGCATCACCGACCGCGTGGCCGGGCTGCGGGAGGCCCACCTGCAGGCGCGCTTCGTGGCCGCCCTGCGGGCCCGCGACCCGGCGCTCAGCCCCTTCTTCGACCGCCTGGGCGCGCATCGCCTCCTCTATCGCCTCCGCCACGCCGAGGAGCTGGACCGGTTCGTCCGCGCGGGGCTGGGCGCCCTGGCCCCGCCCCGGCCCGGCTCCGAGCCGGCGGCGCCCGCCGACGCCGAGGCGCTGCTGACCACCCTGGAGGTCCTCCTCGCCTGCGACGGCAACAAGCTGGAGGCGGCGCGCCGGCTCGGCGTCCGCCGCCAGAGCCTGTACCTGCGGCTGCAGCGAATCGAGGCCCGCCTCGGCCGCCCGCTGGCCGACCCCGGGGCCCAGACCGACCTGCGCCTCGCCCTGGTGGGCCTGGCGGTCCGCCGCGCCGCCGCCGCCGCCGACTGACCGGCGCGGGGCCCTCCTATACTCGACCCACCCCGCCTGCGGCCGCGGGGCATGCCGGTCCATGGGGAGGGCGCCGCCCGGGCGCGGAGCGTTGGGGACCGTGCCGCACGGGAGGGTGCCGGATGGGGCTGGCCCAGCGGGTGGCGGCCGCCCGGGGGGAGCGCCCGGCGGATCTGGTCCTGCGCAACGGCCGGGTCTGCAGCGTCGTCACCGGCGAGCTGCTGCGCCAGGATGTGGTGATCCACGAGGGCCACGTGGTGGCGCTCGGCGACGGCTATGGCGCCGCCCAGGTGCACGACCTGGACGGCGCGGTGGTGGTCCCCGGTCTGATCGATGCCCACATGCACCTCGAGAGCACCATGCTGGGGCTGGCCGAGTTCGCCCGGGTCGTGGTCCCGCATGGGACCACGGGTGTGGTCCTCGACCCCCATGAGTTCGCCAACGTGCTCGGGGTGGACGGGATCCGCCACGTCCTGCGGAGCGGCCGCGGGCTCCCGCTGGACGCCTTCGTGATGCTCTCGTCCTGCGTCCCGGCGTCGGAGTTCGAGAGCCCGCGGGCGCGGCTCGGCGCCGCCGACCTGCTCCCGCTCCTGGACGAGGAGGGGGTGCTCGGGCTCGCCGAGGTGATGGACATGGGGGGTGTGCTCGCCGCCGACGAGGGGGTGCTGGCCAAGATCCGCGCGACCCGGGAGCGCGGCGGGCGGGTGGACGGCCACGCGCCCGGGTTGAGCGGCCCCGACCTCTGCGCCTATGCCGCCTGCGGGATCATGTCCGACCACGAGTGCACGACGGCGGACGAGGCCCGGGAGCGGCTCCGCCTCGGCATGTGGCTCCTGGTGCGCGAGGGATCGGCGGCCCGCAACCTCGACGCCCTGCTTCCGGTGCTGCGCGACTGGCGCCCGTCCCGTGCCTGCTTCTGCACCGACGACTGCGACCCCGGGGACCTCGTCGAGCACGGACACATCGATGCGATCGTGCGGCGGGCGATCGCGGGCGGGCTCGAGCCGATCGACGCCGTCCGCTGCGCCACCCTCCACCCGGCCCAGTACTTCGGTCTGCGCGACCGCGGCCTGGTCGCCCCCGGCCACCGCGCCGACCTCTGCGTCGTGGACGACCTGGCCGAGTTCCGGGTGCGGGCGGTGTACAAGGACGGAGCCCGGGTCGCTGAGGCGGGCCGCCCGACATTCAGCCTCCCGGCCCCGGCGGGCGCCGGGGATGCCGCGGCGGACGTTGGCCACGGCAGCGTCCGGTGCGCGCCCCTGCTCCGGGAGGACCTGCGGATCCCCGGCCGCTCCGGGACGGTCTCGGTGATCGGCGTCAGCGACGGGGAGATCGTCACCGCCCACCGGCGGGAGCCGGCCCCGCTCCGGGGCGGGGAGCTGGTCGCCGACCCGGGCCGGGGACTCCTCAAGCTGGCGGTCGTCGAGCGCCACCACGCCACCGGTCGGGTCGGACTCGGGCTGGTGCGCGGGTTCGGGCTGCGCGCCGGGGCGCTCGCCTCCACGGTCGCCCACGACTCCCACAACCTCGTGATCGTCGGGGCCGACGACGACGACATGTGCGGCGCCGCCGAGGCGGTGGTCCGCCAGGGGGGTGGCCTCGCGGTGGTGGACGGGGGGCGGGTGCTCGCCACCGTGGCGCTCCCGGTGGCGGGGCTGGTGTCGATGCAGCCGGCGGCCGAGGTCGCGGACCAGCTCCGGCGCCTCGACCGGATCCTCGCCGGGCTCGGCTGCGCGCTGCGCCGTCCCTGCATGACCCTGAGCTTCCTCTGTCTCTCGGTCATCCCCGAGCTCAAGCTGACCGACCGCGGCCTGGTCGACGTGGTCGCCCGCCGGCTGGTACCGCTCCAGCCCTGAGGCCGGGGGTCACCCCGACCGGCTACAGGTATCTCCGCCACACGATCTCCGCCAGGAAGCTGGCGCCGATGATCGCCACGAAGGCGGCCCAGTAGGCATTCCAGTCGAACCCGACGATCCCGAGGACGCGGAGCAGCCCCCCCATGCTGAGCAGGGGGAGGAGGATCCCGTCGATCGCGCAGTGCACCCGTCCGCACTGGCGGGCATTGACCGCGCATCCCAGGCCGGCCCACGCGGTCGCGAGCGTCCACAGCGTCCCCGCCACCGGCAGCGACACGCCGCCGGTGTTGAAGAGAACGGAGGCGCCGATCGCGATCAGCGCGGGCGCACCCCACAGCCACAGGACCGAGGGCGTGCGCGCGAGATCCCGCCGCGCCGGGGTCGGCTGGTCAGACACCGGGCTGCTCCGCGCCGGCCACCCTGGGGTGGAGCCGGGCGGGCAGCGCTCGCGCGCCGCCCAGGATGGCACCCTCGCCGGTGTCGGGCCGGGCGGAGGACGTCAGCACGACGGTGATCGGCTCCGACCACCGCCTTTTGGGTTGGCCGACGGGCCGACGGCCCGTTCGGGCAGTGCGGCCGGGCCGGAGGCAATACCACATGATCACCACGGTTAACCGCACGGGCCAGGTCACCATTCCCGCGCTGCTGCGCGCTCGCCACGGCTTCCCCCGGAGATGGAGGTCGTGTGGCTCGAGCGTGACGGCGACCTCATTGGCAAGCCGGCGGTGACTCGAGCGACATGGCGCCGATTCGCTCCCCGTGACCTGCGGACCGTCAGACGGATGAGTCAGGAGTGCGGCTAGTGGCATGGTCGGTCGAGGTAGACGAGTCGGTCTTGATGGCTTTGGTCGGACACTGCGAGCACGGCAGCGGCGATGGTATCTATCGCGCCCGGTCGGCGTGAGAACCGCGACGAAAGCGCGATCAGCACACCTGGATGGTTAGGCCCGGAGATCAGATACTCGCCGGCGAGCTGGGCGAAATCCGCAACGTTCTCGGTGAGCAGGACGTAGCCGTCCGCTGCTGCCGCCGCCAGGAGAGCTGAATCGGAGCGGCCGGCCAGTCCCAATTCGGAAGCGGTGAACGCATTGATGCCGCGAGCTCGTAGCGTCGCCGCCAGTGCCGGCGGGTACCTCTCGTCGAGCAGCAGGTTCAAGCGCTCGCAGCGAGAGCGGTCCCGTGCCGGTGCAACTCGATGCGGGCGTCGACTTCTTCCGGGTAAGCGGCCCGGTAGCGCAGCACAGCCTCGATCTGAGCCCGAGTGAGGACCGACTCCTGAGCGAGCGTGGCAAGGCGGTCCGGCTCGGCGGCCAGGTCCTCGATCCACATGGCGACTTCCCACACGTCGGGGCCGCCTACCATCCCTGCGCGCCGACCGGTGGGGCCGTCGCGGAACGTGATTGGCGGGTGCTCATCGCGCCTGACGCCCTCGTCGGCGTAGCGGCGCAGCCGGGCCGAGAGGGTCTCTCCAGCCGCTCGGGCCCGGAGGCGAAGTCGCTCGGCTAGGCCGTCCTCGAGCCGGACGGATACGTTCTCCGACACGCCTGCTTTGTAGCACAACGTCCACAAACACCGTGGGCCCGACCGGCCAGAGGGCCGCGGGGCCGCCGCGGCTCGGCCCGGCCGGGCTACCGACCCGTGTCGCGTGCGATCGGTATCGATTCAGGGCACTTCCTGGTTTTGAGTGGGTCGATCGGAGGCTCCGGGGCACCTCTGGCCCGGACCCGCTGCCCGAACACGCCCCTTGGGCGATGGGTGGCGTCGCGCTCACTGAGCAGCCGTTCGCTGCGCTACCCACCCAATTCCCGGATGAGCCCGCTTCCGCAAGCGTGAGGTCGCACGTCACGACCGAGCCTTCGCCGACCGCCGACGCGACGCGGTCGGCCGGTGGGGCTCCCACCGGAACAGCGCCACGGCGGCCACCAAGCCGCCCACAGCCCAGCAAGCGAGAACGACATCGTCACGCAGCGGGACGAAGCCCTCGCCTGGGGTGTGTCGAACCACCTTCGTCATGGCGTCGACGAGCGGCTGCGCCGGAAGGTAGGAGGCGAGGGTGGAGAGCCAGTGCGGCTCGGCGATCGAGAAGAGCACGCCGGAGACGATGATGAGCGGGAAGTAGGTGAGCATGAGGGTCGGCAGCGCCGCCTCAACGCTCGGCACGAAGCTCGTGAGTGCGGTGGTGGCGGCGGCGAAGGCGAGCGCCCCCAAGAAGCAGACGCCGACGACGGCGGCCGCCCCAGCTCCGGTGACATAGACGTGGGGTCCGTCGCCGAGGTTGTGGCCGTAGATGAGGAAGGCGGCGAGCACAGTAGCGGTGCCTGCGGCCACCGAGACGAGTGCCGTGGCGAGGATGCTGCCGACGAAGTAGCACCATCTCGGAAGCGGCGTCGCCCGCCAGCGCTTGAGCACCCCCGACTCCCGGGCGGCGACAAGGCGCATCCCAAAGGTGCTCCAGGCGGTCATCGTGAGCCCGAACACCGCGTAGCCGGCGACGTCGGGATGCGCAGCCTTCCCTTTGGAGGCGACGAGCAGGATGATCGGGAGCCCTACGCCGATCACGAGCCCTCGTGGGCTCGAGAGGAGGAGCTTCGCCTGGTAGCGGACCTGGGCGGCGAGGAGGAGGAGGGCTGACGGAAGTGGAGAGCGCTCGGCGCTGCCGGCGGACATGGTGACGGTGGGCGGCTCGGCGGCCGCAGCCGAGGCGATCTGCTCCGCGGCGGCGAGGGGGTCGGTCATGGCAGCCGAACCTCCGTGGTCGTGGGCTCGCCGATCATGGCGAGGTAGGCGTCCTCGAGGCTGGGCGGGCCGACCTCGAGCTCGGCGAGGTCGAGGTGCGCCCGGTCGGCCCAGGCGACGAGGGCTCCGAGCGATGCGGTGAGGTCGGCCTCTCGAACGACGAGGGCGCGGTGCTCGAGGTCGAGGTAGGGCGCGAGCGAAGGCGGCAGGTCGCCGATCGGTGCGCCGGCGGGCAGCGGGTAGGAGATGGTGCTCGGACCGCCGGCCGCGCGCAGCTTGGCCGGGGTGGTGTCGGCGACGACCCGACCGCCGGCGAGCACGATAATGCGATCCGCGAGGTGCTCGGCCTCGTCGATATAGTGCGTCGTGAGCACGACCGTGGTCCCCGCGGCGACGAGGTGTCCCACGGCCGCCCACGTGCGCCGGCGCGCCTCGGGGTCGAGCCCGGTGGTCGGCTCGTCCAGGAACAGGACCTCGGGCCTGCCGATCATGCCGATGGCGAGGTCGACCCGGCGGCGCTGACCACCCGAGAGGGCGCCCACCTTCGTCTGCGCGTCGTCGGCGAGATCCACGAGCGCGAGCGCTTCCCCCACCCGGTAGGGAGCGGGATAGCACTGCGCGTAGAGGACCAGGGTGTCGCGAACGGTGAGCTCAGGGTCGAGGCTCGTGGACTGCAGCACGAGCCCGATCCGGGCCCGCTGTGCCCGCGTGGCGCGACGGGGATCGGCACCGAGCACCCGCACCGTCCCCGAGGTCGGGGCGAAAAAGCCCTCGGCCATCTCGAGCGTCGTGGTCTTCCCCGCCCCGTTCGGCCCGAGGACAGCCAGCAGCTGTCCCCGCGGGACTTCGAAGCTCACCTGGTCGACGGCGGTGAAGCCACCGAATCGTTTGGTGAGCCCTTCGATCTCGATGGTGTTCATCGGCCGAGGGCCTCGTCGTGGGTGCTGGCCGGGACCCGCCGGTACGCGCGGACGGCGCTGTAAGCGCCCCAGGCGCAGACCGCGATGCCGGCGTAGAGGAACGCTCCGTGACCGATCAGGCCATAGACGACGAGCGCTGCGCCGATGACGACCTTGCGAATAGCCGATGAGTAGCGACCACCGACGAGAAGCGACATAATTGGCTCCTTTCTCGACTGCCCGGTCAGTGTCTCGGACCGTGCTGACAGCGTGCGACGTGTCGGGCGAAATCGCATCGGCGCCGGGGTGGAACGTCGAACGGCGGTCCACCTCCACCCGTGGGTGGAGGTGTCTCCACCTTGGGGTAGGGACGACGGTTCCACCCCGGGGCCGATGCCATGGACGAATGGCCGTCGTAACGTTCCTGCCGTGGAGGACGGAACGACGGCCACGCCGATGCTCGCCAGGCTGCGCCAGGTGCGAGACGAGCAGGTGCGGGCCGAGCGCTGGATCCGTGCCGGACTTCCCCTCTTGCTCGTCCTCGTGGTGGTGACCACGCTCCGAGCCCATCCGGCCCCGGGCGCCTCGGGCCGGGGTCTCGTCGTCTCGATCGCCCTCGGCGGCCTTGCCGTCGGCACCCTCGCCGCCTGGAGCGCCCGTCGGGGGCCGGATGCCGGCAACCGTGTCGCTGGTGCCGGCGCTCTCCTCGTCGCAAGCGGCGGCATCCTGATGTGGGCCCAACCGGCCGGCCCCGGCTCGGTCGGCGTCCTCCTCGCTGCGCTGGTCATCGCGAGGCGGCTCCGAGGTCAGATCGTCGTTGTCCTCCCTCTTGCGGTCTTCATCGCCGTCGCGCTCGTCGACGGCATCACCGGGAAGGGCCCCGGCGTGGCGCTGCTCGCCGCGCTCGGCGGCCTCGTGGGGATGCTCGCCCTCTCCCGCCGGTTGGGAGAGGCCAATGGGCAGGCAGCGCAGCTCCTGGTCGAGCTCGAGGCCAGCCGCGCGGCCGAGGCCAAGGCGGCGGGGCTCGCCCAGCGCCAACGTCTGGCGCGTGAGATGCATGACGTGCTCGCCCATACCCTCTCGGGTCTCCTCCTCCAGCTCGAAGGAGCCCGGATGCTCGCCCTCGACCAGCAGGTCGAGGCCAGCTTGACCGGCGCCATTGGGCGGGCCCACCAACTGGCCCGCTCCGGTCTGGACGAGGCTCGCCGTGCGATCGGGATGCTGCGCGACGACGAGCTGCCCGGCCCCGACCGTCTGGGCAAGCTCGCCACTCGCTTCGAGGCCGACCACGGCATCCCGTGTCGCTTCACCGAGACGGGGGAGCCCCGAGCGATCGGCGCGGAGGCGCGGCTCGCGTTCTACCGAGTGGCCCAGGAGGCGCTGACCAACATCGTCAAGCACGCGCGACCTGTGCGGGTCGAGCTCCATCTCAACTACGAGGCGACCCGGGTCCGCCTGAGCGTCGAGGACTGCTCGACGGCCGCGCCCGGACCCGTCGACCGGGAGCCCGTCGGTGGCAGCGGTGGCTACGGGCTGGCCGGCATGCGAGAGCGAGCGGAGCTCCTCGGTGGAACCCTCCTCGCCGGGCCGACGGGCCACGGCTACCGCGTGGAGCTCGAGGTCCCGGTATGAGCGCTCCGATCCGCGTTCTCGTCGCCGACGACCAGCGGGTGGTGCGCGACGGGCTCGTCATGGTCCTAGGCCTGCTCGACCAGGTCGACGTCGTCGGGGTGGCGACCGATGGCAACGAGGCCGTCGCCATGGCCGGCGAGCTTCGTCCCGACGTGGTCTTGATGGACCTACGCATGCCGCGGTGCGACGGCGTCGAGGCCACCCGATCCCTGCGAGAGCGGCTCCCGGAGGTGAAGGTGGTGATCCTCACCACCTACGCGGACGACCGCTCGGTGCTCGACGCGCTGCGAGCCGGGGCGCGAGGGTACCTCACCAAGGACGCCGGCGGGCCCGAGATCCTCGCCGCCCTCCGCCAGGTCCTGGACAATCGGGCGGCGATCGATCCCGCGGTCCAGCACCACCTGCTCGACGCCCTCGCCGATACGCCCGTCCCGGCGCGCCGCAGCCCGCCGCCGTCTCCGCTCCCCGATGGGCTCACGACCCGAGAGGCCGAGGTGCTCTCCCTCATGGCCGCGGGCATGTCGAACGCCGAAATCGCGGCGCATCTCGTGGTGAGCGAAAGCACCATCAAGAGCCACGTGAACCACCTCTTCGCAAAGATCGGCGCCAGGGACCGTGCCCAGGCCGTCATGTACGCGTATCGAAACGCGCTCTCCGATGGCACCTGATCCGGTCGGACGTAGCGAAAGCCCGCCCATGCTCCTCTGTCGCAGGGCGGTCGACGCTGCCCCGGCTCCAGAAATCAGCGGATGGGTCCCAGCAGCCGCTGAGCATCGCTGGTCCCCCGTGGCCTGAGCGCTGGTGGTGGTCGCGAATAGCAGCGTTCCCCGGCGGCGCGGGCGGCGTCAGCGTCGCAGAGCGCGACCACGGAGACGTCGGGCAGCTCGCGCAGGTTGCGGATGTGGAGCCTGACCACGTGGCCGCAGCCGACCACCGCGGCGCGCAATGGCCGCATCTGCTGGCGTCCACTCCGCCCGCTCTGGTCGCTGGTCGTCCCTCCCAGCGCTTCATCCGCAGGTCGCGGAAGCCGCCGGCACGCGCGCGCTCGTGGCACACGTCGAGCACCGAGCCGACGGCGTATCGCAGCGGGCCGCTGCCCGCAGAGAACGTCAGCCACCTCCCACCCGTCGACAGCCTGGCCCCGTGGACCAGATCCCCCGAGACCGCCGCCCCGGTGCACTCCTCGTAGTCCTGTTCGGCCGAAAGACCGCCGTCGCAGAGGGCGAGGACGACGCCGTCCTCCACGACCGTGATGACCTGAGCACAGTGGGCGTCCGAGCGCCCGGGGCTCGGCTCCAGCCCCACCTCCAGCTATTCAGGTGCTTCCGGGTTTTCAGTGGGTAGGCGGGGGTTGACCGGGTTGGGCGGGGGGCCAAGATGGCCCCATGAGAGACACCGAGCTGCACCGACACCTGATGGGCTTGGAGGCCCACTGGACCGTCACCCGGGTCGACCGCGATGTGGCGGGAGGGTGGGTGGACGTGTGGGCGGACCATCCGTCGGGGACGCGCTGGACCTGCCCGGGGTGTGGGCGGGCGCTGCCCGCCCACGACCACGGGAACGATCGGAGCTGGCGGCTCCTGGTCAGCTGCCAGTTCCTGACCTACCCCCACGCCGCGCCCCCGCGGGTGGCGTGACCGGAGCATGGGGTGCGCCAGGTGCGACTGCCCTGTGCCGAGCCGATGAGCCGGCGAGCCGAAGCAGCTCGTCAACTGACCAGTGGTCGCTGGCGTGACGGCCGTACTTTACAGCCCGCACCGTGCCGTCCGCAGCGATGAGGAAGTCGGCGGGTAGGCCCAGTACGCTGTCGCCCCGGGTCGGAAACGGCGACCCACCGGCGCGGATGCTGCGCACCACCGCGGACCAGGCAGCCGGGTGCAAAGGCGCCCCCATTGCCCGCGGGTGCAGCACCGCCCGCATCGACGACTCCACGCCGAATTCCGCATACAGCGTCCTCTCCGGGTCGGAGACCACCGCGAAGGGAAGCTCGCCCTGGTGGGGCAGCATGTCCCTGACCGAGGAATGGAAGACGGCGATCTCACAGATTCCCGCGGCCACGATCTCGTCGTACCGCCGCGCCACCGACCGAAGGTGGAGGTTGCAAATGGGGGACCCGGCATAGCGCCGGAACTGCAGATGGGTCAGACGATTGGAGTCGGGCACGCGGATCCGTTCCGACCGAATCGTGGTCAGCCCATGCGGTGCGACGACGTCGCCCGACGCGAACCGCGGTGAGGCGCCGGCGTCGACCTGGGGGAGGGTCGCGGTGGCCTGATTCATTTGAACACTCATCGGGGCTCCTTTGTGAGATAGCGCTTCAAAAGCGCTTCGGCAGAAGGACGAGGCAGCCCCTGATGGTGTGACATCCGACGCTCTCGCCGACTCGCTGTCACATTCTATTGGGCTGTCGCGTCGTAGAGTCGACGGTCAGTTCACTGGGGAGCCCTTGATGACCCCACCGCTCGACCCCCGTCACACCTCCGCCCTCGACGCCCCGCTACCCTCCACCCTCGGCGCCGGTGATCTCTCCATCACCGCGATCTGGCACGAGCATCACGGCTACCTCATTAACGTCGCCTACCGGATGCTCGGAACTTACGGCGATGCCGAGGACATGGTCCAGGAGGCCTTCTCCCGGCTGCTGCGCTCCGACCGCGGGACGATCGACGATGTTCGAGGCTGGTTGGTTGTCGTGGTGAGCCGCCTCTGCCTGGACCAGCTGCGCTCAGCGCGGGTTCGACGTGAAGCCTATGTCGGGCCCTGGCTCCCCGAGCTTGTGATACCGGCCGGCGACGCTCTCGGGCCAGAGGAGCGCGTAACGCTCGATGACTCGGTGCGCACGGCGCTGCTGGTGGTGTTGGAACGGCTGACGCCCGCCGAACGCGTTGCATTCATCCTGCACGACATCTTCGAGTACCCCTTCGACGACATCGGCCGCATCATGAAGCGCACGCCAGTGGCGTGCCGGCAACTGGCAAGGCGGGGACGCCACCGCGTGGTCCGGGAGGGGGCGGAAGGCCGCGGGGTCATCGACCCCGTGGAGGCGCAGCGCGTCGCCGAGCGGTTCCTCGCGGCCGCTTCCACCGGCGACGTCGGCGCGCTGCTCGAGGTCCTCGACCCTGAGGCGGCGGGGTGGACGGACAGTGGTGGGCTGGTTCCCGCACCGCGCCACCCCGTGGCGGGGCGCGAAAAGGTGGCAGTGGGGCTGCTCGGATGGCTGCGGAGTGCCTCGGCCTCGCTGATCCCGATCTCCGTCAACGCAGGGCCCGGAGCCGTCGTTGTCCGGGAGGGTGAAGTAGTCGCCGTGCTCGCCTTCACCGTCGAGAGCGGGCGGATTGCGGCGATCCGGTGCGTTGCCAATCCGGAAAAGCTCACATACGTGAGAGCGGTGCTGGGGGGCGGTGGAGCCCGCTTCCCTGGTGCCGGCCAGCGATAGCCCCGTACGCGGGAGCTGAGCTAGTGTCCTGGAACCGAAGTGCGCACGCAAAAGCGCCGCACGCTGTCGAGGATGGCGTCGGCGGTCTTCAGCCGGGTGAAGGGTCGAACGGTCTCGTAGTGGGTGGCCAACCACAGCCGGATGGCATCCCCGCGCTGGCGTGCCCCCCATCGTCCGGAGGTTCTGGCATCGATGCCGATCGCCTGCGACCGATGTCGGGATGTGCCCCGCGTCACCGGCGGGAAGTCAGTCGTCAGGTCGTGCGTAGCGGCCCGGAAACGACAGCCCCCAACCGAGAAGGCGGAGGCGGCGTTCCCTCGAATGGCTCCTGGGGCTGTGACCCGCAGGTGAACCGTCTCATCCGGACGCCCCCCGGCGCGGACCGATCGCCGCGGTCAGGCCCGAGCGGTCACGCCCAGCGCCACTGCTCCGGGTAGATGTTGAGGAATGGGTCCTGCGGCTGGGTCCCGCGCAGCCGCGAGGTGACGACCGATAGCTGGTAGTAGGACAGCGGCATCCACAGCACCGGCACGTCCTGCGCCAGGTACACCTCCAGCCGGCGGAGCGGGGTGAGCCCGGACCCGGTCACCGTCGCCTGCAGCAGCCGCTGGGCGGTGGGATCGCTGTAGTAGCCGCTGTTGACCGAGCCGCCGACTCCGAAGGTCTGGGAGGCATCGGGGTAGCCCTCCGGCGACCAGTTCCAACCGTTCCCCCAGTAGCCGAGGGCCCAGGCGCAGCTGCCCTGCCGGTGCCGGTCGCAGGGAACGAAGGTGTCCGAGAAGACCGTAGCCAGCGGGGCCGGCCGCAGGGTCAGGTCGATCCCGGCGCGGACGAAGGCCGAGCGCAGCGCCTGGGCCTCCTCCCCCACCGATACGATCCCGTCGGCGTACTCCAGTCCGAAGCTGAGCCGCAGCCCCGCCCGCACCCCCCGGCCGCACGCGGTCGGCCCGATCCCGGGCCGGACGCAGGTCTGGACTCCGCCCGGACCTCGCCGCCAGCCGTGGGCCGTCAGCAGCGCCACCGCCGCGCCCACGCTGTACGGGTAGGGGTCGCGATTGGCGGCCGCGGACACCAGCGGGCTCGGCGGCCGGGACGGCAGCAGCGTGTAGTCGGGGTAGGCGAGACCGTGGAAGAGGCTCGTGATGTAGGCAGGCTGGTCGACCAGGTGCTGCATCGCCTGGCGTACGTAGAGCTGCGCGAACGCGGGGCCGACCACGGGGTTGGCAAAGTTGATCGGGATGTAGTTGTACGCCCAGGTCGTCCACGGATGAATGCTGAAGCCCCGCGCCCTGAGCGCCGCGATCTGATTGACATCCTCGTAGGGGAGGTAGCCGTAGTCGAGCTGGCCGGCTCGCAGCGCGTCCAGCTCGGCCGTGTCGCTGGTGTAGGGGACCTCGGCCAACGCCGCGATCCGCGCCCGACCCGGGCCCTGATAGCGCCGGTTCGGAGTCAGCACCGCGTAGCCCGTGGCGGCCTCGTAACCGTGCAGCCGCCAGGGACCGTCGACGACCTGCCAGAGGGGATCGGTGGCATAGGTCCCGACCTGCTTCGACTGCGCGTCGAGGAAGTGGTAGACCGCCCGCGCTCCCCGGGCGGTGCGGTCCCAGCCACCGACCGACCCGGTCCGGCTGGTCCGGTCCCAGGCGTGCTGAGGGAGCGGGATGATCTGGGTCAGCTCGTCGCCGAGCAGGAACTGATGGTTGTAGGCCCGGTTGAAGGTGATGGTGAAGCGGTCGGCCGTGGGATAGCTCATGGCGACGACGTTGTCGGGGAACTGGCCCGGCACGTACGCCCAGTAGGCGGTGGGGTCAGCTCGGAGCAGATCCATCCAGAACTGGACATCGCGCGTCGTCACCGGGCGGCCGTCGGACCAGACGGCGCGCTTCAGCGTGATCGAGACGGTCCGGCCCCCGTTCGAGTACACCGGGGGATCGGCGAGGCTCTCGGCGCCGTCGATGGCGGGGCTGCCATGCGCGCCGCTCCAGTACAGGGGGCGGTACATCAGCAGCTGAAACGGGCCCAGATTGGCGTCGCTGGCGTCGGCGGCGGACATCAGCGGGAGGATGTAGGTGGGGACGGACCCCGCCTGGTCGGCGAAGGTCACCGTGACGCCGGCGGCGGTCCGGGCACGGGTGGTCAGGGTCTGGCCGCATGCGCTGGCCAGGATCGCCGCCGCCATCAGCGCGGTCCCGAGCGCCAGCGGGATCGCCCGAGCGCGCCGGCCCCGTCGCGGCTGTCGGGCCGCACGCGGATGCGCCGAGTCCGTGACCAGCATCGTCGCCCTCCGTCCTTCCCCGGTCATGGCTGCGGGCGGCACCGGCACGCTCGGCTCCGGATCCCCGCGCGCCCATCCAGAATAGGAGAAGGGGACTTATTTAGTCAACATTAAGTCGACGACCGGCTCGGGGCGGCTCGGATTCCAGGTGCGGGAAGGTCAAGCAGAGGCCGGCACCCGCTCGCAGGGACAGGGGCCGCTTACGCCCCACCGTCCGGGCCCCAATCGGACGATCTATCCCACCATTCGCATGAGCACATATGACGGAAGTGCCATCCAAGAGGCAGGAGGGGAGGCGATGGACCACGACCTTGCGATCGTCGGGTCGGGCGGGGCGGGGTTCGCCGCGGCGATCGCGGCCCGGACCCGTGGCCTCCGGGTGGTGATGGTCGAGCGCGGGACCGTCGGTGGGACCTGTGTCAATGTCGGCTGCATTCCGTCGAAGGCCCTGCTCGCCGCCGCGGAGGCCCGCCACAGCGCCGCGGAGGCGCCGTTTCCCGGGATCACCACCACCGCCCTCCCGGGGGACCTGACGACGCTGCTCGCGGGCAAGGCGTCGCTGGTGGCCGGGCTGCGCCAGGAGAGGTACCTGGACCTGGCCGCCGACCACGGGTGGGCCATCCTCCGCGGCACGGCCCGCTTCGTCCCGGGCCCGGCGCTGGAGGTGGACGGCGTTCGCGTGGAGGCCCGCCAGTACCTGGTGGCGACCGGCGCCTCCCCGTGGATCCCGTCGGTTCCCGGGCTCGGGGCCGCGGGCTCCCTCACCTCGACCCAGGCCCTGGAGCTGGATCAGCTGCCGGCGACCCTGGTCGTGGCCGGTGGCAACGCGGTGGGGCTCGAGCTCGGGCAGCTCTTCGCCCGCCTCGGCGTCCGGGTGACCCTGGTCGAGGCGCTGCCCCGGCTGGCCCCCTCCGAGGAGCCCGAGGTCTCCGAGGCGATCGAACGCGTGCTCGTGGATGAGGGCGTGGAGGTCGTCACCGGGGCGCCGGTCGCGGAGGTCCACCGCCGCGGGCCGGAGACCGTCGTCCGTCTGGCCGGACCCGGGGCCCGCGTGCTCCGGGCCGACGCGCTCCTGATGGCGACCGGCCGCCGTCCGAACAGCACGGGCCTCGGCCTCGAGGTTGTCGGCGTGGACCGGGGACGGCTCGGCGAGGTGTGCGTCGACGAGCACCTGCAGACGGGCAACCCCCGGATCTGGGCCGCCGGCGACGTCACGGGTGGGCCCCAGTTCGTCTACGTGGCCGCGGCTCAGGGCACGCTGGCGGTGGCCAACGCCTTCGAGAGCGCCGGGCGGGCCCTTGACACCCGGCACCTGCCCCGGGTGACGTTCACGAGCCCCGCGATCGCGGCGGTCGGGATGACGGATGCCGAGGCGGGGGCGGCCGGGATCGCCTGCACGTGTCGCGTCCTGCCGCTGGAGCACGTGCCCCGGGCCATCGTCAGCCGGGACACGCGCGGCCTGGTCAAGATCGTCGCCGAGCGCGCCGGCGGCCGGGTGCTGGGGGTCCATCTCGTCGCGGCGAACGCGGGGGACGTGGTCCTCGCCGCCACGTACGCCCTGGAGGCGGGGATGACGGTCGACCAGCTGGCAGGCACCTGGTGTCCGTATCTGACGATGGCGGAGGGGCTGAAGCTCGCCGCGCAATCCTTCACCCGCGACGTGTCCAAGCTCTCCTGCTGCGCGGCATGAGCGAGCACCGGAGACCGACGATGTCCCCCCCGAGGACCGAGCCCCGCATCGCCCCAATGGTGCGCGGGCTCCTGCCCGACGGCCGCGCCGGTCGCGAGCTGGTCGCCAGGGTCTGCCGTGCGCTGGGGGACCCCACCCGCCTCGATCTCGTCGACTTCCTCATCGCCCGCGAGGCCACCGGGACGCAGTGCGTTGACCGCGCCGGGCTGTCGCAGGGCCGAGTCTCGGCGCACCTGGCCTGCCTGGTGGCCTGCGGGCTGGCGACCGTCCGGCGGGAGGGGCGCTCCGCGCACTACCGGGTTTCCGATCCCCGCGT
>DAHUZL010000069.1 GCA_027306655.1 Candidatus Dormiibacterota bacterium
CCTGGCGGACCAGCGAGTGCGCCTCCTCACCTTCACCGGGTCGAGCCAGGTGGGGTGGAGCCTGGTCGAGAAGGCCCCCCGGCGCCGGGTATGTCTCGAGCTCGGGAACTCCACGCCCCTGATCGTATGCGCCGATGCCGACCTCGACGCCGCGGCGACCGTGGCCGCCACCAGCGGCTTCGGGTTCGCCGGCCAATCGTGCATCTCGGTACAGCGCATCCTGGTCGCATCATCCGTCCGCGAGGACTTCGCCGAGAGGCTGGTGGCGGCCGCCCGGGCGCAGCGCTTCGGACCGCCGCTGGAGGCGGGGGTGACGCTCTCGGCGGTCATCGACAGCGCGGCCCGCGATCGAGTCGATGAATGGGTGGCGGAGGCGTGCGACAGGGGGGGACGAGAGCTGGTGGGTGGTCTGGCCGACCGCGGCAACCGGCTGCCCACCGTGCTGGACGCGGTGCCGACCGACGCCCGGGTGTGGGAGCGCGAGGTCTTCGGCCCCGTGGTGGCGCTGCGTCCGTTTGCCGACCTGGACGAGGCGATCGACCTCGCCAACGGGACCGACTACGGGCTCCAGGCTGGCATTTTCACCCGTGACCTTGCCACCGCGCTGACTGCCGCCGAGCGACTCACGTTCGGCGGCGTCACCATCAATGAGACGCCCAGCTTCCGGGTCGACCAGATGCCCTACGGGGGGACCAAGGTGTCGGGCAATACGCGGGAGGGGCCGGCGCACACGATCATGGAGATGACGGAAGAACGGCTGGTGGTGATCGGTCGCTGAGCGGGCGACGCCGTCGGTGCCCTCGGCACGGCGCTCGACCGTGCCGGGGATCGACGTGGACCAACCGCGCGCGGCCCGATCGAAGACAGCGTCAGGGGGCCACCATTCCTTCGTCAGGCCGACCCGATGGATCGGGAGGCTGGGCATCTCGCACCAGCTTGACAGGGCGCCGAGGCAAACCTATCCTCACCTGCACACGCACCGTCGCGCCCTGTTTCCGATATTCGGAAGTGCCGGCGGAGGAACCACATGACCGGCCGACCGCGCGTCACCGTCGGAGGACGCCTCCCTGCCGGCGGCGCTCTTGAGGACGATTCTAGCCCCGCCGACCTCGTTTTCATCGGGGGCGCGGTGCATACCGTCGATCGTCGGGCACCGTGGGCCGAGGCGGTGGCGATTCGGGATGGTCGTCTGATCGCGGTGGGGGAGAGCCGGGACGTCGAGCGATGGATCGGTGCCGGGACCGAGGTCATCGGGCTCGGTGGCCGCTTGCTGTTGCCGGGGTTTCAGGATGCCCACGTACATCCGGCCATGGGTGGCCTGGAGCGTCGCCGATGCGACCTGAGCTTCCTCGGCTCCTGCACGGCGTACCTCGAGGCGGTGCATGTCTACGCGGCGGCGCATCCGGATGCGGCCTGGATCCTGGGAGCCGGCTGGAGCCTGCCCGTTTTCCCCGATGGCTCGCCAACGCGCGACTTGCTGGACAAGGTGGTGCCGAACCGTCCCGTCTTCCTGATGAACCGCGATCACCACGGTGCCTGGGTCAACTCGAGGGCGCTCGAGCTGGCCGGGATCGACGCTGCGACCAGTGATCCTCCGGATGGGCGAATTGAGAGAGATCGGTTGGGCACTCCCAGTGGCACGCTGCAAGAGGGCGCGATGAGCCTGGTCGCTCGGCTGATCCCGGGTCCCAGCGATGAGGACCGTCGCCAGGGACTGCTGGAGGCACAGCGGTACCTCCACTCCCTGGGCGTCACCGCGTGGCAGGACGCTGCGGTCGGAGACTTCGACATCACCGCCCAGAGCCTCGAGACGTATCGGCGACTGGCCGAGCATGGCGAGCTCACGGGACGGGTGGTCGGCGCCCTCTGGTGGGATCGGAAGCGGGGTGCCGACCAGATCGCCGACCTTGTCTCGCAGCGCGAGCGCGCCACCGTCGGGCGGTTCAGCCCGCGGAGCGTGAAGATCATGCAGGATGGCATCTGCGAAGACTTCACTGCAGCACTTCTCGATCCGTACCTGGATGGACGTGGATGTCCGACGGACCGCCGCGGCCTCAGCTTCATCGATCCCGAGGGTTTGAAGACGTATGTCACACTGCTGGACGACGCTGGCTTTCAGTTTCATTGCCATGCGATCGGCGAGCGCGCCGTGCGCGAGGCTCTCGACGCCATCGAGGTGGCCATCTCCAAGAATGGGTTCCGAGACCGGCGACCGCACCTCGCCCATGTGCAGATCGTGCATCCCGATGACATTCCACGATTTGCCGGTTTGGGCGTGACCGCCAATGTCCAGCCGCTGTGGGCATCCAACGAGCCCCAGATGACCCGGATGACCGTGCCCTACCTTGGGGCGGAACGCTCCAGCTGGCAGTATCCCTTCGCCTCCTTGCTCAGGAGCGGTGCGCAGCTGGCGTTCGGAAGCGACTGGTCGGTTTCGAGCCCGAATCCTCTCTGGGCGATACATGTGGCGGTCAACCGCCTGCCTGCTCCAGAGGGATTGGGCGGCCGCTTCAGTGGGGACGCGCCGGCCGTCTTCCTTCCTGAGCAGCGGCTCGACCTTGCTGACGCCATCCGTGCCTACACGATGGGATCGGCATACGTGAATCATCTCGACCATATGACTGGGTCCATCGAGGTCGGCAAGCGAGCCGATGTCGTGGTGGTGGACCGCAACATCTTCCGCGAGCCGGTCGACGCGGTGGCGAGCGCTCAGGTGGTGCTGACCATGGTCGACGGGGAGATCGTCTACGCGGGCGCAGGTGGTCTATGATGTGAGGGGCATCCGGTTCGAACCCGTGGCGGCTCCGATTGGGGCAGAAGTGCCCGAGCGGCCGAGCTCCAGGTGGGCGCATGGTGGGGTTGGCACGGATGTAGTCTTCCCTCAGCCGCAAGCCTGTCCGTGAAGTAGTGGCCGAGACCGACAACCGCGCGCATGGAGGTGGGTGACATGAGACTGACTTGGTTCGACACGGTGATCGCGGAGCCGCTGCGAGCCGGAGTCCTGCCCGTGCCGCGCCCGCGTGCGCGCTTGGGGCTTGCGGTCGCAGTCGCGCTTGGCCTCACCATCGGCGGGCCCGTGGCGATGGCGGCCCATGAGAGTCGTGCCAGTCACGGGGCGGATGTCGCGTTTGCACTACAGCCGGGTCAGCCCCCCAACTACATATTTCCGATCGTCATTCCCGCTGATGCGCTGCTGGCCAATTATGGCTATTTCCAGGATCAGATGTTCCGTCCGCTGTACTGGATTGGGTCTGGGGACCGAGTTGTCGTGAACTCGCGTCTCAGCCTCGCCAACCCACCCACGTTTAGCAACCGAGGGCGTACCGCTACGATCGTGCTGAAGCACACCATGTGGTCGGATGGGGTGCCCGTGACCAGCCGGGACATCACCTTCTGGATGAACCTGGTCCGCGTCTCGAAGACCAACTGGGACTCCTACATACCAGGTCACATTCCCGACAACGTGGTGAGCGTTGGGGCGCCCAGTCCGTCTACCGTGGTGATCACCTTCAAGCGGGCCTACAACCCCCAGTGGTTGACCTTCGACCAGCTGAACCTGATCGTGCCTCTACCCCAACAGGCCTGGGACCGAACGGCGGCGGGTGGACCGGTTGGCAACTTCGATCGCACCGCAGCAGGGGCGCGCGCCGTTTACCGGTTCCTGACTGGCCAGGCCGCCGAGGAGCCGAGCTACGACACCAACTCGCTCTGGCAAGTGGTGGATGGACCGTATCGGCTGAAGCGAGGCGACGGGTTCAATGCGGCGACGGGCGAGACGATCCTGGTCCCCAACGCGCACTACTCAGGGATCACCAATCATGCGATCTCGCAGATCACTCTGGTGCCGTTCACGTCGGATGCCGCGGAGTACAATGCCCTGCGGTCGGGAACGCTCACCTATGGGTACGTCCCGCTCCAGGACGTGGATACGATCGCGTCCGTTCGCAGGCTGGGTTACCGCATCGTGCCCTGGACGAGCTGGTCAGCTGACTTCATCACTCCCAATTTCAGCAATCCCGTCAGCGGACCACTATTTCGGCAGCTCTACGTCCGTCAGGCCATTCAGCATCTGGTCGATCAGCCAACCTACCTTCGAGACATCTACAAGGGGTACGGGCACCCCACCTACGGTCCCGTCCCGGTGAGTCCACCCAACCTGTTCGCCGGAGCCAGTGAGAGCCGCAACCTATACCCATACAGCGTCGCAGCCGCGGAGTCCCTGCTCCGGGCGCATGGGTGGTCGGTGGTGGGCAATGGAACTGACCGTTGCGTGCACGCGGGGACCGGCGCGGGACGTTGCGGACCGGGGGTCGCGTCGGGGGCGAGGATGGAGTTCTCCATGGTGTATGCGAGCGGAGATCTCAGCTTGGCTCAGCAGATGCAGGCGTTCAAGTCGGCGCTCAGTCTTGCAGGTATCCAGCTGAGCCTTACACCTAGCCCGTACAACACGCTGTTCACGGTGGTCCTGCCATGCAACCCGAAGACCGGATTGGGGTGTCGGTGGGGCATGGCCGACTGGGGCTACCCGAGCTGGACATACACATTTGGAGCGTACCCCTCAGGCGACGTCCTGTTCGCCACCGGGGCATTGGAAAACCTGGGCGCGTACTCCGATCGATCTGCGGATGGGCTGATGAACGGCGTGCTCGTCAAGCCCGGTTACCTGCCGATGCGCGAGTACGCGTCCTACCTAGCTGCTCAGCTGCCGGTCTTCTGGGAGCCACTGCCGCCCTACCAGATATCGGCCATTTCAACCCGCCTGAGAGGTGCAATTCCGCAGTCGCCCCTAATCCTGGTGAATCCGGAGACGTGGTCGATGGCCAAGTAGGACAGCGGGATAGCGTCTCTGGGAGGTTGGATGAAACCCGGGTGCGAGAGCGACGCGGCGGGCGCTGGTGGGGGCGCAGTCACTCAGCTTGGTGACCATCTGGGGCGGCTGCTGGGATACACGGATTGGCCATCCTGCCTCCCAGGCAAGACCGTGCAGGTGCACGTGACGGCGTCGGAGCCGTACGAGGCTCGGCTGGTGCGGGTACGCCATCACGGCGAGCACCCGGACCAACCTCAGCCCAAGATGGAGATTGTGCATGAGGTGGCGGCGCAGCGCGCTGCGGTTGGTGAGCACCCGCTCCGTCTCGGGTCCTACATGGTGGTGGAGCACTGCCGGATGGACCCTGGTGAGGATGCTCTGGCCTTCTCAGCGTGGGTGTACGCAACCGGTCGGCAAGAGCATCCGGCGACGGTGCTCGCCACCGGGACGCCTTCGTCTGGCCTGGTTCTGTCCGTGGGAGCGGACCGCCGCCTCGGCGTGGGGCGGAGGGAAGAGACCGGTCTTCTGCTGGTGGGGGCACTGCCGGTGGCAGTGCGCCTGCACCAGTGGACATTCATCGCTGTGAGCTACGACCGCGAGCGCCGGTCCATTAGGATCGCTCAGCGGGAGCCGCTCGGGGCGGCGCTTCAGGAGGTCTGGCCGGTTCCGGATGGTTGGGACGCCTTCGGCCTTCCCTGGGTGGTCGGCGCTCGGGTGGAGTCGGGAGGGGCGATCCTCGATGCGTTTGACGGGAAGGTCGGCGACCCGATGATCTGGGGGTGTGCTCTGTCGGGGCCGCAGTGTGCGGCTCTGGCGTCAGGTAGGTCGATCGGGGTGTCCCCGCTCTGCCGGTGGCAGCTAGGCCGTGATCCCGGAACCGACCAGGTTGTCGACGAAGCCGGTCGCGCCGAGGGGCGATTCGTGAATCGGCCCGTCCGGGCTGTGACCGGACCCAACTGGACCGGTCGCCACTTCGACTGGCGGGTGGCGCCAGAGGAATATGGCGCCGTCCAATTCCACAGTGACGACCTTGGGAGTGCTGGCTGGCCAGCGGCGCTGTCGGTCCCGATCCCGGAGACTCTCCCCAGCGGTGTCTACGCGGTGGAGCTGGCTGGCGACGCCGGAGCGATGGATTGGGTGCCAATCGTCGTGCGGGAAAGGGTGGAAGCCGAGCCCGCGGAGATCGCCGTCCTCCTTCCCACCTTTACCTACCAGGCGTATGCCAACGAGCCGCCGTTCGCGCCGCATGAGCCCCGCACCCTAGGAGCCGTCGACGCCTACGCCCAGAGTCACGGACTGCTCAGCCTTTACAATTGGCATCGTGATGGGAGCGGGGTGGTCTACGCGGATTGGAGGCGCGCCCTGCTCAACCTGCGACCGCGATATCGGTACTGGCTCACTGGGCGCCCCCACGGACTAGGTCCGGACCTTGAGCTCTTGGCCTTTCTGGACCACGCCGGACTCCGCTACGCGGTGATCACCGATCATGACCTGCACCAAGAAGGTGTTGACCTGCTTGTTCCGCACCGCACCTTGGTGACTGGCTCCCATCCCGAGTACTGGACAAGTGCTGGGATGAAGGCGGTATCGGATTTCCTAGAGCAGGGCGGCCGCCTCGCCTATCTCGGCGGCAACGGGTTCTCAGGCGTGGTGGGAGTCCCCGACGGGTCGCCGACGGTGATCGAGCATCGGCGCCGTTCCCCGAGCCCTGGACTGTGGGACGGAGCTCCGGGAGAAGATCACCTCGCGAGCAACGGTGAGCCCAGTGGACTCTGGCGGCACCGGAAGCCGAGAACGCGAGACGTGGTCGGCGTCGATATCACTGGAATGGGGTTTGCGAGCGGCTGCTCGTACCGAGCCCTGCCCGCGAGCCGTGGTCCCCGGGCTCGCTTCATCTTCCGCGACGTGATCGACGAGGAGATCGGGGCGTTCGGCCCCTGGGCCGGCGGGGCGGCCGCCTATGAGGTGGATGGCGCCGATTGGACGACCGGAACTGTCGCGCACGCCCTGGTCGTAGCCAGTGCGACCGAGTTCGACGGGTATTCGGCGATGGACCAGCATGGGAAGGTGAGGGCCGACGTCGTGTTCTTTGAGACGGGAAGGGGCGGAGCCGTATTCTCGGTTGGCTCGATCGGGTGGTGCGATGCGCTACCGCACCGTGGCTATCAGAACAACGTGGCCAAGATCACGGCGAACGTGTTAGAGCGCTTCTGCGACGCGAAGCCCTTCGAGCGTCCGGACTAGCGGGAGGTGGGGGCCACGCGTCACACGACGCCTGGCGGCGGGGTGACGCGGTCGAACTGGACCACCCGCCGCCAGGTGGCCAGTTCGGTCGGGGGAAGCTGCGTTCGCCCTCCGACGAGGCGAGTGGTCTTCCTGCCAGTCGGCGCGGACACGTGGGCGATCCTCGGCGGAGGATCGCGCAGGGCAGGCGGATGGGCGCCCCCCTATGCCAATCGGTCCCCGATCGCGGCCTCGGCGGCCATGACGACCGTTCCCTCCCGGACCAGGCCCTCCACCGCTCGCAGCTCGGGAGCCACGAAGCGGTCGGGACCCACCGCGCCCCCCGTCGCGCGCACCAGCGCTGCCACCCGGCCGGTGGCTGCGGCGGGCTGAAGCGGCTGCCGGAGTTCCAGTGCTCGCGCCGAGGCCAGCAGCTCCACGGCGAGGATGCGTCCTAGGTTGGTCACCACCCGCCGCAGCTTTCGCGCGGCCGCCCAGCCCATCGAGACGTGGTCCTCCTGCATTCCCGAGGTGGGCAGCGAGTCGACGCTGGCGGGCTGGGCGAGGCGGCGGTTCTCCGCCACCAGCGCGGCGGCGGTGTACTGCGCCAGCATCAGTCCGGAGTTCACCCCGGCGTCGGCCGCCAGGAAGGGCGGCAGTCCGTGTGACCGAGCGGGATCCAGGAGCCGATCGATGCGCCGCTCCGCGATCGCCCCCGCCTCGGCCAGCGCGATCGCGAGGAAGTCGCACGCGAAGGCGAGGGGCTCGCCGTGGAAATTGCCGGTGGACTCTACGCGGCCGTCGGGGAGAACCACAGGGTTGTCCACCGCGGCCTCCAGCTCGCGTGCGGCCACCTGGCGGGCGAAGGTGAGCGTGTCGCGGGCGGCCCCCAGGACCTGGGGGGTGCAGCGGAGCGAGTAGGAGTCCTGGACCGCATGGTCACTGAGGCGGTGCGCCGCGACGATCGGCGACGCCTGGAGCAGACGGCGCAGGTTGGCGGCGCTATCGGCCTGCCCGGGCTGCGGGCGGATGCGCTGAAGATCATCAGCGAAGGGCCGATCGGTGCCTAGCAGCGCCTCCACGCTGCAGGCAGCGGCCACGTCCGCGGTTCGGAGCAGGCGTTCCGCGTCCAGCGTCGCCAGCACCAGCATCGCCAGCATTCCGTCGGTGCCGTTGATGAGGGCGAGGCCCTCCTTCACCGCCAGCCGCAGGGGAGTGATGCCGGCCGCCTCCAGCACCGGGGCGGCGGGGGCGGCCCCCCCGCTCGCATCCAGCACCTCACCCTCGCCCATGAGCGCGAGCGCGATATGGGCGAGCGGGGCGAGGTCACCGCTTGCCCCCAGCGATCCGTGCTCCGGCACGAGCGGTGTGACCCCCGCGTTGAGCGCCTGGCACAGCGTCTCCACCACGTCGGGCCGCACCCCGGACAGCCCCATCGCCAGGGTCCGCGCCCGAAGCAGCATCGTGGCCCGCACCACCTCGCGGGCGACCGGCCGACCGAGGCCCGCCGCGTGAGAGCGGATGAGCGCGTGCTGGAGGTCGACCTGGCGGGCCCCGGCCACCCGCGTTGATGCGAGCGCGCCGAAGCCGGTGGAGATTCCGTACACGGGGTCGGGCGAGCGGACCGCCGCCTCGACCGCGGCTCGGCCGCGGAGGAGGAGCGCGCGGGCAGCCGGGGCGAGCGCGACCGGGGCGTCTTCACGGGCCACCCGACGGACTTCGTCGGGAGCCACCGCCCCACCGGGTAGGGTCACTGAACGCGGATCAGGCATCGGGCGCCTCCGTCTCGCTCGGTCGGTGGCCGATCGCCGAGGACGGTGCGCCCAGACGGCGGCTGATGCGGTCGGCCGCGGCCGCCACCAGCGGTCCCGCGGTTGCCTCGTCCGGACCGTTGGCGAGCAGGAAGCTGATCCCGACGGCCCCGCAGCATCCCCCGGTGGCGTCGAAGACGGGGGCGGCCAGAGAGCCGACCGCGACCGCCGTCTCGCCGTGGTCGACGGCGTATCCCACGGCCCGCGCCCGCGCCAGCTCGGCGTCAAGCCGTCGTCGCTGGCCCCCGCCCAGTCGCAGCTGCTCCACGGCCTCGGAGCGATGGGCGAGCAGCGCCAACCCCACCGCGGTGCGGCGGGCGGGCAGGCGCGCTCCCAACGAGGAGGCCAGCCGCGGTCCGGTGCCCACAGGATCCTCCTTGGCCAGGGTGACGGCGTCGGTCCCGTCGAGGACGGCGAAGTGGGCCGTGACCCCGAGCGCGTCGCGGAGCCCGGCCAGCTCCGGGCGGGCGGCCTGGACAGGGTCCACGCGGCCGAGGTACGCCGCCCCGATCTCGAAGGCGCGCAGGCCGACGACGTAGCCACCGCGCGCGTCGCCCTCCACAAAGCCGGCCGCTGCCAGGGCCCGGAGCAGGCTGTGGGCGCTGCTCTTGGGGAGCGCCAGCTCCCGCGCCAGCTGCCCCAGCCGCGCGGGATCGGGATGCGCGGCGATCGTCGCCAGCATCTCCAGCGCTCGCCGCACGGAGTGGTTGCCCTCCCCGAGCGCCGGAGCGAGATCCGCCTCTGCCGGCTCCATGCTGAGGTCAGCCTACACTCCCGCCCGTGCCCGGGCCGCCCGTCCGGCCGGCGTCAGCCGCCCCGGCGCAGCCACTCGTCCACGTGCGGGGCCTCGGTCGCGACGGTGGTGTCGTCGCCGTGCCCGGTGCGCACCCGGGTGGCGGGTGGCAGGGTGAGCAGGCGCTCGGTGATCGAGCGGATGATGGTGGGGAAGTCGGAGTGCGAGCGCCCGGTGGCGCCGGGACCGCCCTGGAAGAGGGTGTCGCCGCTGAAGAGCACGCCGCCCTCCACCCAGTGCAGGCACACCGACCCCGGCGTGTGCCCGGGTGTGTGGAGCACCTCCAGCCGGGCCCCGCCGACCAGGAAGGCGTCGCCGTCGGCCAGCTCCCGGTCGGGCGCGGTGCCGGGGTGGACGGTGTCCCAGAGCATGCGGTCGGCGGGGTGCAGCGCCACCGGCGCCGCCAGCGATCGGGCCAGCTCGAGGGCCGCGTTGACATGGTCGTTGTGGCCGTGCGTGCACACGATCGCGAGCACGCGTCGATCTCCGACCGCGTCCACGATCGGGCCCACGCTGTGGGGCGCGTCGACCACCAGCGCCTCTCGCTCGTCGCCGATCACCCATACGTTGTTCTCGACCGCGATGGTGTCGCCGTCGAGGGTGAAGACGCCGGTGGTGCGGGCGCGGACGACGCCGGCCGTCATGCGCCGGTCACAGGACCACCACCGACCGGAGCACCTCGCCTCGCTGCATCCGGGCGAAGGCCGCCTCGACGTCGTCGAGCCCGATCGTCTCGCTGACGAAGCCGTCGAGGTCGAGCTTGCCCCGCCGGTAGAGGTCGATCAGGATCGGGAAGTCGCGGCTGGGCAGGCAGTCGCCGTACCAGGAGGACTTGAGGGCCCCGCCCCGCCCGAAGATCTCCACCAGGGGGAGCTCCAGGAGCGCCGCCGGGTTGGGGACCCCGACCAGGACCACCGTTCCGGCGTGGTCGCGGGCGTAGAAGGCCTGCCGGTAGGTGGCCGGGGTCCCCACCGCCTCGATCACGACGTCCGCGCCGACCCCGTCGGTGAGTCCCCGGATCGCCTCCACCGGGTCGGTGGCGCTGGCATCGATCGTGTCGGTGGCGCCGAACCGCCGCGCCCACTCCAGCTTGCGCGGATCGACGTCGACCGCGATCACGCGGCGGGCGCCGGCCAGCGACGCCCCGGCGATCGCGGCGTCGCCGACGCCGCCGCAGCCGAACACCGCCACCGTGTCGCCGCGGCCCACCCCCCCGGTCGTGACCGCGGCTCCGAAGCCCGCCATCACGCCGCAGCCGATGAGGCCGGCGGCCTCCGGTCGGGCCGCGGGGTCGACCTTGACCGCCTGCCCGGCGGCGACCAGGGTGAGCTCAGCGAAGGCGCCGATCCCGAGGGCGGCCGACAGCGGCGTGCCATCGGCGAGGGTCATGCGCTGGCGGGCGTTGCGGCTCGCGAAGCAGTACCAGGGGCGGCCGCGGCGGCAGGAGCGGCAGGTGCCGCAGGGATCGCGCCACGCGATCACCACGGTGTCCCCGGCGGCGAGGCCCTCGACCCCGTCCCCCACCGCCTCCACCGTCCCGGCGGCCTCGTGGCCGAGCAGGAACGGGAACGCGTCGTTGATGGCGCCCTCGCGATAGTGGAGGTCGGTGTGGCAGACGCCACAGGCGCGCACCCGGACCAGCGCCTCTCCGGGCCCGGGGTCGGGCACCAGCACCGTCTCGACCGCGACCGGCGCGCCCTTGCTGCGCGCCACCACTCCACGGACCTGGTGTGCCATCCCAATTCTCCAAGTGCCGAGTCCGACCCGCCGCCGAGCCTGACCCGCCCCCGCGACGCCGCGGATTATAGGGAGCGGCCGCGGTCAGACGACGACCAACGGCACCAGCTGCTCGTCCGCCGTCAGCGACCCGTGGTGGCCGATCAGCCGGGCCAGCGGGCCGTCCACGGTCCGCTGGACCACGCCGACCGGTCCGAAGGCAGCCGCGACCACGTCTCCGATCCGGGGCCGGACCCGGTCGAGGGTGCGGGGGCCGAACCAGCCGGCGGCGATCGCCTCGTCCCGGGACCGGATCCACATCGCCGCCCCCAGCAGCTCCCGCCAGGCTGCGAGAACGTCCGCCGCCGCCCCCTCCTCCACGTGGACGTGGCGGGCCCGCGGCTCCCCGGCGAGGACCAGGACGCCCGCGCGCAGGTCCGGCGCGTCGTCGAGGTCCACCTTGCCCTCGTCCGCCAGGTCCACCATCCCGTGGTCGCCGGTCACCACCAGCCGGCAGTCCGCGGGCAGCCGTTCGGCGAGCGCCTCGACCGCCCGGTCGACCAGGCGGAGATGGAGGTGCCAGGCCTCCGAGGCGACGCCGCGGACGTGGCCGACCCCGTCCAGCTCGGCGTGGTAGGCGTACACCAGCTGGGGCCCGGGCGCCGCCACCGCCCGGGCCGCCTCCATGATCACGTCGGCGAGCCCGTGGGCGGCGACCCACCGTCCCCCCCGGAGCACCGCGCGGGTGAGGCCGGACCGGGCGAAGGTGCCGGTGCCGACCAGGCTCACGCCGACGCCCGCGCTGGAGGCCCGCTCGAAGGCCGTCCGCTCCGGCTGGAGCGTCTCGGGCGGGAAGCGGTCGCGCAGGTCGACGGTCGGCCCCCGGCCGTACCACTCCCACCGGAGCACGTTGAGAGCCCGCTCCTGGCCGGGCAGGCACACGGTGTAGCCGGGGAGCCCGTGCTCGCCGGGGGGCAGGCCGGTTCCGAGCGAGCCGAGGCTGGCCGCGGTCGTGGACGGGAAGCCGCAGGTGAGGGGCTCCCGGCGGTGGGCGGCGAGGAACGGCGCCAGGGCGGCGTGGCGGTCGAGGAGGGCCTCTCCCAACCCGTCCACCACCAGGAGCAGGACGCGCCGCGCCGGTTCGAGCGCGATCGGTCCGCGGATGCCGCGCGTGCCCAGCGCGCCGAGCAGCGACGGCACCAGGTCCGCCAGCGACCGCTCCCCGTAGCGCGGCAAAGGCGGTGCGGGGAGGGCGGGACCCGCCGGCGCGCTCCCCGCCTCCTCCGCGGCGCCCACTCCGCGGCGGCTTCGCTCCATGTGGTCCTCCCGACCTGCCCCGGCGGACGGTAGCACGCGGGCCAAACGTCAGCCGGCGGGGGTGTTCCGGTGGCCTCGCCGGGCGAGCGCCCGCTCCGCCGCCCCCCGCTCGTCCCACGGCTGGGCCGTCCGTCCCACCAGGATGCTCTGCTCGTGCCCCTTGCCCGCGAGCAGGACCGTATCCCCCGGTTGGGCCCGACCGATCGCGAAGTCGATCGCCGCGGCGCGGTCGACCACCGCGTGGACCGTCGCCCCCCGATCGCCGCCCGCCTCCAGCGCCCCCGCCACGATCGCCTCGGTGATCGCCTCGGGGTCCTCCGCGCGCGGGTCCTCGCTCGTGACCACCACCTGGTCGGCGAGGCCGGCGGCGATCGCCCCCATCGACCGCCGCTTGGCCACGTCGCGCTCGCCGGCGCTGCCGAAGACGACCCAGAGACGCCCGGGCGTCGCCGCTCGCAGCGTCCCCAGCACCCTCGCCAGGGACGCCGGGGTGTGGGCGTAGTCCACGATCACGGCGAAGGGCTGCCCCCGATCCACCCGCTCCATTCGGCCGCTGACGTGGGTGCACGCCTCCAGCCCCCGCACCAGCCGGTCGAGCGGCAGCCCGAGGAGGAGGCCGGCCGCCAGGGCCGCGAGCGCGTTGTCCACGTTCCAGCGGCCGGGGAGGTGCAGGGCCACCTCGGCCCCGCCCCAGGGCGTCTCGGCGAAAAAGCGCGTCCCCTGGGCGTCGGCCCGGACGCGGCCGCCCCGGAGGTCGGCCGCGGCGAGGCCGGCGGCGCTGTAGGTGAGGCGCCGCGGGATCGAGAGGGCGGCCAGCCGGGCGTGGCCGCGCTCGTCGTCGCGGTTGAGGACGGCGAACCCGTCCGGGGAGCCGGCGGCCTGCTCCAGCAGGCGGGCCTTGGCGCCGACGTAGGCCTCCCAGCTCCCGTGGAAGTCGAGGTGCTCGTGGGTGACGGCGGTGTAGACCGCTCCCTGGAACTGGACCTCGTCGACGCGGTGCAGGCTGAGCGCGTGAGACGTCACCTCCAGCGCCACCTCGGTGCAGCCCGCCTCGACCAGCTGGTGGAGCCGCTCCTGGACCTCGGGCGCCTCCAGGGTGGTCTGCCGGGTGCGATTCGGCTCGACCTCGGCGCCCGTGCGGAAGTCCACGGTGGTGAGGGCGCCGGCCCGGCGTCCCGCCCCGCCGAGAGCGGCGTGGAGAAGGGTGGTGGTGGTGGTCTTGCCGTCGGTGCCGGTGACGCCCACGACCCGGCACCGGCGGGAGGGGTCGCCCCAGAACCGGGCCGCCAGGCGGGCGAGGGCGGCGCGGGTGTCACCGGTGACCAGACAGCGCCCGTCGGCGACCCCCGCCGGCGTCCGCTCCACCACCACCGCCACCGCGCCGGCGCCGAGCGCGGCCAAGGCGTGGTCGTGGCCGTCGGTGTGCTGTCCCGGGACCGCGACGAACAGGCTTCCGGGACCGGCCTGACGGGAGTCGTGCGTGACGGCGAGGACGGGCGCCGAGGCCACGCCGGCCGGGGGAGGCCCCAGGCCGGCGGCCCGGGCCAGCTCGTCGAGCAGCACCCGGCGAGCGTAGCCGGGCGGCCCGCTCCCTATCATCCGCACCGATCATCCACCGAGCGCGGCCGAGTGCCGACGGGAGTTGCGTGGCCACGATCGACCTCACCCCGGTGGTGGCGCACCTTCGCAAGGAGCTCCGGCGGCGGGCGGAGGCGCGGCCCCGCGGGTACCGGGTCGGAGTGCTGCTGGAGGCGGGCAACCGGGCGGGGGCCTCGTTCGCCCGGTCGCTGGCCCGCGAGGCGGGTGAGGCGGGCATCGCGGTGGACCGGGCCGAGGTTCCGGCCCACGAGCCCGAGCGAACCCTGCTCGCCCTCGACCGCCTGGTGGTGGACCCCCGGGTCGACGGGATCGTGGTGATGCAGCCGGTCCAGGGCCTGGCCCCGGAGGTGGTCGCCGCCCACCTCCCCGCCAGCAAGGACGTGGAGGCGATCACCCCGACCGCCCGGGCGCTGGCCGCCGACGGTCTCCAGCGCAGCACGCCGGTGGCCGAGGCCTGCGCCGCGACCCTGGAGCACCTCGGCGTCGATCTCGGGCGCACCCGGGTGCTGGTCGTCGGGCACGGCCCGTCCGGCGGCCGCCCGATCGCCCAGCGCCTGCTGGCGGCGGGGGCCGAGGTCTCGGTCGTCCAGCGGGACGTCGCGCGAGTGTCGCCGCTCCCCCCCTACGACGTGCTGGTCTCGGCGGTGGGGGTGGCGGCCGTCATCCCTCCCCAGGCGGTCAGGCCTGGGACGATCGTCCTCGACGTGGGCACCTCCTTCATCGGCGACCGGCTGGTGGGCGACGTCGGGCCCGAGGCCGCCGCCCGGGCCGGGTGGGTGACACCGGTGCCCGGGGGGATCGGGCGGGTCACGGCGGTGTGCGCCCTCCTCGCCCTCACCGAGCTCCACCGGCGCCGGCCCGGGCCGGTGGCGGCGTGGTCGCTCCTGGAGATGGCGGCCCGCATCGTCTCCCCGGCCGACCCCTCGAGCGGGGTCGCCGCCGCCGCCGTGACCGGGTCCCTGGCGGCCGCGCTCGACGGGCTCTGCCGGATGCACGGATCGCCGGAGGCGATCGCGGACTCGGGGTCCCTCGCCGTCCGGCTGCTGCTGGCGGCGGACCGCGACCGGCACGCCGTCGCCGCCTATCGGACGGCACGCCGCCGGTCGGAGGCGGTCGCCGCTCCGGGGGCGACGGAGATGGCGCGCGCGCGCCGGGAGGCGGGGAGGGTCCGCGGGGAGATCGCCGAGCTTCTGGAGGAGCTGGTCCTGCGGCTCCAGGCCCTCACCACCACCCCGTCCCTGGACCTGAACCGGGACCTCGGCCTCCGCCTGGCGGAGTCCGCCCGGGACGCGGTCCTCCGGCTCCAGGAGGAGGTCGCGATCGGGGGCCGCTGATCGCCGGCCGCCGGCGCCGCGGCCGCTGAGGTCCCGGGATCTGGCCTTCGGTGGCTCCGAACCCTGGCCCACAAGTTGACGGGATGGCCAGCCATGGCATACGGTTCGGTGGCGATGCCGTCCCACCCCCGCCCCGTCGACCCCGTCGAGCTGCGGCGGGCCCAGGAGGACCTGGGGGCCGGGGACCCGGCCGCCATCCTCGGTTGGGCCTACGGGCGCTTCAGCGCGCTCACCCTGGTGGCCAGCTTCCAGGCGGAGTCCTGCGCCCTCATCGACATGGCCAGCCGGATCGCCGAGCCTGAGCGAATCCGGGTCGTCACGCTCGACACCGGGCGCCTCCCCGATGAGACCCACGAGCTGATCGACCGCATCCGCGATCGGTACGGGATCCGGGTGGAGGTGTGGCTGCCCGACACCGCCGCCGTCGAGGCGATGGTGACCGCCCACGGGGCGAACCTCTTCCGGCGCTCGGTGGCGCTGCGCCATGACTGCTGCGACGTGCGCAAGCGGCTGCCCCTCCGGCGCGCCCTGACCGGCGCCGACGCCTGGGTGACCGGGCTCCGCCGCGACCAGTCGCCGTCCCGCGCGGCGACGCCGGTGATCGAGCTGGACGTGGAGCACGGCGGCATCGCCAAGGTCGCCCCCCTGGTGCGCTGGACCGCGGCCGACGTCCTCGCCTACCTCGATCGTCATGACGTCCCCCGGCACGCCCTCTACGCCCGCGGCTACACCTCGATCGGCTGCGCCCCCTGCACCCGGGCCACGCGCCCCGGGGAGGACCCGCGCGCCGGCCGCTGGTGGTGGGAGCAGGGGGAGTCCAAGGAGTGCGGGCTCCACCCGGCCCACCCGGCCCGGCTCGCGGACGCCGCCGCCCGGGCCCAGGCTCCCGTTCCGGCGACCGAGACGGCGGCCTGACGGTGGCGACGCGCGGGGGGGTCGTCATCTGGCTCACCGGGCTGTCGGGGGCGGGCAAGTCCACCCTCGCCCGCCGCCTGGAACAGGAGATCGCCCTGGCCGGCCGCAGCGCGGTGGTCCTGGACGGGGACGAGGTGCGTCAGCACCTCTCCCAGGGTCTGGGCTTCTCCAAGGCCGACCGCGACACCAACATCCGCCGGATCGGCTGGGTGGCCGGGCTGGTGGCCGAGAGCGGCGGGATCGCCGTCACCGCCGCCATCTCCCCCTACCGCGAGGTCCGCGACGAGGTCCGGGCCCGGGTCCGCAACTTCGTCGAGGTCTACGTGGGCTGCCCGCTGGAGGAGCTGATCCGGCGCGACGTCAAGGGGCTGTACCGGAAGGCGCTGAGCGGTGAGATCGCCCACTTCACCGGGGTGAGCGACCCCTACGAGCCGCCGCTCAGCCCCGAGGTCACCGTCGACAGCTCCGCCGAGACGGTCGAGGTCTCGCTGGAGCGCATCCTCACCACCCTCGAGCGCCTCGGCCACATCCGGCGTCCCTTCGCCGCGGCCGGGCCGGAGGACGACCCGAGCGGCCTGCGGGAGGAGGCGGCGGGGCTGCCGGCGCTGGCGGTCGGGGCCAAGGCGGCGACGGACGCCCGCATGCTCGGCAGCGGGGCGCTGGCGCCGCTGGCGGGGTTCATGTCGGCGACGGAGCTGGCCGCCGTCGTCGCCGAGGGCCGGCTCCCCGGCGGGGAGCCGTTCACGATCCCGGTGACGCTGCGGGTGGACGAGGCGGCGGCGGGGATCGCCCGGCGCCACCCGCGGGTGGCGTTGGCGGGGCCCGACGGGCCGTTCGCGGTCCTGGACGTGGCCGGGGTGTTCCGGGCCGACCGGGCCGAGGAGGCCCGCCGCGTCTTCGGCACCGAGGAGCTGGCCCACCCGGGGGTGCGGGCGCTGTGGGACGCGGGCGAGGACGTCGTCGCCGGACCGGTCCGGGTGTTCGCTCCCGCCCGCGCCCGATTCCCCGAGTACGAGCTGAGCCCGGCGGCGGTGCGGGCGGCCGCGGCCGAGCGCGGCTGGCGGACGATGGTCGGCTTCCAGACCCGCAACCCCGTCCACCGCGCCCACGAGTACCTCCAGAAGGTGGCCCTAGAGCTGGTGGACGGGCTCCTCCTCCACCCCCTGGTGGGCGACACCAAGGACGACGACATCCCGGCCGACGTCCGCCTGCGCTGCTACGAGGCGCTGCTGCGGGGCTACTTTCCCGCCGACCGGGTCCTGCTCGCGACCAATCCCGCCTGGATGCGCTATGCCGGGCCCCGCGAGGCGGTCTTCCACGCCCTCATCCGGCGGAACTACGGCTGCACCCACTTCATCGTCGGCCGCGACCACGCCGGGGTCGGCAGCTACTACGACACCTACGCCGCCCACCGCATCTTCGACGGCTACGCGCCGGGCGAGCTGGGGATCGAGATCCTGCGCTTCGAGCACGCCTTCCACTGCCGCCGCTGCGAGGGGATGGCCTCCACCCGGACCTGTCCCCACCCGGCCGACGAGCACGTGACCCTGAGCGGCACCCGGGTGCGGGAGATGCTGGAGGCGGGCGTGCTGCCGCCGGCGGAGTTCTCCCGCCCCGAGGTGGCGGCGATCCTGGTCGATGCCAGCCGGGAGCCGGCCGCGGTCGGCGGGGCGGAGGCACGGGCCGCGAGCTGATCCGATTCCGCGAGCCCACGGGGACGCGCAGCGGTGTCGCCGGTCGGTGGGAGGGCTTCCGCCGGCCGCCGCTCCTGGCTACAGCGACGAGGCCATGCGCTGGACCGCCTCGTCGAGCACGTCCGCCGACGTCGCGAAGTTGAGGCGAACATGGCCGGCGCCGGCGGGGCCGAAGGTCGGTCCCGAGTTGAGCGCGACGCGACCCCGCTCCAGAAAGGCGCCGGCGGGATCATCCCCCAGGCCGAGCGACCGGCAGTCCAGCCAGGCCAGATAGGTGCTCTGCGGGATCCGGTACCGCACCGCGGGGAGGTGCGTGGCCAGCAGGTCACCGAGCAGGTGGCGATTGCGGTCAAGCCCCGCCATCAGGTCATCGAGCCAGGCGCCGCCCTGGCGCAGGGCGGCGGCATGGGCGATGACGCCCACGTGGCTGGGACCGTGGCTCACCTCCTCCGGCATCCGCGCCAGAACCGGGGCGGCCGCGGAGCCGGCGACCGCCACCGCCGCTTTCAGGCCGGCCAGATTCCAGGCCTTGGAGGCCGAGAGCACGGAGAAGGCGCTCTCGGTGCCCGGCAGCGACAGGTACGGCAGGTGGGTCGCCTCCGGGTAGGTGAGCGGGGCGTGAATCTCGTCCACCACCACCGCGACCCGGTGGCGGTCGGCCAGCTCAGCCACCGCCGTCAGCTCCTCGCGTGAGTGGACGGTGCCGGTGGGATTGTGAGGACTGCACAACAGATAGGCGCGGGCTGAGGCCCCCGCGGTGGCGTGGCGGAAGGCGTCGTCCAACGCGGCGGGATCGATCCGATCGTCCGCGCTCAATGGAACGTCGACCACGCGCCGGTCCATGTGCTCGATGAATTGGCAGAACGGAGGGTACACCGGTGAATTCACCACGACCCCGTCTCCCGGACGGGTGACCAGCTTCAGAACCTCGACGATGCCCATCATCACGTCGGGCACGATCGCGGTGTGGTGAATGTCGATCGCCCACCGCCACCGGTCACGGGCAAACTCTGTGAGCGCCTCTGCGTAGCCGGTCCCCTCGGGATAGCCGGTGTCCCCGATCGCGATGGCGTCCGCGATCGCGGTGGCGACGGGGCCGGCAAGGGGAACGTCCATCTCCGCAACCCACAGCGGCAGCACGTCCGGAGGGTATCGGCGCCACTTCATGCTGGTCCGCTGGCGCAGCTGTGGCAGCGACAGCATGTGCAGCGGACTGCGACTCACGACCGGATGCTACCAGCCCACGGGGACGTGGCCGGCGACGGGAACGGTCGCGGGACGCGCCCGCGGGTCGGCGTCGCCGGTAGGAGCCGGGTCGCCGCCGGGGGCGCGAGCGGGCGGTCGTGTCAGCCTGAGCGCGCCGGCGGCTACCCTGCCGGTGAGTCGGCCCATATCGGGAGGTGCGCCATGCCCCAGGACTGCGTCTTCTGCCGGATCGTGCGCGGGGAGCTTCCCGCCGAGGTGGTCCACCGCGAGGACGGCCTCCTCGCCATCCGCGACATCAACCCGGTGGCCAGGACCCATGTCCTGGTGATCCCGGACCGCCACATCGCCGACCTCCGCGAGCTCTCGGCCGGCGACGCCGACCTCTGGTGGCAGCTGACCCAGGCCGCCAGCCGCGTGGCGGCCGACCTGGGCCACGCCGACGGGTACCGCTTCTTTGTCAGTGTCGGCCCCGGCGGGGGCCAGACCGTGTTCCATCTCCACGTCCACGTGCTGGGCGGGGCGATGACGCGACTGCCCCAGTAGGGACGGCGACCCGCTCCGCAGCCGCCGCCCGCCGGAGTGGCTGATCCCGGGCGGTTCGGGGTATTGTTGACCGATACAGTCTGATTCCCACCGGGTCCCGGGGACGGCCGGCGGGCATGGAGCGGAAGTGGCATGGGCATGACGTCGCGCGAACTGATCAACCGGGCTCGGAGCCTGGTGCCCGAGGTGACGGTTCAGGAGGTGCGGCGCCGCCAGGAGCACCACGAGGGGCCGGTCCTCATCGACGTGCGCGAGAAGGAGGAGGTGGAGCAGGGCCTGATCCCCGGCGCCGTCCACATCCCCCGGGGCTACCTGGAGCTGCAGATCGAGGACCGGGTCCCCGACCGCTCCACGCCGGTCACCCTCTACTGCGCCGGCGGCACCCGCTCCCTGTTCGCCGCCCAGACCCTGCGCGAGATGGGGTACACCGAGGTGGAGTCGATGGCCGGCGGCTTCGGCGCCTGGAAGGACCAGGGGCTGGCGTTCGTGCTCCCGCGCACGTTCACCCCCGAGCAGCGTGAGCGCTACAGCCGCCACTTCCTAGTCCCCGAGGTCGGGGAGGCCGGCCAGACGAAGCTCCTCGAGAGCCGGGTGCTGATCATCGGGGCCGGCGGCCTCGGCGCCCCGGTCGCCTACTACCTGGGCGCGGCGGGGGTCGGCACCATCGGGCTGGTCGACTTCGACCGGGTCGACCGCAGCAACCTGCAGCGCCAGATCATCCACAGCGAGGACCGGATCGGGATGCTGAAGACCGAGTCCGCCGCGCTCACGCTGAAGGCCTTGAACCCCGACGTCGAGGTGCGCCAGCACACCATCCACCTCGACTCCAGCAACGCCGTCGATCTGTTCAGCCAGTACGACGTGATCGTCAACGGCTGCGACAACTTCCCCACCCGCTACCTCGCCAACGACGTCGCCTGCTTCACCCGCACGCCGCTGGTCGACGGTGGCGTGTTCCGCTTCGAGGGGCAGGCGACCACGATCATCCCCTTCGAGTCGCCCTGCTATCGGTGCCGCTACCCGGTGCCGCCGCCTCCCGAGGAGGCGCCCAACTGCGCCGAAGCGGGTGTGCTCGGGGTGCTGCCCGGGCTGGTGGGCCTGGTCCAGGCCACCGAGGTGATCAAGGTCCTGCTGGATATCGGGACCACCCTGAGCGGACGTCTCCTTCACGTCGACGCCCTGACCATGGAGTTCCGCGAATTCCGGGTCCGCCGCGACCCGGCCTGCCCGGTCTGCGGGGATCACCCCACCATCACCGAGCCGATCGACTACGAGGGGTTCTGCCTCAATCCCGCCCTGGCCCAGGGCGCGGCGCGGACGGCCAGCGCCGGCTGAGAGCGGGGCGCGGCGCGCGCCCCGACCTCGTCCGACGGCCGGGTTGCGAACAGTTGCTCGTAGGCTGTGCTATAGTCAGCGGTGAGGAACTTGAAGGAGTGGGCGAGGCTCCAGGGCATCCATCCGGTGACCGCCTATCGGTGGTTCCGAGACGGCAAGTTGCCGGTGCCGGCGCGCCGTGTCGGCGGCCTGATCCTGGTGGACGCTCCAGGGTCATCCGCCACCGCCGGCAGCGTGGCCGTCTACGCCCGCGTCTCCTCGGCGGACCAGCGCACCGACCTCGACCGGCAGGTGGCCCGGGCCACCGCGTGGGCGACGGGCGAGGGCGTCTCGGTCGGCCGGGTGGTCACCGAGGTGGGCTCCGCGCTGAACGGCAAACAGCGCAAGTTCCTCGCCCTTCTGCGGGATGAGTCGGTGACCACGATCGTGGTGGAGCACCGGGATCGGTTCGCCCGGTTCGGCGCCGAGTGTGTGGAGGCTGCGCTGGCCGCGCAGGGGCGCCGGCTCTTGGTGGAGGATCCCGCCGAGGTCGACGACGACCTGGTGCGAGATGTGACCGAGATCCTCACCTCGCTGTGCGCCCGCCTCTACGGCCGTCGGGCAGCGAAGAATCGGGCGGCGCGATTGACCGCCGCGGTGACCGGGATGGGCTGCGACTCATGACCACCAGGACGGTCGAGCGGACGACCAAGCCGCGCGCTCCGAAGGGGAAGTTCGCCATCCCCGACGGCTGGGTCGCGCGCGGCTTCCGCTTCGAGGTCCAGGGGCCTGACGACGACGAAGGCGCCTCCTTGGTCCGCTCCCAGTTCGGGGGCCGACGCTACGCCTTCAACTGGGCTCTCGGCCAAGTGAAGGCCGATATGGATGCCCGCACGAGCGATCCCACCCACGAGTCGGTGGCCTGGAACCTCTACGCCCTGCGCAAGCGATGGAACGCCGAGAAGGGCACGGTCGCGCCCTGGTGGGCGGAGAACTCCAAGGAGGCGTATTCCACCGGGATCGCCGACCTCTGCGTAGCTCTCAAGAACTGGTCCGACTCCAAGCAGGGAAAGCGCAAGGGCCGTCCGGTCGGGTTCCCCAAGTTCCGGTGTCGGCAGACGGATCACGCCCGGGTGCGGTTCACCACGGGCCCCATCAGAGTCGAGCCCGACCGGCGCAGGGTCACCCTGCCCGTGGTCGGCACGCTGCGCTCGATGGAGAGCACGCGCCGACTGGAGCGCCTGCTCAGCAAGGGCTCGGCCCGCATCCTCAACGCCACCCTCAGCCAGAGGTGGGGGCGGCTGTTCGTCTCCTTCTGTTGCATCGTCGAAAACCATCCCCGTTCGACGCCGCCCAAGGAGCGGGCCGGCGTCGATCTCGGGATGCGGTCCCTGGCCACCATCGCCGACACCGATGGCGCCATCCTCGAAGTTCCCAACCCCGCCCCCCTGAGGGCGACACTCATCGAGCGTCACCGGGTCGGGCGGCAGGTGTCCCGACGCATCCCCGGCTCCCGAGGGCACCGCGTAGCGAAAGCCAAAAACGCTCGCCTCGACCGGCGCTGCGTCAACCTCCGGCAGCAGGCGTCCCACCAGCTCACCACCATGCTGGCGGCCACCTACCGCGAGGTGGTGGTCGAAGACCTGGATCTCGCCGCCATGAAGAAGAGCATGGGACGCCGGGCGTTCCGGCGCTCGGTCTCCGACGCTGCACTCGGCCCGATCAGGCCCCAGCTCACCTACAAAATGGGGTGGACAGGAACCGAGCCGACGGTCGCCGACCGTTGGTTCGCCTCCTCCCAGATCCATCATGGGTGCGGCTGCCGGCTGATCGCCCCGAAGAAGCTCGCCCAGCAGCTCGTCTGCGCAGTGACGGGCCAGGTGGTCGACCGGGACCGCAACGCTGCCCGAAACCTCCGTGACTGGCCGGACATTGCCAGCAAGAGCGGTGTAGTTGACGCCGCGGCCCCGTTCGTTCCCGGGCCAGGGTCGCACGCCCCTGGTACAGGCGGCGGTTCAGATGCCGAGACATTCGGCACCTGGAGAGCGGATGGAAGACCCCTGCCTCGGCAGTGCGCGGTCCGCGGTGAGGCCAGAACCGAACCCGGCAACGGGGGAGGAACCCCGAGAAGGGGTGCCATCAGCAGTGGGCTTGCCAGAGTTCACTCAGTGGCAACGGTAGACTGGCGCCCGTGGGCGTGTTCGACGCGACCGACCTCGACTACCTGGCCGGGATCCACCCCGACCCGGGCCCGGTGCTGCGGCGCGTGGACAGCGAGAGTCGGGCGGAGGGCATCCCCAGTGTCGAGCCCGCGACGGGGCCGCTCCTCGCCACCCTCGTGGAGGCGGTCGGGGCGCGGAGCCTCCTGGAGGTCGGCACCGCGATCGGCTACTCCGGCCTCTGGATGGCCCGGGGGATGCCCAGGGACGGCCGGATCACCACCATCGACCCCGATCCGGCGCGGCAGGCGCGGGCGCGGGCGGCCTTCACCGAGGCGGGGTGCGGCGAGATGCTGGAGTGCCGCAACGGTCGCGCCCTCGACGTCCTCCCCACCCTCGCCGGGCCCTTCGACCTCGCCTTCCTCGACGCCCTCAAGGAGGAGCTCCTCGCCTACCTCGATCATGCCCTCCGGCTGGTCCGGCCGGGCGGGACGATCCTCGTGGACAACCTGCTCTGGTCGGGGGAGGCCGCCCGGGGGGCTCCGGAGGGGGCCAGCCCCGAGCGGCAGCAGGCGACCCGCGCGATCCAGGGGTTCAACCAGGCCTTCCTCGCGCATCCGCGGCTGTGCGCGACCATCGTCCCGGTCGGCGACGGGGTGGGGATCGGAGTGGTCCGGGCGGCCCCGACCCGCTGAACCGCGCGTCGCGCCCCCGGTTTGAGGGAGCCGGGACGGGGTAGACTCGGATCGATGAAGGGGCAGGCGGTTGCCATCGATGACGTCTTGGTCGCGATCGAGACGGCCCGCGACAAGGTGATGGCGGACGAGGTCCGGTCCCTCGTGAAGTTCGGGGTGCCGCGGACCCTCGCCCACCAGATGGTGGCCTCTCGCTACCAGCAGAAGGTCGCCGCCGAGGACGGCGAGGTTGCCGAGACCGAGCCGACCCCCTGGACCGACATGAGCTGAGGGGCCTCCTCGGCTCCCGGCCCGGCGCGGACCGCGCCACCCCCGCCCGTCCGCAACGGGGTTCTGGATCCACACAGTGACCTGACCGTGCGGGATGCGCCGAGTCCGGCCGCCCCAGGCTGGGCGGCTCGGCGGACCAAAGGGGCATGTGCCCCGCGGCGGTCCCCGCTCCCTACCGAAGCCGACGGGCCTACGCGGCCCTCGCAACCTACCGCGAGGCCGGTCTCGACGACCGGACCTTCCTGGACCAGCAGTTCGGCGTGGCGCTGGTTCGGACTGGCCCGGACAGCCGCCGCGCCGACCGTCGCGCCGCCGCCGTGGCGCCGGAGATCGACCGGCTGCCGCTCCAGGCGAAGGACCTCATCCGCGGCGCGCTGGAGGAGATTCGCGTCAGCGGCGGGGGTCTCGACCCGGGAACCCTGGCGACGTGGTCGGACGGGGTGGTGACGATCAATGGGGCCAGCCGCCACTTCGAACGTCCGGTCAGCGGTCCAGCGGCTCTCAATGCCAGCGGGTCGCTGCTGCGCACCACCATCGTGCATGAGTGCGGCCACATCCTCGCCGAGGACCCGCGCGGAGGCGTGCCGCTGCGCGACTACTTCGCCATGGTGGTTGCATCCGGATGGCTCCCCGACCCGCGGGACGACCCCGTTCCCTACGGTCCCGTAGGGGAGGACGTCCGCCGGCTCTCCGACCACTTCCTGCGCGCGCTGCACGCCATCCGCCCCGCCTGGGACCTCTCTCGGCCGCTGCGTGATCCGAGGTCGCCAGGCGTACGCCAGTTCGACCGCGACGTGATGGCGAGCCCGCACTCGAGCAGGCGGCGAGGATGCCAGCCCACGTTGGGGCTCTGCTCGCCGGCCAGGCTTGCCGTCAGCCTCGCCTCTCGGCACCAGAGCCCGAAGCTGGAACAGGAGCTGACGGCGGTCGGCCTCTCAGTGGGCCAGGTCGAGCGCACGCTCAATCGGCGCGGACCGATCTCCCTCTATGCGGCCACCTCGATCGCGGAGGCCCCGGCGGAGCTGTTCGCGATCCTCCACCGTGGGCGCTTCGTGGTTCGCAGTGAACCGGAGGCGTTGAGGGAGGGCCAGCGAGCTCTCTGCGAGCCGTGGCTCCTCGCTGAGCGGCAGGGACCACCCCGGGGCCTGCCGCCACGAGTGCGGTCGAGCCGCACGCGCTTTGTCGGACGAGTGGCGGCGTCCGGGTGCGACCTCAACCCCGTGCGAGGACGCTGAGGATGGAGTTGAGTCACGAGCTGGTCGACACCCGCTCCGGCCGCTCGGTGACCGTGCGCGACTGTCCGGTGCGTGTCGTCGGCGACGACGCGCTCCGGGCTGAGGTCACCGCCTTCTTCGCCGGACCGGTGGAGGTACTGTCGCCCGCCCCAGACGCCCCTGCAGACGGGCGCGGCACGGCGCTTCGGGTCCTTCAACCAGACGAGGACGGATGGTTCGAGGCGTGCCTCTTCCAGGCCGCGGCCGAACTCGGGCTCCGGCACCTGCGGCGCCTCGGGGGCGGTGAGGACGCTTGAGGACCGACGCACCTCGGACCTCCCGCTTCTTGCCAATTGCCCGCGCACGAGCTATCCTCCGACCGCCGCGCGCCGGTGGCGGCTGCCCGGCCGCTGGACGCGGGGCTGAGGGCGGACAGGCGTGAGCGACCCCAGGGGGCGCCCGCACCGCTGCGGGCGAGGCCATGCGCACGTGCGTACGATCGGACCCGACCGTCCGATCGTATGGGTCCGCGCATCCCGAGGCGTGGGCGCCGTCTTGCTGTTGACGGGAATCGCGATCGTGTCGTGCGGTCCGGCAGCCACGGTCCGCATCCCTCCCGCCCAGTCCCCGGGTCGGGCGACGCGCCCGAGCCCCACCGCCTCCGTCAGGGCACAGGCGTCATCAACCGACGCGCCGCTGGTTTCTGTCGCGCCCGGAGTCGCCGCGCCCGCCGCCGAACTCGTCGC
>DAHUZL010000096.1 GCA_027306655.1 Candidatus Dormiibacterota bacterium
GGTGGCGCTGCGGGCGATCTTGACCGCGTTCTCGACCGCCTCGGCGCCGCTGCTGAGGAGCAGGACCTTGGCCGGGCCCTCGATCGGGGCCACCTCCGCCAGGCGCGCGCAGAGGCGGAGGTAGGGCTCGTGCCAGGCCACATGGCTGCAGGTGTGAATGAGCCGGTCCACCTGCTCGTGGATCGCCCGCCGCACCTCCGGGTTCCCCGCGCCGACATTGAGGACGCCGATGCCGCCGGTGAAGTCGATCCACTCGCGTCCGTCGCGATCTACCCAGAGGGCGCCCTCGGCCGAGACGATCACGGTGGGATTGGCGGTCGCCACCCCCCGCGGCACCACCCGCTGGCGAAGCTCGAGCAGCTCCTCGACCGTGGGCGCGCCGCCGCCGTACCTCGTCGTGGTCACGATCGCCTCCCGTCACCGGCCGCCCGTAGCAGCCCGGGCCCGGCCCGGCCGCGGGACCGCTGCCCGCCCGGCCGGCGGCGGCGGGTCCCCGTCCTCGGGGGCTATCGGCCTTGCAGGACGGCTGCAAGGTACAGCGAACACGCTACCGCCTGCGGGTACCCGCGTCAAGGCACGGGGCCGGGGGGGCTCTCGATCCCCTCAGGGAACGGCCCGCACCGCCTCGACCATGCGCCCGTCGCGGTCGCGTCTCCCGGGGGCCGGATGCACGGCCGTCACGGCTCCGTCCCTGGTCCACGCCCGCTGCTCGGTGGCGACCCCGTGGACTCGTGGTCGCTCGAGCCATCGGCTGGCCGCGTGAACATCTCCTCGACGAGAAACCGAGTCCTGGGCATGAGCAGCGCGGGCGGGTACAGCCGAGCGACCACCTGGAGCACCGAATCAGCGTCCCCCAACCCCATCATGTCGGCGAGCTGCGCGATGTCCTCGCGGTCGCGCTCGGCTCTGGCTGCCAGGAGCTTCATCCCCAGCAGGTACTCCGCCGACGCCGCGGTGACGCGCAGCCCCGGCACATCGAGAACGGGCAGCCGGCCCGGATCCGGGCCCGGCACGAACCCCTTGGCCGCGTCATTCAGCCAGCCCGATGGGAGCCCCAACTCTTCGCCGACGTCCCGGGCGGCCTCATAGATCTCCGCCGCCGGAGCAAAGACCGCGTCAACGTCGCGCGTCATCCGCTCGGCGTGGTAGGCGAGGACCATCGCGGCCCCGCCGACCACGTACAGATCGCCGACCAGTCCGATGGCGGCCAGCCGGGCACCGAGCATGGTGAGGGCGCGGACGACCTCGCGCCTGCCGAGGAACGGTCGGTCGGTCATGCCCGGGTCAATCCGGCCGCCGTGACGAAGACGCCCCGCTTGGCGAACGACCGCGGCGCCTCGCGCAGGCTGGTCGGCACCCAGGCAGGCACGTCAGCCACAAACCACCAGGGCCGTGCCACCCACTCGGGATTCTGCGTCCACCCCGGCACCGGAAGACCGCGGCCGAGCGCCAGATACTCCCCCAGCGCCGCCAGCGTGGCCTCCGTTGCCGGGTCGCCAGTCGGCAGCGGGGCCTCGGCGATCACCAGCGCGGTGTCCTGGCGCGTCCCCTGGACCTCGTCGTCGAGGACCTCCCCCACCAGGCGCCAGGCCGCCAGGCCGCCATCGGAGCTGCGTACCCCGGCCATCGCGGGCCCCAGGGTCGCCAGCGACGGCCAGCGCCGTCCCGCCGGCAAGCAGGCACTCAGGATCCGGTTCAGCGTCACGACGTTCGGACTCAGGCGTCCGCCTTCATACCGGCTGAGGGTGGCCGATGACGTCCCCGCACGACGGGCCAGCGCGCGCTGCGAAAGCCCAGCCCGCCGGCGAGCGGTGCGGATCATGATGGAAACGTCGATCATGCTATCTCAAATGATAGCACCCGATAGGGATCCAGGTTGCCCGTGCTCGCCGCGTCGCGGTGCCGGACCAGCCGCGCGCATCCCCAGCCCGCTTCCCGTCCTCAGGGTGACGGCACGGGACGCGGCATAGGGGCGGACGGCTCGGGGCGCAGACCGGCCGAGTACACGGAGCGGGGCTCGAGGCGACGGCAGACAAGGGTGGCCGAGGCGACCGCGAGCAGGAGCGGCACCATCAGCGGGAGCCCGCCGCCGGTGAGCTCCAGCACCAGCACCACCGAGGCCACCGGGCTCTGCATCGCCGCCGCCAGCATGGCGGCCGCCAGGATCACGGCGTAG
>DAHUZL010000104.1 GCA_027306655.1 Candidatus Dormiibacterota bacterium
CCGCCGATCTCCACCTTGACAGGGTGGCGTGTTGGGCCAGCTACACCACGGGGCCGGGTCGTCGAGGCCGGGGCCGCATTATAGGGCACCGCGATCGGCGGAGACGGCGGCTACTCCTCCTCGGCGATCGCCACCGAACGCATCCGGTCGCCGACCCTGATCTGCTCCACCACCTCCATCCCGCTCTCGACCTGGCCGAAGAGGTTGTAGCTCTTGGCGAGCCGGCCCCGGTTGTCCACGGTGGAGATGAAGAACTGGCTGCCGTTGGTGTCCTTGCCGCTGTTGGCCATGGCCACGCTGCCCCGGTGGTAGTCACCCACCACCGGCTCGTCGCCGAACTGGTAGCCGGGCCCGCCGGCGCCATCGCCGCGGGGACATCCGCCCTGGACCACGAACCGGTTCACCACCCGGTGGAAGGTGAGCCCGTCATAGAAGCCCTGGCGGGCGAGGTGGACGACGTTGTTGACCGAGCGGGGGGCGGCCTCCGGGAGCAGCCGGATGGTGACCGTCCCCCGATCGGTCTCCAGCGTCGCCAGGTAGCGCTTGGCGGGGTCGATCACCTGGCCGGGCGGGTCGATGTGCTGGCGATCCATCGGTCGGCCTCCGTGGCGGGTGGGCTCGGGCCGGCGGCCCCGGGGCGCCCCGCGCGGCGCGCGCACCACCCGGTGCCCCGCCCTTCAGTGTATGGGCGGCGGGTCACGGCGCCCCGCCGGGGGTCCACCAGCGGCGCGGTTGAGCGGCTGGATAAGATGGCCCGGGCGTCGGAGCGTGGGCCAGACCGCGCCGGGGAGTGGTGGATGAACGTCGTCGTCTGCGTCAAGCAGATCCCGGATCCGGGCGGCGCGGGCCGGCTGGACCCCACCACGCTCGCCCTGGTGCGGGACGGGGTCGAGGTCGTGCTCGACCCCGGCGACGAGGTCGGCGTGGAGGCGGCCCTGCAGATCGCCGAGGCCACCGGGGGCGAGGTGACCGTGGTGTCGATGGGACCGGAGCGCGGGATCGACGCCATCCGCAAGGCCCTCGCGATGGGGGCGCACCGGGCGGTCCTGGTCAGCGACCCGCGCCTCGCCGGCAGCGACGCCCTCGCCACCAGCCGGGTGCTGGCGGCGGCGATCGGACGCACGGGGTGCGAGCTGGTCGTCGCCGGCACCGAGTCCACCGACGGCTACACCGGCACGGTTCCGTCGGCCATCGCCGAGCTCCTCGACTGGCCGGCCCTCACCTTCGCCACGGCGATCACGGTCGAGGGGCCCGTGGTCCGGATCCAGCGCCAGACGGAGGTGGGCCACGACATCGTCGAGGCCCCGCTGCCGGTGGTGGTCACGGTGACCGGGGGCGCCAACGAGCCCCGGTACCCCTCCCTGCGGGGGATCATGGCGGCGCGGTCCAAGCCCGTCGCCCGTCCCTCGCTGGAGGAGCTCGGCATCGACCCCGCCACCGTGGGGGGGGAGGGGGCCCAGCAGCGGGTGCTGGCGGCGACTCCGGCGGCCGAGCGCGCGGCCGGAGAGATCGTCGCCGATGATGGCGGCGGTGCCCGCCGCATCGTCGACTACCTCGCCACCCTCAAGGTGATCTGATCGTGGCCACCGTCTGGGTGGTCGCCGAGCTGGCGGGCGACGCCGCGGCTCCGGTCACCCTGGAGGTGCTCACCCACCTGCGCACCCTCGGCGACACCGTCGAGGCGGTGGTGCTCCACCCCGACGGCGCCTCCGTCACCAGTGCCCTCGGCGCCCACGGCGCCGAGCGCGTCTACCTCGCCACCGACGACGCCTACCGCGACCACCTGGCCCAACCGGCCGCCGACACCCTCGCCGCCCTCATCACCGAGCACCGGCCCGACCTCGTCGTCTTCGGTGCCACCTACGACGCCCGCGACGTCTGCGGCCGGGTCAGCGCGCGAACCGGCTCGACGATGGTGTCCAACGGTCTCGGCCTGCGCCGCGACCCCGACGGCTACCTGGTCGAGTCGGCGATCTTCGGGGCCACGGTGCAGGTCACCACCCGGGTGACGGGGACGTCACCCCTGGTCCTGATCCGCCCGCGCTCGTTCGCGGCCGAGGCCGGCCCGGCCCGCGACCCCGAGGTGGTGGCGGTGGGCCGCCCCATTCCCGAGGCGCACCGCCGGGTGCGCCGGCTGGAATCGGTGACCGCGGCGGCCACCGGTCCCCGGCTGGAGGAGGCCCCGATCGTGGTCAGCGGCGGCCGCGGCCTCCAGGACCCTGCCAACTTCCGGATGCTGGAGCGGATCGCCGAGCTGGTCCACGGCGCCGTGGGCGCCAGCCGGGCCGTGGTCGACGCCGGCTGGGTCCCCTACGCGCGCCAGGTGGGCCAGACCGGCAAGACCGTGAAGCCGACCGTGTACATCGCCTGCGGCATCAGCGGCGCCATGCAGCACACGGTGGGGATGAAGGGCGCCCAGCACATCGTGGCGATCAACAAGGACCCCGACGCCCCCATCTTCAAGCTCGCCGACCTGGGGGTCGTCGGCGATACCCTGACCGTGCTGCCCGCCCTGATCCGGGAGCTGGAGCAGCGCGGCGGCTGAGCGCGCCGGCCGGCCCCACCCGCTCCCGGCCGGAGCCAGGGCTAGAGGCGAGGCGACCATGAGTGACGACGACATCCTGGCGCTGGAGGCGGTCGACGGCGCGACCGTGGCGCTCGAGCGCTTCCCGATCGTGGTCGGACGTCTCGTCGCCGGCGACCCCGTGCCCGACGTCGACGTCGGCCACCTCGATCCCCTGGAGCGCGTGGCCCCGGCCCACTGCCGCCTCACCCTGGAGGAGGGCGGCGTGATGGTCCACGACCTCGGGTCGCCCGCCGGCACCTGGGTGGCCGGGACCCGGGTGCGTCCCGGCCATCCGCGGCGGCTCGACCTGCACGACACGCTCCGGATCGCCGACGTCCGCCTGACGCTCGTCGCCCTCACCCCGTCGGACCCGGCCGTGCTCGCGGCGCCGCCGAGCGGGGTCGAGCCAACGCCCCTGCCGGGGGTCCCGGTCGCGCTCCCCCCCCCGCGGATGGACCCCCCGGCGCGACCGCCCGGGGCCGCGTCCCGCCCGCCCGTTCCCCCGCCCCCGTCGCTGGCGGGGATGCCGACGGCGATGCCGGCGGAGGCACCGGCGGACGCGCCGGCGGAGGCCGCCGCGGGCGACCCGCTCCAGGGGGGACCGGCCGAGGTGCGATCTCGGCTCGGTACCGGGGCCACGGCGGTCCGGCTCCACGCCGGCAGCCCCGCCCTGGTCCGGCGGGGTGAGCGGTGGGCGGAGGAGGGGCCGATCCTCACCGTGGCGGCAGTGGAGACGGCGATCGCGGAGGCCCGCCGGATCCTCGGGATCCGCGACGGCCGCCCGGCCGGCGTTGGCCGCGGAGCCGGCCTCCTCCTCGACTGGGTGGCGCCCCCGCTCAGCCGGTCGGCCCACCTCGCCGCCGAGCCGTTCCGGCGGGAGCCGGCCGACCTCCCGCCGCCGCTGCGCCGTGCCCTCGCGGCCCACCTCGGGCATGGCCGTCCCCTCCTCGTCGTCGCCCCATGGCCGGCGCCGATCCTTGCGGCTCTCGCGGAGGGCGCCCTGCTGTCGCTCCGACCGCGGGCGGTGCCGGCGGAGGCCGACGCCTGGTGGGTGCCGGCGGGGTGGCCGCTGTTCAGCGCGGTCCCGGAGCTGCCCGACGACATCGATGCCCTGCTCGCCGGCGGCCTCACGATCGTCGAGGGCCCCACCGCCCCCGAGCTGGAGCGACTGATGGCGCGGTCTCCCCACGGGGCGCTGGTGGTGTCGGTGGAGGGCCCGACCGTCCTGGCCGGGCTGGAGCGGGTGCGGCTCGCCCTCGGCCGTCGCCGGGAGCAGGGTCAGCGGTCCCCCTCCGCGTCCGACCGGGAGCGGGCCGGACTCGCCGGCGTCGTCGGTGCCTTCCCCACCGTGCTTGCCCCGGTGGGATCGGGCCTCCAGCTGCTCCGCGTCGACGCCGGGGAGGGTCGGTGGCAGCTCGACCCGGTCGCGCTGGGTGACCCCCTGTGAGCCTCCCCAGCCCCACCTCCGGACCGGGCGTCGCCACGTACCTGGGCCTGATCCTGCTGGTGGCGGCGATCCTCTACCTGGTCGTCACCGGCGTCGGACCCCACATGCATGGGGGGGTCGGTGGCCTCCGCGCCGGCCTCGGGCTCGGCTGACCCCGGCCCCCGGCGGGGATCGGCCCGCGGCCGCGGTTGGGCACAATGGGGGGCACCATGTCGGTGCTCCTCCTCAATGCCTCCCTGCAGCCGCTCAACGTGATCAGCCGCCGCCGGCTGGTGGTGCTGCTGACCCGGGAGCGGGTGGCCTTCTTCGACGAGGCCGCCCGCGCCGCGGTGGAGGCCGACCTCGCCCGCCGCTGCCTCGGCGACGGGGTGCTGGTGGTGCGGCTGCTGCGCAACATCTCGGTGCCCCGCCGGCTGCTCCGTCCCAACCGTCGCAACCTCCTGGTTCGCGACGAGTTCAGCTGCCAGTACTGCGGCTGGCAGGGCTCGGCCGGCGAGCTCACCATCGACCACGTGGTCCCGGTCTCCCGGGGCGGCGCCGCCAGCACCTGGGAGAACCAGGTGGTCGCCTGCCGCCGGTGCAACTCGCGCAAGGCCAACCACCTGCCCAGGGAGGTGCACCTGCACCTGCGCCGGGCTCCGCTCCCGGTCGTCCACGAGTACGCCCACCTGCTCTTCCTCCGCCATCCCGAGGTCCGCCCCGCCTACGAGGCGCTGCTGCGGTCCTCGCTGGTGGAGGTCCCGCTGCCAGGACCCCTCAGCGCCGCCCAACCCGCCCAGCAGCAGGCGGCCCTGCCGGCCTGATCCTCAGCGGGGGGTGGAGCCGTCCGCGGTGAAGGGGGCGCCGTGTCCGGGAACGATCCGGGTCGCGAGCGAGAGCACCCGCTCCCGCTGCCGGCGGAGTCCGTCCCGGTCGGGGGCGTAGGGATCGTCGGCCGGTCCCTCCGCCGACCACCAGAGGTGGGTGCAGGCGATCGGCCCGCCCGCGGTGGCCACCAGGGTGGTGACGTCCTCCGCGGTGTGCCCGGGGGTCTGGAGCAGGGTCACGCCCGGCGCCAGCTCCAGCCCGTCCGCCGGTCTCGAGGTCCAGAGGTCGCCCCGGTAGGAGGCGGCGTGGTCGTGGACCGTGGCCAAGGGGAACAGCCCCACGTTGATCGTGTGGTCGAGGTGCTGGTGGGAGCAGACGACGTCGGTGACGTCGGCGGGGGCCACGCCCAGGAGGGCGAGGCGGTCCAGCAGCCCCGCCGGGTCGGCCACCATCCCGGGGTCGACCACGATGACCCGCGCCCCGGACCGGACCAGGACGATGGTGGACTGGACCCGGGAGCGATCGTCCGCCTCATCGCGGGCGTAGCCGACGGCGACGACATCGAGCTGGGCCACGGGGTCGAAGGCTAGCAGACGTTGGGGCCCTCCGGCTTCCGCGCCGCCCCCACGCGGAGACGGGGGACGGCGGCCCGACGCCGCCATCCCCCGCCCGCGACTCAGCTGGAGAGCGTCCAGTTCTCCGGAGTGATGTGCAGGTTGGGATCCTGCGGCATCGCCCCATGCAGCTTGGTGCTGATCTCCGAGAACTGGAACGGGTAGAAGGGCTGGTAGAGCGCCGGCAGCTGCTGGGCGAGGTAATTCTCGTAGCGGTAGAAGGCCGCCGTCCCCTGCTGCAGGTGGGTGGCGGTGATGTTGGCGTCATTGACCAGGTCGTGGTAGTGCCCGAAGTTGGAGAGCGCGCCAGTCTGGAAGATCTCCCCGCCGGTGGGGTAGAAGTCGGGGGAGTAGGTCCAGGCGTAGCCCTCGTTGCCCCAGTCCTCCATCTGCCACTGGCAGCCGGCCATGTTCGGCGGCAGGCACCCCGACGACTTGGCGAGGACGTCGACCAGCGGTGCGAAGGTGAGGGTCACGTTGATCCCGGCCCTTGACCAGCTCGAGCGCATCGCCGCCATCATGGCGTTGAAGCTGACGAACCCCGACGCCGCCTGGAGGGTGAAATTGAGCTGAGCGCCCCGCTTGATCCCGGCCCCGCACTCGCTGGCGCCGGTGCCCGGCCGCTGGCAGGAGTCGGTGCCGCCCGGGTGGATTGCCCACCCGTGGCTGCTGAGCAGGTGGGTGGCGGCGCTGACGCTGTAGGGATAGAGGTTGTGGTCCTCGGCGGAGCTGATCAGGTTGGTGGCCGGCACCGTCGGCACCGGTCCCAGGGTGGGATGGCCGATCCCGTGGAGGATGCCCTTGATCATCGCCGGCTGGTCGATCAGCCGCTGCAGTGCCTGGCGCACGTACAGCTGCCGGAAGATCATCCCCACCTTGGGGTTGGCGAAGTTGAGCGGGAACCAGTTGAAGCCCCACTCGTTCCAGGACTGGAACTGGTATCCGTGGGCGGCGAGGTACGACCGCTGGGCGTAGTCCTCGACCGGGAGGTAGCCGTAGTCGATCGCCCCCGAGCGCAGGGAGTCGAACTCGGCCGCGGCGGTGGTGAAGGGGAGCTCGATCAGCTCCGCGATCTTGGGCTTGACCGGGCCGCTGTAGTTGGGCGCCGGCTTGAAGACGCTGTAGCCGGTCGCGGGGACGTAGCCGGTCAGCTGCCAGGGGCCGTCGGTCACCTTCCAGAGCGGGTTGGTGGCGTAGGTGGGGAGCTTGCCGGCCGCGCCGCTGAGGAACGTGTAGACGGCGGCGGCGCCCTTGGCGGTCCGGTCGTAGTTGCCGACCGCCCCGGATGCCGAGGTCTTGTCCCAGGCGTGCTGGGGGATCGGCCAGACCTGGCTCAGCTCGTTGTAGAGGATCCAGGTGTGGTTGTAGGCCTTGTTGAAGGTGAGGCTGAACTGGTAGGGCTTGGAGGCGGGATAGCTGGCGCTGACGACGTCGGAGGGGAAGCCGCCCGGGACGTAGGCGAACCAGTCGCCGTTGGTGGCCGTGAGGTCGATCTCGTTCATCCAGAACTGGACGTCGCGGTTGGTGACCGGTTGGCCGTCCGACCAGGTGTAGTGGTTGAGGGTGACGGTGACCGTGCGGCCGCCGTTGGAGAAGACCGGTGCCTGCCCCACGCTGAGCTTGTAGTTGACGGTGTACGAGCCGTTGCTGCCGAACCAGTAGAGCGGCCGCCACAGGAGCTGGCAGAGCTCGTACAGGTTGACGTTGCTCTCGTGGGCCGCCGACATGATCGGCAGGATGTAGGTCGGGTAGTTGGTGGGCGAGTTGGCGAAGGTCGCCACCCCGTGAGGTGATGACGTCCGCGGCGCCGCCGCCAGCGCCGACCCTCCCGCCCCCGCCAGGAGGGCGACGGCCGCTCCCAGGCCGAGCAGGCCGTGCCGTGCCGTGATCCTCATGATGTGCCCCCTCCAGG
>DAHUZL010000046.1 GCA_027306655.1 Candidatus Dormiibacterota bacterium
ACACCGGCCGCAGGTCGAGGCGGTGCTCGAGGTCGCGCCAGCCGCACTCCACCTCCAGCCGCTGCGTGTACCCGAGGGCCACGTCCTCGGAACTCAGGGTGTCGTCGCTGGTGCGGAGCAGGTACGTGCCATCGAGCCGCGCCTCGGCGCGGACGGTGGCGCGGCTCACAATCAAGCGCCCCCGCGGCGAGTGGCCGACGGATGGGCCGAAGCGCTGGTGGATGAGCAGCGCGCAGGCGCGCTGGGCGTGCACCCCGGTCGTCTGGTCGAGCTCGGCCAGGGCCGTCTGAAGCGCCGCCACCGTCTCGGCCCGGGCGGCGGCGTCCCGCGTCGCCACGCCCGGATTGCGGCAGACGATGTACCGCTGCGCGGCGGCGCCAGCACCGACCCCGCTCCAACCTGACCCACCACCCCCCAACTTGCAGCGCTCGCTGTCGAAACCGGGTGGTAGTACAATGCGATATCGGCATGGAGGCTCGGAGACGATTCGAGTGACACGGGGGTGGCAGCTGGCCGGATGTCTGCTGCCCGTGGTCGTCGTGGCTGCGCTGGTCGGGGCGTTTGCCGCCCCGCCCCTGCTCGCACCCTCGAGTGACGCCGCTGTTCCGGCGTCGTGCAACGAGGGCCATTCACAGCTTCCTGCGTCGCGAATGATCCAGGTTGCCGGGGTGGGGCGGGTGTTTCTGCTGCTCCGCCATCGAGGCGTATCGGTCGCGCTCGCGGCAGACTACGGCTCCAGACCTTTCACGGCGCAAGTCTACGTGGTCACGGCCCGCGGGGCCGTGGCCCAGTCGATGACGTTCGCAAACGACAAGGTTGCAGCTGGCGCGTCTGGGGGCCTGCTCATCATTTACAACAGCTCCATCGCCTACCAGTTCTTGCTGCCGAGCGGTAAAGCGGCAAGCGAGGTGGTGTGGGTTGATAAGTTCCGGAACAGCTTTACGACAGCCAACGCAACTTTTGTGAACACAAACCTCGCGTATTCGGCAATAGGCAACGAGGGTCTGGCGGTAGATCACCGACTGCCACTGGCCGTGGTCGCCGACGGCTGCTGGTTTCCTCCCGTCGCGCCGCACTAGACCGAGTGGACGCGTGCACTCCGCGCGGAGGAATCCGCACCCGGGCGAGTGTGCCGAGTGCGGCCAATCGATGGCGGCCATGGCAATGGTGGGGGTGAGCGATGCGGTGGGCGGCGACGAGGACGTTCACGTCGAGGAGGACCAACGCAGGGGCTCGACCATCCCACCCTCGTCGAGGGTCTCAATGAGCGCCCGATTCGACAAGAGACCGATCCCCGGCCGCGGTCCTGAACCCCCATCGTAGGCCGCGATGGCCGGCCGGTCCCTGGCGGGGCTCGCTCGGGCGATCTCATGCACCGGGGCTGTCTCGACGCGCCGGGAGATGGTGAGGCCGCGGTCGCGAGCGCGCCGGCGGGCAGTGGCGGGGAGCTGGTCGTCGACCGCCACCGTCGTGCGCAGAAGGTGATCCCGGAGCATCACCCGCCTCGTCGCGACCAGTGGCGCTCGGCTGGGGAGCGGCCGCGCCTCAGCGGTCGGACATCGGGATCACGAGGCCGTGGGCCCGAGCGGTGTCGTGTGCGGAGGCATACCCCGCGTCGGCGTGGCGCATGACGCCGCTGCCGGGGTCGTTGCGGAGCACCCGGCGGAGCTTGGCGGCGGCCAGCTCGGTTCCGTCGGCGACGGCCACCACTCCGGCGTGGATCGAGCGCCCGATCCCGACCCCGCCTCCGTGATGGACGCTGACCCAGCTGGCGCCGCTGGCGGTGTTGAGCAGGGCGTTCAGGATCGGCCAGTCGGCGATTGCGTCGCTGCCGTCCGCCATCGCCTCGGTCTCGCGGTAGGGCGAGGCGACCGAGCCGGTGTCGAGGTGGTCGCGCCCGATGACGATCGGGGCCAGCAGCTCACCGCGCGCCACCATCTCGTTGAAGCGCAGTCCGAGGCGGTCGCGCTCGCCCAGGCCGAGCCAGCAGATCCGAGCCGGGAGGCCCTGGAAGGCGACCCGCTCGGCCGCCATCTGGATCCATCGGGCCAGGCCGGGATGGTCGGGGAACTCCTCCAGCACGGCCCGGTCGGTGGCGGCGATGTCGCGGGGATCGCCGCTCAGGGCGGCCCACCGGAAGGGCCCCTTGCCCTCGCAGAAGAGCGGCCGGATGTAGGCGGGGACGAAGCCGGGGTAGGCGAAGGCGCGGTCGAAGCCGCCCAGCCTGGCCTCCGCGCGCAGGCTGTTGCCATAGTCGAATACCTCGGCGCCGCGGTCGCGGAGCGTCACCAGGGCGGCGCAGTGCTCCACCATGCTGGCCCGGGCGCGTTGGATGTAGTCTTGGGGGTCTTCGGTGCGGAGGTCCCGCGCTTCCGGCAGGGTGAGCCCCCGGGGCACGTACACGAGCGGGTCGTGGGCGGGGGTCTGGTCGGTGGCAATGTCGATCGGGAACTGGTCCGCCACCAGCTGGGGGAGGATGTCGGCGGCGTTGCCGAGCACGCCGATGGAGAGGGGCCGCCCCCGGTCGCGCGCCTCCAGGGCCATCTGGCGCGCGGCGGCAAGGTCGGGGGCCGCGACGTCGAGGTAGCGGTGGGCGAGGCGGCGCGCGATCCGCTCGGGATCGATCTCGATGCAGAGCACGACCCCCTCGTTCATCGTCACCGCCAACGGCTGCGCCCCGCCCATCCCGCCCAGTCCGCTGGTCACGGTGACGGTGCCCCGGAGCGAGCCCCCGAAGCGCCGGGCCGCGATGGCGGCGAAGGTCTCGTAGGTGCCCTGGAGGATGCCCTGGGTGCCGATGTAGATCCAGGACCCCGCGGTCATCTGGCCGTACATGGTCAGCCCCAGCTGATCCAGGCGTCGGAACTCGTCCCACGTCGCCCATTCGGGGACCAGGTTGGCGTTGGCGATCAAGACGCGGGGCGCCCACTCGTGGGTGGTGAAGACTCCCACCGGCTTGCCCGACTGCACCACCAGCGTCTCGTCGTCGCCGAGCCGGCGCAGGGTGGCGACGATTGCGTCGAAGGCGTCCCAGCTGCGCGCCGCCTTGCCGCCGCCTCCGTACACGATCAGCTGGTCGGGCTGCTCGGCGACCTCGGGATCGAGGTTGTTCATCAGCATCCGGAGGGCGGCCTCCTGGGGCCAGCCCCGGCAGCTGAGCTCGCGGCCACGGGGCGCGCGAACCACCCGCGGGCCTGAGGCGGTCATCTCAGCACCCCTGCTCGCCGTCCCGTCGGACTGGGCGGGTGCCGATCCGAGTCCGGCCGAGTCCTCACGATCCGCACCCGCGAAGGGTACCGCCCGCCCTCGGGCCGGTGCGGGCCGCCGGAGGTCGGAGATCGGGTCCGCGTGGGGCGGTGCGGGCGGGTCCGATGCTAGACTCGCTCAGCCATCGTGCCTCAGAACTCGAACCGGGAGGGGTCGGCGCTGCGCCAGCCGCCGCTCCCTTGAGCGCCCTCGGGGGCCCGGAGCCAGCCCCGACGGACGCGTCGGTGCGGCCCGCCCCGCGCCTGCACCCGCTCCTAGAGTGCATCCCCAACTTCAGCGAGGGGCGCCGGGCCGATGTCATCGACGCCATTGTCGCGGCGGCGGCCGGAATTCCCGGCGTGGTCGTCCTCGACTGCGAGCACGACCCCAGCCACAACAGGATGGTGCTGACCCTGGTGGGGCCGCCGGAGGCGGTGTGCGCCGCCGCGCTGGCGGCAAGCCACGAGGCAGTCACCCGCATCGACCTCACCCGGCACCAGGGCCAGCATCCGCGAATGGGAGCGGTGGACGTGGTTCCCTTCGTGCCCCTGCGCGACTGTTCCATGGAGGATTGCATCGCGGCCGCCCGCAACTTCGGCGCGACCTTTGCGGAGCGGTTCGGGGTCCCGGTCTTCCTGTACGAGGCGGCTGCGACCCGGCCGGAGCGGCGCAACCTCGCCGCCGTCCGCGCGGGGCAGTTCGAGGGCCTGGCGGCGGCGATCGGCCATGACCCGGCCCGCGCCCCGGACTTCGGGCCGGCCCAGATCCACCCCACCGCGGGCGCGACCGCGGTGGGAGCACGCCCCGTCCTGATCGCCTACAACGTCGAGCTCGCCAGCACCGACCTCGACGCCGCCCGGGCGATCGCCCGGCGGGTGCGGGAGCGTGATGGCGGGCTTCCAGCCGTGAAGGCGCTCGGCTTTGAGCTGCCGGAACGGGGCAGGGTCCAGGTCTCGATGAACCTCACCGACTATCACCGCACCGCGGTGCACACCGCCTTCGCGGCGGTCGAGGAGGCGGCGTCCGCTCTCGGCATTGAGGTGGCCGCCAGCGAAGTGGTCGGACTTATCCCGCTCGAGGCGGTCGTCCTCGCCGCTCGTCAGATGCTCAGGCTGGAGACCTTCGCGCCCGAACAGGTCCTCGAGCAGCGCCTGCTCGCCCTGGGGCCCGGGACTGGTACGCACGCAGACAGACTGGTGGATACGAGTCTGGCAGCGTTCGCCGCCAGCGTGGCCGCCCGGACGCCGGTCCCGGGCGGCGGCAGCGTCGCGGCGTATGCCGGCGCGCTGGCCGCCTCCTTGGTGGAGATGGTCTGCCGCCTGACCCGCGACAAGCGCGGTTACGAGGCCGTCCGGGATCGGATCGGCGCGATCGAGGCGGAGGCGGGAGGGCTGGAGACCAAACTCCTGGATCTGGTCGACCGCGACGCCCGCACCTTCGCCGAGGTCGCGACCGCGCTTGCGCTGCCACGATCCACGGCCGACGAGGTGGCCGAGCGCCGAGGCCGCCTCGACCGCGCGCTGCGAGCGGCGACGGAGGTGCCCGCGCTCACCGTCGAGCACGCTCACCGGGTGCTGGAGCTGGCCCGCGAGGTCGCCGACAGCGGCAACCGGAACGCGCGATCCGACGCGGAGACGGCGCTCGGGATGGCCCGGGCGGCGCTGGCCGGCGCCCTCAGCAACGTGCGCATCAATCTGGAGGGGCTGCGTCGCGACCCCGCCTTCGTCGATGCGGTCACCCGGCGAATGGCCGCCCCCGCCGCGGCGCTCGACCGGACCCACTGAAGGCGCCGGCAGGTCCGAGCGCGGCGCGCTTGACATTGTCCCCCAGGCGACCTACCATTCGGTGAAGCCTGCAGGTGTGCTGCAAGGTACGGGCCGGAGGGCCGCGTGGGGGCGCTGCACCGACGTCACGAGCGGCTCCCCGGCGAGGTCGGGGACGTTCCGGGGCGGTTCGGGCGGGCGGCGAGCGCGCACACTCGGGCGGCTCTCTCGGATGGCCGAAGGAATCGGCCGCCGGCCGGTCCGGCCGGCTCATCGCAGAGTATTAGGCCGGCGTTCAGTTGAGGAGGCCCCTGTGACCCTTCGCATCGCCCCACTCGCATCGCTCGTCGCCGGTCTGGCGCTGATGGGAGCCGGCCTTGGGCTGGCGACGCCGGTCACCGCACGATCCCTGGTTCGGCCCGACGCGGCTCATGCGCTTCGGCCGCCGGCGATCGGGGTCTCCGGCCAGCTCCGGATCTGTTCCGACATCGTCTCGCCTCCGCTCGAGTACTACACCGCCAGCCACGTGCCCACCGGCTCGGACGTGCAGATCGGCAACGCCATCGCCAAAGACCTTCATCTCAAGGCAGTCTGGCTGGAAACTCAGTTCAGCGGCATCATTCCTGCCCTCCTCGCCGGACATTGCGACGTCATCATCTCCCAGCTCTTCATCAAGCCCGCTCGTGAGCGTGTCGTCAACTTCGTCCCGTACATGTACTCAGGTGAATCGATCGTGGTAAGGCATGGGAATCCCAGCCATGTGACCGGCCTGAATGACTCGCTCTGCGGCAAGACCGTGGCCACCACGATTGGCACCACCGCCGGTCTCGATATCGCCACCCAGAGCGCTGCCTGCACCAAGGCCGGGAAGTCTGCCATCAAGCCGCTTCTGTACCAGGACGACATCTCCGCCCTGGACCAGCTGGCGCTCGGTCGCGCCCAAGCGTATGCCACCACCACCGAGACCGCTGCCTACTACATGGGCAAGGCGAGGGGGACCTACCAGTTCGCAGGTCACCCCTTCGGCCGCATTCTCACTGGGATCGCGATGCGCAAGGGGGATCCCGCGCTCCTCAGCGGAGTGACCAACGCATTCAGGAGCGTGGAGAAGAGCGGCCTCTACAACGTCATCATGTCGCGGTGGGGCCTTCATTTCGACGAGCTCCAGTACGGCCTTTCGGGCACGGCCTGAGCGGCCCGCGGCTGAGCGCGACCTGAGCTGGACCGGGACCGGAGTCGGTGCGGGTGACCTGGCTGGCCAACCTGCCAGTGAGCTACGCTGTCGGGCTGCATTTCGATTGGATCTTCTTCTGGCACGCGCTGGTGCGCCCCAACTCCTCCTTTCTGCTCGGCTTCGCCACGACCATCTACATCTCCATCATTGCGATGGTGCTCGCCATCCTGCTGGGATTGTTCCTCGCCCTTCTCCGGCGTTCGCGACTTTGGCCGCTGCGCGCATTCGTCGGCCTCTACATCTGGGTGGTGCGGGGGACGCCGCTGCTGGTGCAGCTCGTGATCGTGTACGACGGCTTCGCGGCGCTGGGCCTGTTCTCCTTCAACGACGTGACGGTGCTCGGCTTGGACATCCAGGGGGTGGTTCAGGCGGGCATCGTCACCCTGGCGGCGAACGAGGCTGCCTACATGGCCGAGATCATCCGGGCCGGGATCTCGTCGGTCGCCATCGGCCAGAGCGAGGCTGGACTCTCCCTCGGCATGACGCCGGGGCAGGTTATGCGACGGATCGTCCTCCCCCAAGCGGTACGAGTGATCATCCCCCCATTGGGCAATGACTTCAACGCGATGATGAAAAGCACCTCCTTGCTGGCGACGATCGGAGTCTCGGAACTCTTCCTGAACGCCCAGGAGATCAACTCACTCACATTTCGCACCTTCGAGATCTATAGCGTGGCCGCCCTCTACTACCTCGCGCTCACGACGCTCTGGACGCTGGTGCAGTCGACGATCGAGTCGCGCCTGCAGACCCAGGTGGGGATCCAGCGGCCCCCCACCTTCCGTCAGCGGCTGATCGGGGTGGGGTGGCGCCCGGGCAGCGGTCGCCTTCGAGATTCGGCTTGAGCGTCGGTGCGGACCTGGGGCGGCCGCCTCGTCCGCCGCCCCCGTCGGGCGACGCGCCCGCTGATGCCCCGGTCGTCCAGGCCGTTGACGTGCGCAAGCACTTCGGCCCCCTGGAGGTTCTGCGGGGCGTGTCCCTCCAAGTGGGTCGGGGCGAGGTCGTCGTCATCATCGGACCGTCAGGGTCAGGGAAGACAACGTTCCTGCGCTGCCTGAATCATCTGGAGCGGATCGACGGGGGGCGGATTCTCATCAATGGACACCTGATCGGCTATCGGCAGCGAGCCGACGACCGGCTGGTCGAGGCGTCACGGCGGGAGACGGCCCAGCGCCGCAGCGAGATCGGGTTTGTCTTTCAGAGCTTCAATCTCTTTCCGCATATGACGGCCCTGATGAACGTCGCCTGTGGACCGCTGCGGGTGAAGAAGGTGTCGCGGAGCATCGGCCTCCAAGAGGCGGCAGACCTGCTCGTGAGGGTCGGGCTGGCGGACAAGCTGGAGGCGCGGCCAGCCCACCTCTCTGGGGGGCAGCAGCAACGGGTCGCGATCGCACGGGCGCTGGCGATGAAGCCGACCCTGATGCTGTTTGACGAAGCCACCAGCGCTCTCGATCCGGAGATGGTGGGTGAGGTGCTCGCGGTGATGCGCGAGCTGGCCGAGGGCGGGATGACCATGGTCGTCGTCACGCACGAGATGGGCTTCGCGGCGGAGGTGGCCGATCGGGTGGTGATGATGGATCAGGGCCAGATCGTCGAGCAGGGGGCTCCTCGCCAGGTTTTCGACGCGCCCGCTCAGCCGCGCACTCGGGACTTCCTCTCCAAGGTTCTCTGAGGCGTCGGGACTCCAGCTCACAGGAGCGTCCTGCTGACGCGGTCGGCGCACGGCCAGACCGAGCCCCAGCGTCGCCGATCCGGCCTCAGCCTGCGCCACCCCCGGTGCCCGGCCGTAGAATGGCGCCGAGATCGCGCGGGGTGGGGGTCCGCCCGACTCGGATCGGGGGCACCCCCGGGGTCGTCGGAGGGTTGGCCATGGCCGGAGCGGTGCCGGAGCGGCTGCGCAATGTCGCCATCCTCGGACACAGCCACGACGGCAAGACCACCCTGGCCGAATCGCTCGCCCTGGCGGGCGGCGTGATCTCCCGGTTGGGCTCCACCGACCAGGGAACGACGCTGCTCGATTTCGAGCCGGAGGAGCAGCGGCGCCACATCTCGATCACGCTCGCGGTCGCTGGGATGGAGTGGCAGGGCCACCGGGTGACCGTCATCGACACCCCGGGGTTCCAGGACCTGGAGGGGGAGGTGCGCTCGGCGCTGGCCGTGGCCGACGGCGCCATCGTCTGCGTCGGGTCCACCGGCGCCGGCGACCTCCCTGTCGGGGCGCACACGGCCTGGGCGCTGCTGGCGGAGCGGGGCCTGCCCCGCCTGGTCGTGGTCACCAAGCTGGACAAGGAGCACAGCGACTTCGCCGCCACCCTGGCCGCGCTCCGCCGTCAGCTCCTGCCCCGGCCGGTCGCGATCCACCTCCCGATCGGACGCGAGCACGACGTCCGCGGCGTGGTCGACCTCGTCGCCGGCCGGGCCCACCTCTTCGACGATCGAGGCGGCTCGCAGACGGCGGACGTGCCCGCCGAACTGGCGGAGGAGGCTCAGCGGCTGCGCCAAGAGCTGATCGAGGCCGTGGCTGAGACCGACGACGGGCTGTTGGAGCGCTACCTGGAGGGGACGGAGCCGGGGGAGGAGGAGCTCCGGGCGGCGCTGCGGACCGCGACCGCGGCCGGCCAGGTGGTCCCAGTGCTTGCCGCCGCGCCCGCCCGCGCGTTCGGAGCCGCCCTGGTGCTCGACGAGGTGGTGGCCTGCCTGCCGCCGCCGGCGGTTGGCGACGTCGACCGTCCGCCCTCCTGCTTCGTCTTCAAGACCACCGCCGACCCCTTCGGCAAGATCTCGTACTTCAAGGTGCTGGAGGGGACCCTGCGCCCGGAGGGCCATCTCCACAATGCCCGCTCCCACCAGGAGGAGCGTCTCGCGCGCCCGACCCGCCCCCGGGGCAAGACGCTGGAGCCGGCCGATCTCCTCGTCGCCGGGGAGATCGGCGCCGCCACCAAGCTCGCCCACACCGCGACCGGCGACGTGCTGGGCCCGCGGGAGGGGGCGACGGCTCCGGCGCTGGCCTTCCCCCCGACCTCGTACACGATGGCGATCCGGCCGCGGGCCAAGGGGGACGAGGAGAAGATCAACGCGGGGCTGGCCCACCTCTGCGAGGAGGACCCCACCCTCAGGGTCGAGCGCCACCCGACCACCCACGAGACGCTGCTCCACGGCCTCGGCGACGTCCACCTCGACGTCACCCTGGAGAAGCTCAAGCGCAAGTACCAGGTCGACGCCGTCCTGGCCGTCCCCCAGGTCCCCTACCAGGAGACGATCCGGGGACGGGCGCGGCAGCAGCACCGGTACAAGAAGCAGTCCGGCGGGGCCGGCCTCTACGGCGACTGCACCATCGAGATCGAGCCCCTCCCCCGGGGCACCGGCTACGAGTGGGAGGACAAGATCTTCGGCGGATCGATCCCCCACCAGTTCCGACCCTCGGTCGAGAAGGGGGTGCGCCAGACCCTGGAGCAGGGCGTCCTCGCCGGCTATCCGCTCGTGGACGTCCACGTCCGGCTGGTGGACGGCTCGACCCACCCCGTCGACGGCAAGGACATCGCGTTCCAGCTGGCGGGCGCGATGGCGATGCGGGAGGCGGTCGACAAGGCGGGCGCCTACCTCCTGGAGCCGATCATGGACGTCCAGGTGATCGTGCCCGCCGCCGTGATGGGCGATGTCATCGGCCACCTCAACAGCCGCCGCGGCCGGATCGGGGGGATGACCCCGGCGGGCGACGGCCTGGAGGAGGTGGCCGCCCAGGTTCCGCTCGCGGAGATGTACCGGTTCCCGATCGAGCTGCGCGCGATGACCCAGGGCCGGGGCCGGTACACGATGAGCTTCGCCCACTACGAGGAGGTGCCGGCCCAGGTCGCCCAGCCGCTCATCGACGCGCGACGCGAGCTGCTCCACGCCCGGGAGGCGCAGAGCGCCTGACGGAAGCGCCGCCCCAGCGGGGCCGGGGCCTATCCCGGCCCGGGGACGACCGAAAAGCCGAGGGCCTCGAAATCCCGGTCGCAGCCGAAGATCTCGGACGCCCGGGCCGCGCGCGCGGTGGCCGCGCCCGCCGCGTCGGTCAGCGACAGGCGCACGTCGGCGTACTGCTCGAGGATCCTCCAGGCCTCGGCCTCGGAGGGCTCGTCGACCCACGCGATGCGAAGGCGGCCGCGGACCTCCGCGGCGCGACACATGCGGCGGAAGTCGAGGGCCGCCGCCAGGCCGAGGCCGTACCGAAGGCGGGTGGCGGTCTCGTCCGTCACGTAGTTGTTGGTCACCAGCCGGGCCCCGGCCGCTGCCAGCTCCCGATAGCGGGCGACCGCGGCCGGGTGGCGACGATCATCGCGGCTGAGGAGAGCGATCCAGCCGCTGGAGTCGACGAAGACGACGCTCACCGAGGCGGTGGCCGCCCGCTCGACGGGACCGGTTCCGGCCCGGCCCCGTAGAGGTCATGGTCGTGCCCGACCGCCCCATCGGGCGGGAGGCCCCTGAAGGCTCCGGCCATCTCCAGGATCGGATCGGCGCCCGCCGGCTCGTTCGGCACCCGGTTCAGGTGGGCTCGCAGCGCCTCGCGGATCACCGCCGCGGCCGACCGGCCCTGGGCCGCCGCAACCTCGCGCAGCTCGCGATCGAGCCCCTCGTCGATGTAGATCTGGGTTCGCCGCACGAGCCCACTATACATCGTGCTGACACCGGCGTATACGCCGATGCGCGAGCCGGACCCGGGTCAGCTCCAGCGGACCCGCATGCCCTGACGCCACGCCGCGAGCAGGCCCGCGTCCCCGCCGACCTCGAGTCCGTCGGGGCCCCGCCGGTTCCACAGGGTGAGGTAGAGGTCGGCAGAGGTCCCGGCGATCACGCAGTCCGCCGCGGCGGGTCCCTGCGACACCGTGAGCCGTCCCTCCGACCCCACCCGCACCAGCCAGTCCTGGGCGGTGTCGGTGGCGTGGACGGCGAGCGTCCGACCCGGCTTCGCGCGGAGCCGGCCGGACCGGCCGGCGAACCCCATCACCAGCTCGTCGATGCCGTCGGCCGCGAACGCGGCCGGGACCGGGGTTGCAGTCCCCGCCGCGAGCTCCGCGTCGACCCGATGGATGGCGGTCTCATGCGCCTGCCGCCGCGCCCAGAAGTGGAGCGGCGACGGCGCGGCGAGGAAGGTCCAGCAGTCTAGGTCGGCCGGCGCCGCGCGCAGGGCCCCGACCAGCGCCCTGTGTCCCTCCCGGAACCACGGGAGCAGCCCGTCGTCGGCCACCGTCTCCCGCAGGATCTCGGCCTCGCCCGGCGCCTCCACCATCGTGGTGAGCGCGTCGACGACGTACCGCGTCGCCCAGCGGTGGACGTAGCCCAGGTGACGCACGAGGTCGCGGAGTCGCCAGCCGGGACACGTCGGCACCTCGGCGTCGAGGGGCTGCGCGGCCGCGACCTCGGCCAGCCGCTGTCCCTCGCGGTCCAGCGCCTCGCCGGCCTCGGACGGTGTCAGGGGGGCCACCCGGCCCCGAGTCTACGGGGTCCCCGGCGGCCGGCCGCTGGCGCGGCGGAGTCTGCGATCCTGAACCGATGACGGGCCCTGGGGTGAGCGACGGGACGGCGGGAGCGACCCGCGCCCTGGTCCTCGACTTCGACGGCATCGTGGTCGACAGCGAGACGACGCACCTCGCCGTGTGGCGCCGAGTTTTCCGTGAGCACGGCTGCGAGTTCACGCAGGAGGAGTGGAGCACGTGCCTCGGCACCCAGGGCGGCTTCGATCCCGCGCGGGCGCTTCGCCAGCGCAGCCGGGTCGAGGTGGCGGCGGGGACCGAGAAGCGCCTGCGCCGGCGCTACCGGGCCATGGTGCGGGCGCGCGGGCTCATGCCCGGGGTCATCGACTGGCTCGACGCGGCCGACACGATCGGCCTGCGGACGGCCATCGCCTCCAGCTCGCGGGCCGACTGGGTCATGCCCTGGCTCGACGAGTTCGACCTCCGCCGCCGGTTCGCGCACGTGGCCTGCTACGAGGGATCGGTGCCGGCCAAGCCCCACCCCGGCCTCTACCTCGCCGCCTGCCGGGCCCTCGGAGCGGACCCCGCCGCGTCGATCGCGGTGGAGGACTCGCCCAACGGGGTGGCGGCGGCGGTGGCGGCCGGTCTCTTCTGCGTCGCGGTGAGCCACGTCGCGACCGACGCCTCGGCCGCCGATGGCGCCCACCTGGTCCTGCCGAACCTGGGCGCGATGTCGCTGGCGGCGGTGCTGGACCGGGCCGACGAACGCCGGCTCAGGTCCAGATGACGATGGGTCGGCCGTCCTCATGCTGGGTGGGGGGATCCGGGACGCACCCGGCCACGCCGCGCCGGCGCCGGTCCGCCGTCCAGGCGGCCGCGGCCGCATCGAGGACGTCCTGCACGGACGCGCGGCGGAGGGCGGCCGAGCCGGTCGCCACCTGAGCCAGCGTGGCGCGCCAGGCACAGTCGATCCCGTTCCGCCGCAGCAGGTCGTGGCGCTGGAGGACGCCCACCGCCGTGTGCTTGGACGCCAACGCCGCCGATGCCGAGCCTCCCGCCATCCGCGCGAACGAAAGCTCGGGGTGCACCTCGAGGAGGCGCGGATCGGCCGCGGCCAGGGGCGCCACCTCCAGGATCCGCGCGCGCAGGCCGTGAGCCTGGCGTGAGACGCCCGCTCCGTCCAGCGCCCGTGCCCGCACGTTGGCCTGCTGCCAGTCGGGCTCGGCCAGAACCGACCGCGGGGGAGTGAGGAACACCGAGGAGCGACGTGCGCCGAGGAGCTCCCGGGCCCGCCGGTCGGCCGAGCGCGTCCTGCGGTCGACCAGGCCGATCGGGATGTCGATGCCGATCCACGCGGCGTCCGGGTGGCGGGCGATCAGGTCGTGCAGCCGCGTCTGCGGAGCCGCGTCGAGAATGGTGAGGCGCCCGTTCTGGAGGCCGACCGCGAGCCACCCCCTGGGACAGGCGTCCACCCCGAGCACGACGGGGAGCGAGGCGATGGGCTCAGCCACCGCCGTCGGAGGAGCCCCCGATCAGCGCCTGGCGATAGGCGGCGAGGTCCGTCTCCGAGAAGCAGACGATCGTGCACAGGCGCAGCGGGGTGCCCGGGGCCGCGAGGGCCGCGCCGACCGCGGCGACGGCGATGGGCGCGGCGCGCGCGACCGGAAAGC
>DAHUZL010000113.1 GCA_027306655.1 Candidatus Dormiibacterota bacterium
ATGCGCGAGCACGTGCCCGCCGCCGTCTGGTGACCGGTCCCCGCTGAGGCGGCGGACCGGACGCGGACCCTCCTCGGCCGGGGGGAACGGCGGTACACTCGGCGGCGGGGCAACGCGTGGCGGTCCAGGCGCGGCGGGACCGCACGCGGCGGTCCAAGCACGGCCGGGGCCGGCGCACGGGAGGCAGGGAATGGCGCCGAGGACGGCAGCGCCCGGACGGGCGACCACACGGGGGGCGGCGACCACGGTCGCCGCCGGCAACCGCGCCGGCCCGACCCGGGTCCGGCCGACCCGCCGCGGCCGCCGCTGGGTGTGGCACTTCGATGAGGGGGGCCGGGACATGCGCCAGCTGCTCGGCGGCAAGGGGGCGGGGGTGGCGGAGATGACCCGCGCCGGCCTGCCGGTGCCGCCCGGCTTCACCATCACCACCGAGGCGTGCCTCGCCTTCCTCAAGGCGGGCGGCCGCTTCCCCGAGGGTCTCTGGCCCGAGGTGCAGACCAGCCTCGGCTGGCTGGAGCGCACCGCCGGGCGACGCTTCGGGGACCCCGAGGACCCGCTCCTGGTGTCGGTGCGGTCGGGGGCCGCCTTCTCGATGCCGGGGATGATGGACACCGTCCTCAACCTGGGCCTCACCCCCACGACCCTGGAGGGGCTCGCGCAGCGGACCCAGGACCGTCGGTTCGCCCTCGACGCCTACCGCCGGTTCATCCAGCTCTTCGCCCGGATCGTCCTCGGCCTCGACCCCGCCCCCTTCGACAAGGCGCTGGAGGCCGCCAAGCGGCGGGCGCGCGCCGCCACCGACGCCGACCTCGGCGCCCCCGCGCTGGAGCGGCTGGTGGCGGAGATGCGCCGGCTGGTCCGCGCCGCCACCGGCCGTGAGTTCCCCGACGATCCCCTGGTCCAGCTGGAGCGCGCGATCGCGGCGGTGTTCGGATCCTGGAACAGCCGGCGTGCGGTCGCCTACCGCGAGTTCAGCCACATCCCCCACACCCTGGGGACGGCCGTCAACGTCCAGATGATGGTGTTCGGCAACATGGGCGCCACCTCTGGCACCGGCGTCGCCTTCACCCGCGACCCCGCCACCGGCGCGCCCGGCGTGTTTGGCGAGTACCTCCTCAATGCCCAGGGGGAGGACGTGGTGGCGGGAACGCGGACTCCGCAGCCGATCGCCACCCTCCGCCGCCAGATGCCAAAGGTGTACCGCGAGTTCGAGCGGATCGCGACCAGGTTGGAGGCCCACTACCGCGACGTGCAGGACATGGAGTTCACCATCGAGCGCGGCCGCCTCTACATGCTCCAGACCCGGACCGCCAAGCGCACCGCCCAGGCCGCGGTGCGGATCGCCACCGACATGCTGAAGGAGCGGCGGATCACGAAGGAGGAGGCGCTGCGGCGGGTGGAGCCGGACCAGATCGACCAGCTGCTCCACCGCGCGATCGATCCCGGCGCCCGGGTCGAGGTGCTCGCCACCGGGTTGGCGGCGTCCCCGGGGGCGGCCACCGGAGCCGCGGTCTTCGACGCCGACCGTGCCGAGGCGCTCGCCCGCGCCGGCACCGCCTGCATCCTGGTCCGGGTCGAGACCAACCCCGACGACGTCCACGGGATGATCGCGGCCGAGGGCGTGCTCACCGCACGCGGCGGCAGCACCTCCCACGCCGCGGTGGTGGCGCGCGGGATGGGCAAGCCGTGCGTCGCCGGCGCCGAGTCGGTGGCGGTGGACCTCCGCCGCCGCCAGTTCGCGGCCGGCGGGGTGACCGTGCACGAGGGCGACGTCTTCACCATCGACGGCAGCACCGGGCGGATCATCCGGGGGGCGGTGGCGACCGTGGAGCCGGCGGTCTCGGGCGCCCTCCGCCGCCTGCTCGCGATCGCCGACGGGGTCCGGCGCCTGGGCGTCTTCGCCAACGCCGACACCCCCGACGATGCCCGCCGGGCGCGCGACTTCGGCGCCGAGGGGGTGGGCCTGTGCCGGACTGAGCACATGTTCATGCAGCAGGAGCGGCTGCCGCACGTGCAGGCGATGATCCTGGCCTCCGGGACCGAGGGCCGCCGGGCGGCGCTGGCGCAGCTGCTCCCCTTCCAGCGCGCGGACTTCGTCGGCATCCTGGAGGCGATGCGAGGGCGGCCGGTGATCATCCGGTTGATCGATCCGCCCCTGCACGAGTTCCTGCCCAACCACGACGCCCTGCTCACCGAGGTCGCCGAGCGTCGAGGGCGCCGCGAGCACGGTCCGGAGCTGGAGCGGGCGGAGCGGCTGCTGGCGGCGGTGGAGGAGCTGCGCGAGCAGAACCCGATGCTGGGCCTTCGGGGCTGCCGCCTGGGGCTTCTCTACCCGGAGATCATCGAGATGCAGACCCGTGCCATCGGCGAGGCCACCTGCGAGCTGAGGCGACGAGGCGTGCGCGCGGTGCCGGAGATCATGGTGCCACTGGTGGGCCACGTCGAGGAGCTGCGGCGCACCCGCCGGGTGATCGAGGCCACCCTGCAGGCGGTGGCGACCGAGCGCCGGACCCGGCTCGCGATCAAGATCGGCACCATGATCGAGGTGCCGCGGGCCGCGCTCACCGCCGGCGCGGTGGCGGAGGCGGCGGACTTCTTCTCGTTCGGCACCAACGACCTGACCCAGATGACGTACGGCGTCTCCCGGGACGACGCCGAGGGTAAGTTCCTGGGCCAGTACGTCGAGGAGGGCATCCTCCCCGACAACCCCTTCGAGCACCTCGACCCCGGAGGGGTGGGCCGGCTGATGGAGATCGCCGCCCGGGAGGGCCGGGCGACCCGGCCCACCCTCGAGCTGGGCATCTGTGGCGAGCACGGCGGCGACGCCGGCTCGATCGCGCTCTGCGACCGGATCGGGCTCGACTACGTCTCCTGCTCGCCGTTCCGCGTCCCCGCCGCCCGGCTTGCCGCGGCCCAGGCGGTGCTGCGCTCGGAGCGCAGCTCCACGGCGTAGGCCGGGGCTACTCCCCCGGGGACGTGCGGCGCGTCTCGAGCACGAACATCCGGACCCGGGAGCTGGCGACCAGCTCGTCGCCGCGACGGATGGCGACCTCCCAGAGCTGGACGCTGCGGCCGGTGTGCACCGGTGTCGCCACCGCGTCCAGGGTCCCGTCGCGCACCGCCCGCAGGAAGCTCGTGTGGTTGTCGATCCCGACCGCCATCCGCCCGACGTTGACGCTGGCCGCGATCGAGGCGGCGGTCTCCGCGAGGGCCGCATGCACGCCCCCGTGCACGATCCCCATCGGCTGGTGGTGGATGGGGGAGAGGGCGAGGCGCAGGTGGACCCGGCGCGGCCCCACCTCGACGATCTCCGTCCCCATCAGGTGGTCGAATCCGGCCGGGACCGGGCCGGGGCGGGGATCAGGGGTCTGGGCGGGCACCGTGGCATCGTAGGGGGACGGGGCGCATCGCCGCGTACACTGGCCGCCATGGCCGCGCCCCCCGCCGCGGCGAGCGGGTCGGGGTGAGACGGGGTGCGCTGGGCCACCTACCGCCGTCCCCCCGCGGACGATGAGCGCGTCGGCCTGGTGGTGGACGACGCGGTGCACGGCCTGCCGGGCGGCGCCACCCTGGTCGGCCTGCTCGGCGACGACGGCGAGCGGCTGGCGTCCGCCGGCGAGCGGGCTCGGGCCGATCCCGCGGAGGTGGTCCCGCTCGCCGCCGTCAGCCTGCTGGCTCCGATCCCCCGACCCCCGACGCTGCGCGACTTCTACGCCTTCGAGGCCCACGTGCGCACGGCCTGGGCCTCGCGGGGCCAGGCGATCGACCCCGCCTGGTACCGCGCCCCCGCCTTCTACTTCAGCAATCCCCACGCGGTGGTGGGGGACCAGCACCCCGTCGCCGCCCCGCCCGGGTGCCAGCAGCTGGACTTCGAGCTGGAGGTGGCGGCGGTGGTGGGGCGCGAGGGGCGCGACCTGGTGGCGGACCGGGCCCAGCGCCACCTCGCCGGCTTCTGCATCTGCAATGACTGGAGCGCACGCGACCTCCAGCGGGCGGAGCGCCCGGTCGGACTCGGTCCGGTGAAGGGCAAGGACTTCGCCACCACCCTCGGCCCCCTCCTGGTCACCCCCGACGAGCTCGCCGACCGGCGCCGCGGCCAGGGCTACGACCTCGCCATGACCGCGACGGTCTCGGGACGTCCCTACTCGCGGGCGTCACTCGCCGACCTGCACTGGAGCTTCGAGGAGATGGTCGCCCAGGCGAGCCGGGGCACCCGCGTCGTCCCCGGCGACGTGATCGCGACCGGGACCTGCGGGACCGGGTGCATCCTGGAGCTGGCCGCGACCCATGGCGGCGACCGCTATCCCTGGCTCAGGGCGGGCGACCGGGTCGTGCTGGCGGTGGAACGGTTGGGGGAGCTGCGCACCCCGATCGCGCCCGCCGGTGGCGAGCGGGGGCCGTAGGCTAGGGGGATGCCCGTCTACCAATGCCGGGGCGAGGTCCCCGCCAAGCGCCACACTCAGCTCCGCCGCGCGGGCCTCCTGCTCGCCGAGGAGGTGATGGGGCTGGAGGGGTTCAGCGGCGACGAGTCCATCCTCTATCACCTCCGCCAGCCGCTCGGGTACGAGCCGAGCGAGGAGTGGCGAGCGATCGAGCGCGACGAGTGGGTCCCCGGCCGGCACGTGCACCATCACCTCCGCACCCAGGGCCTGCCGCCGATGGGCGACCCGGTGCTGGGCCGGCGCACCCTGGTCTGGAACGATGACGTCGAGGTGGCGCTCTGCCACAGCTCCCAGCCGATGCCGTGGTTCTACCGCAACGGCGAGGGCGACGAGGTGGTCTTCGTGCACCAGGGCCAGGGGGTGGTGGCGACCCTGTTCGGCGATCTCCCCTACCGCACCGGCGACTACATCGTGATCCCCCGCGGGACCACGCTCCGATTCGAGCCGGAGGGCCCGCAGCGTCACCTCGTCATCAGCAGCCCGGGCCCGATCACGATCCCCCGGCGCTACCGCAACGCGTCCGGCCAGCTGCTGGAGCACGCCCCCTACTACCATCGTGACTGCCACCCCCCGGGAGCGCTGCGCACCCACGACGAGGCGGGGGACTTCACCCTGCGGGTGCGCATCCGCGGCGGGCTGCAGAGCTACCGGCTGCGCCACCATCCCTTTGACGTCGTCGGCTGGGACGGCTTCCTCTACCCGTGGACCCTCAACATCGCCGACTTCGAGCCGCTGGCGGGCCGCATCCACGTCCCCCCGCCGGCGCACCAGACCTTCGAGGGGCGCGGCTTCGTCGTCTGCTCCTTCTGTCCGCGCAAGCTGGACTGGGACCCGCTGGCGATCCCGATCCCCTACTACCACGCCAACCTCAACTCCGAGGAGCTCATCTATTACGTGTCGGGGAGCTTCGGGTCGCGCCGCGGCGTGGAGGCGGGATCGATCACGCTGCACCCCTCGGGGTTGGCGCACGGGCCGCAACCGGGCCTGGTCGAGGCGGCGCTCGGACGCACCGAGACCGACGAGCTGGCGGTGATGTGCGACACCTTCCAGCCGCTGCGATTCTCCGGACTCGCCCAGGAGCTCGACGATCCCGGCTACGCCGGATCCTGGGGCCTCGCCGGGGCCTGACGCCGACCTCGGGACGCGCCTATAATCCTGCCACCGCCACGGGGACGCGCCCCCGACGTGCATCGACAGGGAGGAGCGGTCGATGTCCACAGAGCCGCCGGTGGCGGCCGAGAGCGCGGCGCGGCGGCTGGTCGCCGATGTCGATCGCGAGCGGGTGGTCGAGCTCTTGCGCGAGTGCTGCGCCGACGGGCGGCTGACCTTCGGCGAGCTCGCCGACCGTGCCGGCGCGGCCTACACCGCCCGCACCGGCGGCGAGCTGGCGGCGGTGCTGGAGGGACTTCCCGCAGCCACCGCGCCCGAGCCGGCGATCGCCGGCACCGGTGGCGGCGCGGCCCGGCGGGCGGTCCACCTGACGGTCAGCCTGATGTCCGGAGTCTCCCGGCGCGGACGCTGGCGGGTGGCGCCGCACAGCGTGGTGGTGGCGGTGATGGGAGGCTGCTGCCTCGACCTCCGCTCCGCCACCATCGAGGGGACCGAGGTGGTCATCGACGTGCTGGCGCTGATGGGCTGCGTCGATGTGATCGTCCCCGAGGGCGTCGATGTCGACCTCCAGGGCCTGGCGATCATGGGCGGCAAGGAGTCGCGGATCGCGCCGGTGCCGGTGCGACCGGGAACGCCGCTGGTGCGAGTCCGCGGGCTGGCCGTGATGGGCGGCGTGGTGGTGCGCAGCCGCCCGGCCGCCCCGCCGTCCGACGCTCCCGAGCCGGGGACGCCATGGCCGGCCGGAGGCGTGCCGCCCGCCGCCTGGCGGATGGCGCGCCACCAGCAGCGGATCGAGGCCCGTCTGCAGCGCCGGCTGGCGCGCTGGCCGGGGTACCCCCCGGGGTGGGAGTCCCGCGACCGCGACCCCGGCGATGAGCCGTGAGCCTGCCGCCGCGGCCGGAGGTCCTGACCGAGCCGGCCCTGCCCGGAGCCCGTGGGCGCCGCCGCGCCTGGCTGGCCCAGCTCGACTCGCTGCTGTGGGAGCTGGAGAGCGCCAACCTGCGCCATCACGACCGCTGCCCGGGGCGCTGCTGGGATCTCCTGGTCTCGATTCAGGAGGCGATCCTGCCGGCGGAGCGAGCGCTCCCGCCCGAGTCCGGTTCGACGGCGCAGGCGCTGGACCTCGTCTTCGCGCTCCAGGAGGTGGTGCAGCGGTCGCTGGTCACCGGGCCCGGCGTCTGACCGGGATCCGGCGGCCGGCCGACCCCGGCCGGCCGGGGTCGCCCTGGCGTCGCCGATCAGGCCGTCAGCCGCTCACCGTCCAGGTCTGCGGGCTGATCGTCGTCAGCGGCGACTGCGGCCCGATCCCCTGAAGGGTGTTGCGGATCACCGAGATCTGGAACACCGGGGTCGGGAAGAAGAGCAGCGGCAGCTGGGTCTCAACGAAGTCCTGGTAGCGGTACAGCGGCCCCAGCCCCGCGTCGACGTGGGTGGCCAGGATGTTCTGATCGTTGGTGGGGTTGCTGTACTGGCCGCTGTTGCCGCTGGCCCCGGTCCCGATGATCTCGCCCCCGGAGGGGAAGTAGTCGGGCCCGTAGTCCCAGCCCACCAGTCCGAAGCTGAGCAGGGCGTACTTGCATCCCGCGCCCGGGCAGGAGTCGCCCTGCGAGTTGATGGTGTTGAGCGGGAGCGACGCGAGCTGGATCTGGATCCCGGCGGCGCTGGCGGCCGACTTGTAGGCCTGCGCCTCCTGGGTGGCGGCGACGCTGCCGCTGGGGTACTCGAAGGCGAAGCTGAGCGCGGTGCCGGCGGCGATCCCGGCGCCGCAGTGGTGCGCGCCACCCCCCGGCGCCCGGCACACCGTGCGCCCGTTGGGCGCCACCCGCCACCCGTGCGCCGCCAGCAGCCGGCGGGCAGCGGCGATGCTGAAGGGGTAGGGGTTGGTGCGCTCCTGGGGGCTGATGAAGGGCGTCACCGGCTGCTGCGGGACCGGGCCGTAGGTGGGCACCGCGTAGCCGTGGAAGATGTGGCTGATGTAGCTGGGCTGGTCGACCAGCATCTGGAGCGCCTGGCGCACGTAGAGCTGGCTCAGGATCGGGCGGAGCCGGGCGTTGCCGAAGTTGAGCGTGATGTTGTCGAACGCCCACAGCGGCCAGGGGGTCACCCGGTAGCCGTGATGGGTGAAGTAGCCGCGCTGGCTGAGGTCGAAGAGGGGCAGGTAGCCGTAGTCGATCGTGCCCGCCCGGAGCGCATTGAACTCAGCCGCGTCGCTGGTGAAGGGCACCTCCTCAAAGCGGCTGATGTGGGCCCGACCGGCCCCGGAGTAGGCGGGATTGGGGGTGAACACCGAGAAGCCGGTGGCGGGCGTGTAGGCGCTCAGGCGCCAGGCGCCGTCGACCACGTCCCAGAGCGGATTGCGTCCGTAGGTGGAGAGCTGGGTCGCCTGGTGGGTGAGGAAGGTGTTCACCGCGACGGCCCCGGCGCGGGTCTCATCGAAGTTGCCCACCGGCCCTCCCACCCGGGTGCGGTCCCAGACGTGCTGCGGCATCGGCGTGATCTGGCTCAGCTGGTTGTAGAGAAGCCAGAAGTGGTTGTAGGCCCGGTTGAAGGTGAGGACCACCCGGTTGGGGGCCGGGTAGGCGGCGCGGACCACGTTGTCGGGATAGTTGTGGGGCACGTAGGGCCCGAAGTTGGCCTTGTTGGCGACCAGCAGGTTCTCCCAGAACTGGACGTCGCGCGAGGTCAGAGGGCGCCCGTCGGACCAGCGCCAGGGCTTGAGCACGATCGTCACCGTGCGCCCCCCGTTGGAGAAGACGGGCGGCTGGGCGAGGCTCTGGTTCTCGTTGAGGAGGGGGGTGCCGTTGTCGCCGAACGCGTACAGCGGCCGGTACATCAGGGCCTCGAAGAAGCTCTGGTTGGCGTAGGTGTAGTCCGCGAACGGGTAGAGGGGGTAGATGTAGGTGGGGGTGACCGCCGGCGGCAGCGCGAAGCGGACGGTGCCGCCGCTCCCGGTCCGCGCCGCCGGCCGGGCCCGCGCCCCCGCCACCGCTCCCCCGAGGCCGCTCGCGAGCACCAGGCCCACGGCGAGCGCGAGCACGACCCCGACCCTGCGCAGTAGTGGCTGACCCACGGTGGCGCTCCTCCTCCCCGCCGAACCCCCGCCGGGTTGGGACAGGATAGCAGGCCGCTCGCGGCGGCGACCCGGCTCCGGCCGGACGGCCGAGTATGATCCGGCCCCAGGATGGGAGGCGAGCTCCCGGTGTCACGGTGGCCGGCGGGGCCGGCCGTCGAGACCATCGGGCGGGTCACGCGGCGCCTTCGCGGATCGCGGGGCAAGCCGGAACGGCTGCGCGCGCAGCGGCTGAGCCGGGACGTCCGCCGCGCCCAGCTGCTCGAGGCCGCCCTCACCGCGTTCGCCCGCGACGGGGTCTCCGCCACCACAATGGACTCGATCGCCGCCACCGCGGGGGTCAGCAAGCCGCTCGTCTATCAGTATTTCCCCAACAAGCGCGCCGCCCTCCTGGCGGTGGTCGAGCAGCACTGCGGGCTGCTCCTCGACGTCCTCGGCGCCGCCAGCCCGGCTCGGGGCTCGGCCGGCCTGGCCCGCCAATTCGCCACCTACCTCGACTTCGCCCGATCCCATCCGATCGCCTTCCACCTCCTCTTCCGCGCCGTCGACGGGACCGACCTGGCCGCCACCGAGCGGATCGCGGCCGCCCGCCGGTCGATCGGCGACGCCTGCCTTCGGGCCTCGGTGGGCCCAGGCGTGGGGGTGCCCGAGTGGGTCGGCGACGCCCTCTGCGCCCTGGTCGAGGGGGTCGCCATCCGGTGCGACCCCGCCCTCGAGACGGAGGAGCTCGGGCGCCGTCTGAGCCGCTTCGTCCGCGTCAGCGAGCTCCGCACCGCCGCGGCGGAGGAGACGGCAGCGGTGCCGGCGCTGGGCTCCGAGGCGGGAGGGCGGTGGGGTCCGGGGAGACACGGCCTCCCCTGAGATGGCCCGCTCACCGCGAGCGCGCAGGTGACCGCGCCGGACCCAGCGCTGCAGGGGCCGGTGCGCATCCTGGGCGGTCCCGGCTCCGGCAAGACCGAGCTCATCGCGCGCCTCCACCGGGGCCTGGTCGCGTCCGGCACCGCGCCCGACCGGATCCTGGTGCTGGTCCGCTCGCAGCGGGCGCGCGACGACCTCCGCCGGCGGTTGGCGCCGGCCGGGGCGGCGGCTCACCCGGTCCCGCGGATCTGGACGATCCACGACGCCGCGCGGTGGATCATCGGCTCGCTGGAGGCCGACGGCCCCGGGCCCCACGTCCTCACCGGGTTCGGGACCTGGCTGGCGGCGCGGGCGGCCCTGGAGCGCGCCCGTCCCGATCTCCGTCGGATCGCGCCGCTCCACGCCGATCCGGCCTGCATCGAGGACGCACGGGCGGCGGTCGCGGCCTGCCGCCAGGCGATGGTGGGCCCGGGGCTGCTGGCGGAGCGGCTCGGCCGGGCGCCGGTCGCGCTCCAGGAGCTGGCGGTCATCGCCGCCCGCAGCGAGGACGTCCTCCGGGCCGCCGGCGCGATCGACCTCGACGGCGCCGTGTCCCTCGCGCTGACGCGGCTCCTGGACGAGCCGGGCGGGAGCGCGGGCCGCTTCGACGCCCTCCTGGCCGACGACGCCCAGGAGTGGGACGGCGCCCAGTTCCACCTCGTCTGCGCGCTCGCCCGCGGCCTCGTGCCCCCCGCTCGGCTGGCGGTCGCGGGCGATCCCCGCCAGGCGATCAGCGGCGGGACCGGGGGGAGCGCACGCTGGTTCCTGGAGGAGCTGCCCCTGGCGGTGGCGGTCGCGGACTGGGCTTTGCCGGGGTCCCGGCGCTGCCCGCCGGCGGTGCTGGCGGCGGCGGCGGCGGTGGACCCCGGCCCCGACGACACGCCGCCGGCCGGGGACGGCCCGCCGGGAGGGGACGGGCCGCGGCCCGCCGGGCCGATCGCCGCCGCGCCGCCCGCCGACGTGGCCGTCGTCGAGATCTGGCGCGCCGACGACGAGGCCGCCGAGGCGCTCGGGGTCGCCGGCGCGATCAAGGACTGGGTTCTGGGGGGCCAGGGACGCTACCAGGACGTCGCCGTGCTGCTCCGCAGCCTGACCGCGCTGGGACCGGTCTTCGCCGACGCCTTTGCCAGCTCCGGGGTGCCCTGCCACCTGGGACGCATCGGCTGGAGCCGCCACCCGGCGCTGGCCGCCCTCACCGCCTGGATGCGCTGGTGCGCCGAGCCCCACGATCGCGAGCGGTTCGGCGCTGTGCTGGAGTCGCCCTGGGGCGGGGTTTCGGCCCCCGCCCGCGCCTGGCTGAGGCGGCGCAGCGGCGCCCACGGCTTCGACCTGCTCCGCGCGGTGCGCACCGAGAGCCGGGCGGCGGCGGATGGGGACGGCGACGAGGAGCGCGAGGAGGTGGAGCGGGTGGAGGCGCGGATGGCGCGCGCCCTGGCCTGGGCGTCCCCGCTGCGCCGGGGCCCGGTGGACCCGGAGGCGCTCATGGTCTGGGTGGGGCAGCTGGCGTGGGCGATCGGGCTCTTCGAGGCCGCTGCCGACGATCCCCCGCTCGCCGATGTCCTCCGCGGGGTCGACCAGTCGCTGCGGGCGATCACCGATGTGGAGGCGCGCCTGCGGGGGCGCCCGCCCACCCTGGGCGCCACCCTGGACCTCCTCGACGTCGCTCTCCGGCGTGCCACCGAGGCCGACCTGGCCCCCGACCCGGGCCGGGACGCGGTCCACCTGCTCACCGTCGGGCAGGCCAGGGGCCTGGGGTTCGCGCGGGTCTTCGTATGCGGCTGCGCCGCCGGGACGTTCCCGGCGCCGCCCCGTCCCCTGGGGCTGCTCGCCCCCGACGAGCTGAGCCTCCTGCTCGAGCGGGTGCCCGAGCTCCAGGACGCCGTGCAGGATCACGACCGGCGCCTGGAGGAGGAGGCCCGCCACCTGGTGGTGGCGCTGACCCGGGCCAGCGGGAGGGTCACCTGCACCTACCCCGCCCGCATCGGCGGGCGGGGGGTGGAGCCGTCGCCCCTGCTGCGTCCGCTCCGCGCCGCCGGGGTCCTGGAGCGGGCCATCCCCGCGGCCGGGGACGTGACCCGGACCGCGGTGGCGGCGGGACTCGCCGCGCTGGTCGCCGCCGACCCGTCGGCGCGCCCCGCCGTCGGCGATGTGCCCGGCCTCGACCTCGACGGGCTGGGGGCGACCCTGGCCCCGTTCGACCCGGTGGCGGGGACGGCCGCGGCCGTGCCGGAGCCGCTGGAGATCTCGGCGACGGCGATCGGCGAGTGGCTGGCCTGCCCCCGCCGCCTCTACTACCACCGGGTCCTGCGCCCAGGGCCGCCGGACCTCGCCCGACTGCGGGGCCAGGCGGCCCACCGGCTCCTGGAGCTGGTTCATCGCGTCGAGGACGGGTGGCGCGGCGACCCGGATCGGTTCCGTCTCGTCGCCGAGGAGGTGCTGGAGCGCACGGTCCTCCCCCGGCTGGCGGAGGCGGTCCCGAGCCGGCTCGCCCACCGCGCCCTCGCCGCCTGGCTCCGGCGCCTCGCCGACCGCTACGCCCATCACGCGGTGGCGGCGGCGGCGGGGGGCGCCGGGGAGCATACGCTCGGGGTGGAGGTGGATTTCCGGCTGGAGCTGTCCGGCGTCGTGGTTCGGGGCCGGATCGACCGGGCGCGCACGGTCGACGGCGGCCGGGTGGAGATCCTCGACTACAAGACCGGGCTCGCGGTCCCGTCGCGAGCGGGGATCCTGGCCACCATCCGGGGCACCGAGGCCGAGGGGCCCACGGACTGGCAGCTTCCCCTCTACGGCCTCGCGCTCCTGCGGGGGGCGGCGCCGGCGCTGCCGGCGGGGGAGCCCGCCCTGGTCCGGAACTGGTACGTCGGCCGCACCCCGGCGACCGGCAGGGATCCTGACCGCCCCCTCGACCGCCGCGGGCTGCGCGTTGATCCGACGGCGCCGCTCTCCACGCGGGAGGCGGCCGAGCTGCGCGACCTCCCCCCGGACGAGCTGGCGGCGTTCGCCGGGCGGCTGGAGGAGGAGGGCCGCCGGGTGGCCCGGGGGCGCTTCCCGGCGCAGCCGCGCCACCGGACCCGGACCTGCTGGGACCCGCGCCGCGGCTGCCCACGGGCGGACCTGTGCGCCGGGGAGGGGAGCGTCGGACGCGGCCATGAGGTCCCCCGTCCGTGAGCGGGGAGCCGTCCCTGTTCGTCCCCACCTCCGAGCAGGCGGTGGTGGTGCAGCATCATCCGGAGGCGTCGCTCTGCGTGGAGGCGGCGGCCGGCAGCGGCAAGACGGGGACCATGGCGGCGCTGTTCGCGGCCCGGGTCGCGGCCGGCGTCGCCCCCGGCCACCTGATGGCGGTCACCTTCACGGAGAAGGCCGCCGGCGAGCTGCGCGAACGGATCGAGCGGGAGGTCCTGGGGCCGCTCCCGGCGGAGCGGGCCGGCCGCGAGCTGCTCCGCCTGGAGCGGGCCTGGGTCGGCACCTTCCACCAGCTCGCCCTCCGGCTCCTGCGGGAGAACGCCTACCGGGCCGGGGTGTCCCCCGAGCTGGCGGTGCTCGACCAGGTGGCGGAGGGGATCGTCCGCCTCGACACCGTGGCGGCGCTGACCGCCGGGAGCGCCCCCGGCCCGGGCGTGCTGCCGTACGAGCCCGACGAGTGGGTGGAGCTGGACCGGCTCGACGGCTGGGCGCTCGGCGCCGACCAGGCCATGCGCGCGCTGCGGTCCCGCGAGCCCACCCGGCAGGCGGGGCGCCACCGGGTGGAGGCCGCGCATGCCGCCTGGGCGGCCAGCGACCATCCCCCGGCCGAGCTGGGCGCACACCGGCAGGCACTGGAGATGGTGATGGCGCTCTGGGCCGGGTACGAGGCACGGCTGGCGGCGGCCCACGCGGTCGACTTCGACGGCCTGCTGCGGCTGGCCCGCGACGCCCTCCTCCGCGAACCGGCGCTGCGCGGGTGGTGCCGCGCCCATTTCGACTGCATCATCGTGGACGAGTTCCAGGACACGAGCCAGCTCCAGGTCGATCTGCTCCGGGCCTGGGCCCGCCCGGACTGGACCAACGTGGTCGTGGTGGGGGACCCGCGCCAGGCGATCTACGGCTGGCGTGACGCCGCCCCCGACGTGATGGCGCAGGTCACCGGGGAGAGGGTGGTGCTGAGCCGCAACCACCGCTCGCGGGCGCCGATCCTGCGGGCGACCGACCGGCTGATCCGCGTCGACCCCGCCTTCGCCGAGGCCCCGCCGGTGACCCTGCACCGGGTCGAGGAGCCGGGGGTGCCGGTCTGGCTGGGGGTGGCCCCCGATCCCCGCGTCGAGGCCGAGGCGATCGCGTCGGTGCTGCGAACGGTGCAGGCGGACGGGCTCCGCCACCCGGGCGGCCGGGTGCAGCCAATTGCCTTCCGCGACTGCGCCGTCCTCGCCTACACCCTGCGGCACCTGCAGGCGCCGCTGGAGGAGGCGCTGCGCCGGCTGGGCATCCCCTACCGCGCTGGCGGCGGGGCGCTCTTCGAGCGCCCCGAGGTGCAGGACCTGCGGGCGCTCCTGCGCGCCGCCACCGACCCCGACGACGACCAGGCCTGGCTGCGCTGCGCCCAGGGGCCGTGGCACCGCATCCCCGACGCGGTGATCTGCGGCCTCGGCCCGGCCGACCGCCCCCTCCACCAGCGAATGCGCCGGGCCCTGGCCGTGGGGGCCGTGCCAGCGCCGTGGGGCGAGCGGCTGGCGGCGCTGTGCATCGAGGTCGACGGCCTGGCTCAGCTCGCCCGCCATCGCCCCGCGACCCGGGTGGTGGGGGCTGCGATCGAGGGCGGCGGTCTGGCGCGGCGCAGCGAGGCCCGCGCCCGCGGTGGTGACGGCGATGGACGTCGGGCGACGGCGGCGCTGCGCGAGCTGCAGCGTCTCTGCCTGGAGGCGGAGCGGAGCGGACGCGTCACCGGGCTCGCCCACCTGCTCCAGCGGCTGGCGGCGCTGGCCGCCGACGAGCGCACCGCGGAGCCGCCGCCGTCGGTCGACGAGGACGCGGTCACCCTGCTCACGGTGCACCGGGCCAAGGGGCTGGAGTTCCCCTTCGTCATCCTGGCCGACACCCGCCCCTTCACCACGCCGACCACGCCCGCGATCGTGTGGGACCGCGACGGCGGCGGGGTGCTGGTGACCCGGGTGGGCGACCACGCCACCCGCGCCGCCGAGGCCTGGGCCGCCAGCGGGGTGCATGCGGCCGAGCGGGCGGAGCGGCGGCGGGTCGCCTACGTGGGGATGACCCGCGCCCGCGACGCGCTCCTGGTGACGACGACGGCGCGTCGCCAGGGCCCGGTGGCGGGGGCGGAGACCGCGCAGGCCATGGCCGAGCTGCTGGACGCTCCGGACGGGGGCGCCGCCCGCGACGGGGACGACGACTTCCTCATCCTCGTCGGCGCCATGGCCGATCCTGACGGGGCCGTCCAGCCCTGGCCCGGCTTCCCGGGTGCGCCGATCGACGCGGCCGCTCGGATGGGGCCCCTCCCGATGCCGGCGGGCTCACCCGGGGCCGGGTCGGGCGCGGAGGCGGCACGGGCGCTGGGGGCGCGGTGGCGGGCGGTGGTCGAGCTGGAGGAGCGGACCCTGGCCCCCGACCCGGCGCTGGGGCTGGCGCCAGGGCCAATGCCCGTCCCGCCGTCGCAGCCGCTCAGCTTCACGGTCCTGGAGGAGGTGCAGCGCTGTCCGCGCCGGGCGGGGTATCGGCGGATGGGACTGCCGCCGACCGATCCCGAACGGGTCGCCGGCGGCCACGCCGCGCACGGCGCCCACCTCGGCATCGCGGTCCACGCGATCCTGGAGCGGCTCCACCGCGAGCGGCCCGACGGGGCGCCCAGCCCGGACGAGCGGGCCGCCGCCCTCGACGAGTGGGCGGGCGCGCTCGGGCGCCGGGGCACCGCCGCCGCCCGGGTCCTTCTCGAGGGCTACGCCGCCCTGGAGGCGAGCGGGTGGCCGACCATCGGGGTGGAGGTGGCGTTCGAGTGGCGTCAGGCGGAGGCCGGGGCCACCCTCGTTGTGGCGGGCGCGATCGACCGGGTGGCGAGGCCCGAGCCCGGGACGGTGTGGCTCCTCGACTACAAGACCGGGATCCGGCCCGACACCGGGAACGCCGCGCCGGCGGCGCACCAGCTCCGTCTCTATGCGATGGCGTGGGGGGCGGGGCTCGGTCCCGACGACGGGGCCCGGCTTCGCGCCGCGGTGGTGGACCTGCGCCGGCGGCGGCTCATCGAGGTGGCGCTCGACGGGGCCTCGCTGGACGCGACCCGACGCTGGATCGGGACCGCGGCCCGGCGTCTCCACGCCGGCGGGCTGCAGGTCGGCGACGCCTATCCCGACCGGCCCTGTGCCGGCTGCGCCTATCGCTCGGCCTGCCCGGAGCGGCGCCCTGACGTGGCGCCGTCCCCGCCGCCGTCAGCCCGACGGTGACCGGAACAGGCTCTGCAGCCGGAGCGCCATCCCCATGTCGCCCTTCACCTTGAGCTTGCCGGTCATGAACGCGGCGGTGCCGTCCATCCGGCCGGTGAGCAGCTTGACGAAGGTGTCGTCGCTCATCGCCAGGGTGACGTCGGGCTTCTCGGCCACGCCCTCGACCACGGCCAGGGTGCCGTCGGCGATGTCGAGGTGCCACTGTCCGCCGCGCTCGCCGGCGAGGTCCCACTGGCAGACCGCGGTCAATCCCCGGGAGCGGTCGGCCTGGAAGTACTCAGGCGCCCGCGCCATGATCGCGGTCGGGGTCAGCTCGGGGTCGTCGGGCATGGGGATCTCCTCAGCAGGGCGGTGGGGTCGGTCGGGTGGCGTGCGCCGCGACCGGGTCGGGAGGCGCGGCGGACCCACGCCCCATGGTACGGGGGACGCCGCCGGCCGGATCCCGGCTCAGGCCTCCGCCAGGGCGTCCAGGATCGGGTGGCGCGGCCGCAGGTACTCCAGGTTCCCCGCCAGCGGCACGGGGGAGAACCCGAAGGCGCGGACGACGGCGTCGCGGGTCGTGATGTTGGGGCGGCCGAGGAGGTCGAGCTGGCTCGCCGTGACCAGGGGATTGGGCATCAGGGCGTCCATCAGGAGGGCCAGCGGGCGCAGCAGCTCCAGCGGCACGTGGACGAACCGCTTGGGGGAGGCGAGCAGCCAGTCGGCCTCGGTGACGGACGCGATCAGTCGGAAGAGCGTCTCCAGGCTGACCTGCTCGGGACCGCCGATCTCGTAGGTCTGCCCGCTGCGCTCGGGATCGGTGGCGCTGGCGACGAGGCAGCGGACGACGTCGGCGATCGCGATCGGCTGGAAGAGGGCGGTGCCGTCCCCGGGGACGACGATCACCGGCTGCGGCAGCCGCACCGCCCGGGCGAGCTGGCGGAAGAACCCGTCGCCGGGCCCGAAGATGACCGAGCTGCGCACGATCACCCACTCCAGCCCGCCGCCGCGCACGAACGCCTCGCCCTGCCACTTGCTGGCGAGGTAGGGGAAGGCGGGGTCGGGGTCGGCGCCGAGGGCGCTCAGGTGGACCAGCCGGCGCGCGCCGGCGGCCCGTGCGGCCCGCACCACCGTCTCGGTGCCGTCGGCGTTGACCGCGGCGTACGTCCGCCGTCCGCGCTCGCGGATGACCGCCACCAGGTGGACGACGACCTCGGCGCCGCTGAAGGCCTCCTCCAGCCCCTCGCCGGTCTGGACGTCGCCGAAGCTGAGGGCGAGGTCGTCGGGCAGGGCGCCCCGGCGGACGCCCCGCCCGACGACGCGGAGTTCGTGGCCGGCGGCGAGCAGGGCGGGCACCAGGTGCGAGCCGACGAAGCCGGTCCCGCCGGTGACCGCCACCCGCATGCCAGGCCGACCTGCCTCGGCCCGGGCTACTTGCGCGTGCCGCGGGTGGAGCGTCGGGCGCCGCCGCGACCGCCGGCGACCCCGGCCTTGAGCGCGGTGGCGGGGTAGAAGCGGACCCGCTGGCTCGCCGGGACCTTGATCATCGCCTGGGTCTGCGGGTTGCGCCGCATGCCGGCGGCGGTCTGGCGCACCTTCCAGCGCCCGAAGCCGGGGATCGAGACCTCTTCGCCGCCGACCAGCTTCTTGCCGATCTCATCAAAGACGAACTTCAGGGTCGCATCGGCGTCGCGGAAGCTGAGCGGCGGGTCGAAGGTCGTGGTCAGTGCCTTGGCCAGGTCGCGTCGGTTCATGTGTGGTGCCCCTCCACGGGTGAAACGGTGGGCCGGCCCCATGTCGGCTCGCAATTGTAGGCAGCCAGGCAGTCGGAACGCAGCACCGGGCGGAAATGATCGGCCCCGACGCGCACCGCCGCCCGCGCCAGCGTCCGCCGGGGTTGGGGCGGCGACCCGATGAGCCTCCTCCTCGACGCCTGCGTCGTCATCGAGGTCCTCCTGGGCTGCCGGTGGCGATCCCGGTCACCAAGACGCCGACGACGTGCCGACCTGCTCGGAGGTCACGCGCGTGGAGGCGCTCCAGGGCCTGCGCGATGCAGAGCGCGACCGGACCGAGCGGCTCCGCGCGCCCTACCGCTGTGGGAGGGGACGGCCGCCCGGCGGCCGGGCACTGCCGCGCCGGTCAGGGGAGGAGCCGGAGGGCCGGGGTGTGGGCGGGGCGGATCACACCGAAGTGCCGGTGGTCGAGGGTGGCGAGGCTGCGCAGCCGAAGCCGTTCGGTCGTGACGACAACGGAGGCGTCCACGGTGCCGAGGCGGAGGTCGCGGTAGCGGGCGACCAGTTCGGCGATCCGCAGCCAGTCGGCCGGACGCACCGGCTCGACGACGAAGGCGCCGGCGGCGAGGTCGCCCAGGAACCGAACCTCGGGGCCGGCCCCGAGACGGCTGGCGATCAGGTGGACGACCTCGGTGATCACCAGGGTGGGGACGACGAGCGGCCCCGGATGGGTGGTGAGCAGGTGGTGGCACGCGTGGTGGTGACGGTCGTCGGCGTCCACGTAGGCGTAGAGCGGGCCGGCGTCCACGACCAGCGCTATGGAGCCACCTCGCCTTGGAAGAGCTCGGAGATCCGCTCGGCGATGTCGTCGCGGCCGCTCCGCCCGGCGCCGGCCGCGAGGAGCCGGCGCGGTCCGGCAGGGAGGAGGCCGAGGTGGGTCTCGATCGCCTCCCGGGTGACGGCGGAGAGGGAGATCCCCCGGCGCAGCGCCTCGTGTCGGAGCTTGGCGTCGACCGCATCGGGAAGCTTCACCGTGGTTCGCTTCATGGTATGCCAGCATACCATCCAAGATCAACGTGAGCGGCTCGGCCCGGGGGGCAGGGTTGACCCGCAGCGAGGACCCGGCGTCTCCGGGTTGTGTTTGCGAACATGTGTTCGTATGCTGGAGACCGCCCCATCCTCCCCACATCCTCGCCTGGGGTGCCCGTCCGGAGCGTCCGGGCGGGCCGGGCGCCGACAGGGACAGTCCGGTAGCGGTGGAGGCCTGGGGCGATGGCGGGGACGGCGGCGCTCGAACGACTGGAGCCCGAGGAGCCGGAGCCGTGGCCGGCTCCCCTGCCGTGCGCCCCGGTCGGGGGCGGGGCCCCTGCGGACGGGGCTTCGCGGGCGGACCTCACCGGCACGGTCCCGGAACGCCTGCGCCGGGCGCTCGACGCCTGCCAGGTCCGCTACGGGCCCACCGCCCTGCGGGCCGGGATCGCCGCCGATCGGGGGTCGGGGCTCAGCACCGGGATCGCGGCGCTCGACCACCTCACCGGCACCGGCGGGCTTCCGCTGGGACGGGTCACGATCCTCGAGGGCCCCCTGGGGGCGGGGGCGCTCACCCTGGGGCTCGCCGCCCTCGCCGCCGCCTCCCGGGAGGTCCCGTGTGCCCTGGTCGACTTCGACCACACGGTCGACCCCGCCGACCTCACCGCCTACGCCGGGGTGCTCGACCGCCTGTGGGTGGTGCGGCCGCGGGAGCCCCTGGAGGGGTGGGCCGCGGCCCGGGCGCTGGTGCGCGCGGGGGTCCGGACGTGCCTCGCCGTCGCCGGGACCGGGGCGCTCGTCCCGGCCCCGTCCGCGCTCCTCCCCGCCCTGGCCGAGACCCAGGCGGTGTGCGCCGTGGTGGGAGGGACGTCGGTGCCGGAGCCCTGGCGGGTCGCCAGCAGCCTCACCCTCGCGGTCGCCCCCCTGGGGTGGTGGTGGGCGCACGGCGACATCGCCGGGGTCGACGTCGCCCTCCACGTCGGCAAGCACCGCCTGGGGCCGGCGGGCGGGCGGCTCCGCCTGCGGGTGCGCTTCCCCCGCCCCTACCCGCCGGGCGCCGGGGTCGAGGTGCTCGCCGCCGGCCCGGTGGCGTCATGACCACCCCGGGCCGCGTGCCGGCGCCGGGGCCTGGCGCGCCCGCGGGGCGGACCCGGCCGCGGCTGGCCTGCCTGCGCTTCCCCCACCTCGCCCTGGTGCGCGCCTGGCGGGTCCATCCGGAGCTTCGGGCGGAGCCAGTTCTGGTCTTCGGCCCCGGACCGGACGGGCGGCCGGTCGTGGTCGCCGCGTCGCCGGCCGCCCGGGCTGCCGGGGCGATCCCGGGCCAGCGGCTGCGCCAGGCCGAGACCGCCTGCCCCGGGGCCGCCCGGCTTCCCCTCGACCCCGAGGGGGTGGCGGAGCTCCGGCGGATGGCGCTGACCGCGCTCGCCGACTGCAGCCCCTGGGTGGAGTGGACCGACGACGCCACCGTCCACCTCGACGGCAGCGGCCGTCATCTGCGCCACCCGGACGAGGCCGGCTGGGCGGCGGCCTGCGGGCGGTGCTGCGCCGCGGCGCTCGGCGTGCCCCCCGCGGTGGGGGTCGGCGGGTCCCGCTTCACCGCCTTCGCCGCCGCCACGGCGGCCGGCCCCGGCCGGGTCCGCCGGGTGGCGCCGGGGGCTGAGGCGGGCTTCCTCGCCTCCTGGCCGGTGGCCGAGCTCCCCATCACGAACGAGGCGCAGACCCGGCTCCTGGCCTTCGGCCTCACCACCTGCGGCGACTGCGCCGCGGTCCCGGCCGCCGACCTGCAGCGGCAGCTCGGGCCGGAGGGGCTCTGGGTGCACCGTCTCGCCTGCGGCCGCGACGCCGCCCAGCTCCGTCCCTTTCGACAGCCGCCCGCCTTCGGGGTGCGGCTGGTGCTCGCCGGAGCGGTCCAGGACCGGGAGGCGCTGCGCTTCACCGCCCCGCGGCTGGCCGAGGCGGTGGCCGCCCGGCTCCGGGCCGCCGGCCGGGCCGCGGGCCGGCTCCGCCTCGTCCTGCGGGCGGAGGACGACCCCGACGCCCCGGTCGAGGCCGGCCGCCCCTCCGTGGGGTGCTGGTGGGGCGAGCGGGTGCCGCCGCAGCCGGCGGCGACCGCGGCGGAGCTCCTCCCGGTGGTCCTCGGGCTGATCGGGTCCGCCGCCCCGGCCGGGACGGTCCTGGTGCTCGAGCTGTGCGCGCTGGAGCTCCTGCCGGTCCCCGCCCGCCAGATCGATCTCTGGCACCGGCACGACGCCGACCGGGAGGCGATCGCCCAGGCGGTGGCCCGCCTCCACGACCGCTTCGGCCCCGGCCTGGTCTGGCGGGTCCAGCTCCGGGAGTCGGTCCCCGACGACTGGCCCGAGCGGCGGCTGGCGTGGATCCCCGGATGAGCGGGCCCGGGACGGCCGCCGCCGGGCCCGGGCGCCGGGTCCGGGTGCGGACCGCCCGGGACGGCGCCCCGGCGGCGGTCTGGAGCGACGGCCGCTGGCTGGCGGTGGCGGCGGTCGCCGATCACTGGGTGGTGGAGACCGGGTGGTGGCGCGACCCACGCGTCGGCCCCGGGGGGGGCGCCGGCCCCGTCTCCCGCGCCCTCTTCCGGGTCGCGCTCGCCGACGGGCGCTGCGCCGACCTCGCCGCGGACCGCCTCCGGGGCGGCTGGCGGTGCCTGCGCACCTGGGGGTGAGGCTACGGAGGGGTAGGGGCGAACGGGTGTGCCCGGCGATGCCCGCCCGGCGTGGTTCGGATGGAGCCCCTGGCCCCCGGAGGTCAGCGGGCGCGATGACATGGCCGTCACGACCGTGTGACGGCACGCGCCATCGCCACTCGATCCCCCCACAACCGGGTTACGGCCACGTAAACTGCGCGTTGGGCCCATCTCCCCCGCGCCCCCTGGGCAGCGGCGAAGAAGGACCCGACCGGTGCGGAAGAGGACCGGCTGCGAGATCCCGTCGGTGGACTCTGGGAGGAAGGCGTTGCGAGTGCCGAACGTTGCTGGACCCCGTTCTACGGCCCGGGGGCCCAAACTCATCTCTCGTTACCTGACTGTTACAGGGATCGGTTGCTGGATGGCCGGGCTGGTCCTGGCCGGGCTGCCGGGGGTGGCGTCGGC
>DAHUZL010000115.1 GCA_027306655.1 Candidatus Dormiibacterota bacterium
CCCTCCAGCTCGCGAAGGCGAGCGGCCAGGAGGTTGGTGCCGATGCCGGGCAGCCCGTCGAGCAGGTCCGTGTAGCGCTTGGGTCCCAGGAGGAGGTCTCGGACCACCAGGAGCGTCCAGCGGTCGCCGATCACGTCGAGCCCGCGGGCGGCGGCGCAGTACTGGCCGTAGCTCCGTTTGGGCGGCGGGGCCGGGCGCCGCGGTGGCTGCTGGGGGACCGTTCGCGCCGTCGGGGTCATGACCTCAACCTACCACACAGGTTGACTTCTGACTACCCACAACTATAGGATAGTCAAGTTGCGCCAATATGTAACCAAAGGAGATCGAGATGCCTGGCAGTGCTCCCCGTGGCGGACGGGCGCGACCGATCTCGACCCTTGTGCTCACCTCGGTCGCGTTCTTCATGACCGCCCTCGACGCGCTGGTGGTGACCACCGCGCTTCCCGCGGTTCATCGCGATGTCGGCGGCAGCGTCGCCACGCTGGAGTGGGTCATCAACGCCTACCTCCTCGCCTTCGCTGCCGCCATCATCCCCGCCGCCGCTCTGGGTGACCGTCTCGGCCGTCGGGCGGTGTACACCGCCGGCCTCGGGCTCTTCGCGGCAGCCTCGGCGCTGTGCGCCCTGGCGCCCACCGCGGAGGCGTTGATCGCCGCCCGCGTCCTGCAGGGGATCGGCGCCGCCATCGTCACCCCGCTGGGCCTCACCATCCTCACCGCGGCGTTTCCCGTGGAGCGGCGGGGCGCGGTCCTGGGCGCCTGGGGCGCCATCGGGGGCCTGGCCATCGCCGCCGGGCCTCTGGTCGGCGGGGCCGTCACCCAGGGCCTCAACTGGCACTGGATCTTCTGGGTCAACTTGCCGATCGGAGCGCTGGCCGCCGTTCTGTCGGCCGTGCGGCTGGCCGACAGCCGGGGACCGAGGACGAGGCTTGACCCGGTCGGCGTTGTCCTGGTGGTGGCAGGCGCGGTCGGATTGGCCTTCAGCCTCGTCCGGGTGGCCGATGGGGGATGGGCGAATCCCGAGGCGGGCATCGCGCTCGCGGCCGGCGTCCTCCTCCTGGCCGGGTTCAGCGCGTGGGAGCGTCGTGCCGCCGAGCCCATGCTCCCGCCCCGCCTCTTCGCCAGTCCGGGATTCACGGCGGCCGTCGCCACCTCGTTCCTGATGACCGCCGCCATCACCTCGGCCGCCTTTCTCGTCTCGCAGTTCTTCCAGCTGGGACTCGGATTGTCGCCGCTCGCCACCGGGCTCCGCTTCCTGCCATGGACGGCGACGCCTCTGTTGATCGCGCCGCTGGCCGGAGCCTTCTCCGACCGGATCGGACGCCGGCCCCTGATGGTGGTCGGCCTAGCGCTCCAGGGGGTGGGGCTGGTGTGGGTGGCACTGGTCGCGGCAACCGGAATGCAGTATGGTCAGCTCCTCGTCCCCCTGGTCATCGCCGGAGTCGGGGTGTCCATGGCCATCCCCACCACCACAGCGGCCGCGCTCAGTGCCGTGTCGCCGCAGGACCTCGGCAGGGCCTCCGGGGCCGCGAACACGCTGCAACGCTTCGGCGGGGTGTTCGGGGTCGCGGCCGTCGCCGCCGTGTTCGCATCCGCGGGACACCTGGGCTCGCCGGCGGCGGTGGTGGCGGGGTTCCGTCCGGCGCTCGCCCTCGCCGCGGGCTTCTCGGTGCTCGGAGCCATGGCCGCGGTCGGCGTGACCTCTCGCCGGCGCGATGGGCTCACGCCCTCCGCGCAGGATCGAGTCGAGAGCACAGGGGTGGGGGCCGTCACCTCCGCATCCCCCGCAGCCGAGGCCGGATGACGGGGCGACGCATCGCCCCGCCCGCGGCTCGGCAGGACCCCGTCGATGCCGGCTGGAGAAGGGTCGTGGTCGCTCTCCGGCTCCAGCCGGGGGTCACCGTCGCGGAGCCGGCGGCGGCGGGCGGAGTCCGCCGGTTCGGCTCGAACTCCCTGCGCGTGAACGACAAGATCTTCGCGATGGTCGCAGCGAGAGGCCGGTTCGTCGTCAAGCTGCCGGAGCGGCGGGTTGACGAGATCATCGCCTCCGGCCGCGGAGAGCCCTTCGACCCGACCGGACAGCGCCGGATGAAGCAGTGGGTCGCCATGGCTCCCGGCACGGCACGCGAGTGGATCGCACTCGCCGACGAAGCCATGACGTTCGTGTCCGCACCTTCACGCCGGTGACACGCGGGAGGCCACGCCGGTCTGGGAGTGACGGCTGAGCGGCCTCGGGCCAGTTCTCGGCACGGCGTCGGGGCGGCGAGACCCGCTCGGGCGCCCGACGCTCAGGCGACGTGGAGGGTCTCGCGCAGGCGGGTGAGGTCGGAGAGGAGGCGGGAGTCCTCCTTGATGTCGGTCCCGATCTTCTCGCAGGAGTGGAGGACGGTCG
>DAHUZL010000120.1 GCA_027306655.1 Candidatus Dormiibacterota bacterium
AGTCTTCGTCCTCTATGCGGACGAGGAGTCGTTCACCCTGATGACGCCCGAGGGGCACATGTTCGCCGGCTGGATCTCGTTCTCGGCGGCGGCCGGCGCCGGCGGCACCATGGTCCAGGCCCAGGTCCTGATGCGCGCCAACGACCCCCTCTACGAGCTTGGCCTCGCCCTCGGCGGCCACCGCAAGGAGGACCGATTCTGGGCGACGACGCTGACCCGCCTGGCGGTGCACTTCGGCGTCGAGGGGGTGCCGGTACGGACCGACCGGGTGCTGGTGGACCGCCGTCGGCAGTGGAACCATGCCGGCAACGTCCGCCACAACGCGATGGTGCGCAGCCTGGCACAGACCGCGCTCCATCCGCTCCGGCGGGGGCCGCGAGCCGCCCGCCGCGGGCCCCGAACGGGGGCGTAGGCGATCAGCCCGGCGGTCGACGCGGTGGTGGTGGGCAGCGGCCCCAACGGGCTGGCCGCCGCCGTCACCCTGACGGCCGCCGGGCTGCGGGTGCTCGTGATCGAGGGCGCCCCCCAGCCCGGCGGCGGCTGCCGCACCGACGAGCGCACCCTCCCCGGCTTCCGCCACGACACCTGCTCCGCCGCCCACCCGCTCGCCCTGGCCTCGCCCTTCTTCCGGCGGTTCGACCTGGCCGCCCGCGGCGTGCGCCTGCTCCAGCCGGAGATCCCCTACGCCCATCCTCTCGACGGCGGACGGGCGGCCCTCGCGCGCCGCAGCGTCATGGCGACCGCGGCCGGGCTGGGCGCCGACGGCCCGGCGTACCGCCGCCTCTTCGCCCGGCTGGCGGCGGCGCCCGACGACCTGGTCGCCTTCGTGCTCGGCTCCGGTCCCCGCCTGCCGCACCGACCCGTCGGGCTGGCCGCCTTCCTGCGCCACGGGCTGGAGCCGGCCTCGGCGGTGGCGGGTCGGTTCTCGGGGGACCTAGCCCGCGCCCTGTTCGCCGGCGTCGCCGCCCACGCGATCCGCCCGCTCTCGAGCCGCCCCACCGCCGGAGTCGGGCTCCTCCTCGGCAGTCTCGCCCACGCGGTGGGGTGGCCGGTGGTCGAGGGCGGCAGCGGCCGCCTGACGGCCGCCATGGTCGCCGCCGTCGAGGCTGGCGGCGGCCGGGTGGAGACCGGCCGCTGGGTGGCATCGCTGGCGGAGCTGCCGGCGGCGCGGGCGGTCCTTCTCGATGTCACCCCGCGGGCACTGGTGGGCCTCGCCGGCCGGCGACTGCCCGGCCGCTACCGCCGCGCGCTGGAGCGCTTCCGCTACGGCGCCGGCGTCTGCAAGGTCGACTTCGCGCTCGCGGGGCCGGTGCCGTGGGCGAACCCCGCCTGCCGCCGCGCCGGCACCCTCCACCTCGGCGGCGCCTTCCAGGAGGTCGCCGCCGCCGAGGCCACGGTCGCCGGGGGCGGGCATCCCGACCGCCCCTACGTGCTCGCCATCCAGGCCGGCGTGGTCGATCCCAGCCGCGCTCCGACCGGCCGCCACACCCTGTGGACGTACTGCCACGTCCCCGCCGGGTCCACCACCGACATGACGCAGCGCATCGAGGCCCAGGTCGAGCGCTTCGCCCCCGGGTTCCGCGAGCTGGTGCTGGCCCGCGCCGGCCGCACCGCGGTCGAGGTCGAGCGCGACGACCCCAACGCCATCGGCGGCGACATCGCCGCGGGGATGCAGGACCTGCGCCAGAGCGTGTTCCGCCCGATGGTGCGCTGGAACCCCCACCGCACACCGCTGCCGGGCGTCTACCTCTGCTCCGCCTCGACCGCGCCGGGACCGGGCGTGCACGGCCTCTGCGGCGCCCGGGCCGCGCGGGCGGCGCTTCGCGACGTGTTCGGCATCCGCGCCGATCCCGACCTGGCCCCCCAGCCACTGGACCGCAGCCCGATCCCGGCGGCCACCCCGTGAACGCCGATGCGGTGGGGGTGCGGGGGCAACCGCGGCCGCGTCGACCCGCGCTTCCGCTCGGGCTCGGGGCTGCGGCGCTGCTGCTCATCGCGGCGTACGGCCCGCTGTGGGCGTTGACCCGCGATCCCCAGATCGACTCGTTCCCGGGAGCCACCGCGTTGGTCGCGCTCGCCCTGGCCGCGGTCGGAGTCGTCGTCGCCCGTCACGAACCGGCCAACCCGGTGGGCTGGCTGCTCCTGGTGGGCGGCCTCGGGGTGATCGCCGGCACCGACGGCGCGCTCTACGCGGTGCTCGACTATCGGCTCCACGGCGGCCGCCTGCCGCTGGGACCGGTGGCGGTGCTGGTGAGCTGGCTGTGGCAGCCCGCGGTGGTGCTGGCCGCCCTCGTCGTGCTCGTCTTCCCGGATGGCCACCTGCCGGCGCCCCGGTGGCGCTGGGGCCTGCGCGGCTACCTGGTCGCGGCCGGGCTGTGGGCGCCCGGAACCCTCGCCATCACCGTCGGCGGCCTGCTGCGTGCGCCCATCCGGATCGATCTGAGCGGCGATCTGGCGCTGGTGGACCATCCCCGCGGGTGGGCGGTCGCGGTGTCCACTATCGCTCTGGTGGGGCTCGGCCTGATGGTCCTGGGCTGGGCGCTCTTCGCGATCCGCGCGGTGGTGAGCTGGCGCCAGGCCACCGGCGTGCGCCGCCAGCAGATGACCTGGCTGATGAGCGGCACCGCCCTCACCGTCGTCAGCACGATCCCGGTCGTGCTCCTGGGCACGCTCGCCGCCTCCACCGCGCCGACCGGCCTCGTCGGTGCCGCGACGGCGGTGCTCAGCGTCGGGACGGCGGCGCTGCCGGTCACGATCGGGGTGGCGATCCTGCGCTACCGCCTCTACGACATCGACCGGCTGGTGAGCCGCACCGTCGCCTACGCGATCGTCACCGCCGCTCTCGCCGGCCTCTACTTCGGCCTGGTCGCGCTCACCACCCGGGTGATCGACCTCGGCTCGGCGCTCGGGGTCGCCGCCTCGACGCTGGCGGCGGCAGCGCTCTTCACCCCGCTCCGCCGCCGCCTCCAGCGACGGGTCGACCGCCGCTTCAACCGGGCCGGGTGCGATGCCGACGCCGTCATCGCCGCCTTCACCGGCCGGCTGCGCGACACGGTCGAGCTGGAGACGGTGCGCGCCGACCTGGTGGGAACCATCGCCGAGGCGATGGAGCCGACCCATCTGGTCGTCTGGCTGCGCGACTCGCCGGCCGGCCCCGGACCCACTCCCGCGGGCGGCCGCGACGTCCGCGCCACCCGGTGAGACCCGGCGGACGCTGGCCCCTCGCCGTGCGGGCGCCACCGCCGGGCTGAGCGACCGCGCCGGGGCGCACCCGATGCGCCTCAGCCGGCCCCCTCGCGGCGGGCGCGTCCGCGCTGGCGCCCGCGCACCTGCTGGTCGAGGACGACCTTGCGCAGGCGGATGGTGCGGGGCGTCACCTCGACACACTCGTCCTCGGCGATGAAGTCCAGCGCCTGCTCCAGGGAGAGCTGGAGGTGGGGCGTCAGTCGCTCCAGCTCGTCACCGGTGGAGGAGCGGACGTTGCTGAGCTTCTTCTCGCGAGTCGGATTGACGTCCATCTCGTCGGTGCGGGCGTTCTCCCCCACCACCATGCCCTCGTAGACCTCGGTGCCGGGTCCGATCAGCATGGTTCCGCGCTCGCCGAGCGCCATCAGGGCGGTGGTGGTGGCCACGCCGCGACGGTCCGCCACCATCGACCCGTTGCGCCGGGTGCGCAGCTCGCCGTGCCAGGGCTCGTAGCCGTCGAATACCGAGTGGAGGAGCCCGGTGCCCCGCGTCTCCACCAGGAACTCGGTGCGGAAGCCGATCAGCCCGCGGCTGGGGATGCGGTAGTCCATCCGCACCCAGCCGGTGCCGTGGTTGACGATCCCTTGCAGCCCGCCCCGGCGCAGCGCCAGCAGTTGCGTCACCACCCCGAGGTAGGCCTCGGGGACGTCGACCGAGAGGTGCTCCATCGGCTCGTGGAGGCGTCCCTCGATCGTGCGGGTGACCACCTGGGGCTTGCCGACGGTGAGCTCGAAGCCCTCGCGGCGCATCGTCTCGACAAGCACCGCCAGCTGCAGCTCGCCGCGGCCCTGCACCTCCCAGGCGTCCGGCCGCGCGGTGGGGAGCACCCGCAGCGAGACATTGCCGACCAGCTCCTGGTCGAGCCGGCCCTTGACCAGCCGGGCGGTGAGTCGGGTGCCGTCGGCACCGGCCAGCGGAGCCGAGTTGATCCCGATGGTCACGGCCAGACTGGGCTCGTCGACCAGCAGGGCCGGCAGCGGGACGGGGTCGTCGGGGTCGGCGAGCGTCTCGCCGATCGAGATCTCCGCGAAGCCGGCCACCGCGACGATCTCGCCAGGACCCGCCTCGGCGACGTCGACCCGATCCAGCGCCCGCGACTGGTACAGCTCGGTGATGCGGGCCCGATGCACCGAGCCGTCGATGCGGCACCAGGCGACCGGCGCTCCCCGCCTCAGGGTTCCCTGGTGGACCCGGCAGATGGCGAGACGCCCGACGTACGGGGAGGCGTCGAGGTTGGTGACCAGCGCCTGGAGCGGATGGCCGGGCTCGAACCCGGGGGGCGGGATGTGGGCGAGGATGGAGTCGAAGAGCGGGGTGAGGTCGGTCCCCTCGGTACCGGCCTCGGTGGCCGCCCACCCCGCCCGCGCGTTGGCGTAGAGGATGGGGAAGCCAATCTGGTCCTCGTCGGCGTCGAGGTCGAGGAACAGCTCCTCGACCTCGCGCACCACCTGGGCGGTGCGCGCGTCGGACCGGTCGACCTTGTTGACCACCACCACCACCGCGAGCCGGGACTCCAGCGCCTTGCGGAGGACGAACCGGGTCTGGGGCAGGGGCCCCTCCGACGCGTCGACCAGGAGGAGCACGCCGTCGACCATGGCGAGAGCGCGCTCGACCTCGCCGCCGAAGTCAGCGTGGCCGGGTGTGTCGACGATCGTGATCTTGGTCCCCCCGACCTGGAGCGCCACGTGCTTGGCGAGGATCGTGATCCCCTTCTCGCGCTCCAGGTCACCCGAGTCGAGGACGCGGTCGCTCACCGCCTGGTGGCTGTGGAACGCACCGGTCTGACGGAGCATGGCGTCGACCAGGGTGGTCTTGCCGTGGTCGACGTGGGCGATGATGGCCACGTTGCGAAGGTCTCGGCGGAGCTCCATCCGCCGCCCAGGATAGCCGCGCGGGCGAACAGCGCGGCTGGCGGTCAGGCGCGCCGGAGCCAGACGCTCGCCGTCCCGACCGCGAACACCTCGCGGTAGGAGCGGTGGAGGATCGGCACGATCCCCGGCCACACGCCGAGCGAGTAGCTGTCGGCGACGACAACCCGGGGCCGGTCGCGGGCGACGCGCGCGACCACCCCCTCCGGCCCGAGCCAGTACTCGTTCATGTAGATGGTGGGGGTGATGAGGTCAGGCCGCAGCGGGGTGAGAAGGTCGACCCAGGCATCCGCCGACCACACCACCGCGCTCGACCCGGCGAGGTGGTGGCGGCGCAGCCACCGCGCCGCCACCACCTGCTCGGCCGCCCACGGGTTGTAGAGGGCGCCGAGCTGCGCTCGGCTCACCGTCCCGTCCAGCCGGCCGATGAAGGCCGGGTAGTACGCGCCCGTCAGCTGCAGGGAGTAGAAGGCGCCCGGAGGGGCGAGCAGCGACCACCCGATGCCGAGGGGGACCAGGACCGCCACCAGGAGGAGGGCCTCCCCGACCCGGTCGGCGACCTGGCGGCGCCACTCGGGCATCGCCGGCCGGGGCAGGCTCGCGATCAGGATCGCCAGCGGCGCCACCGCGGGGAGACCCAGGTGGGGGTAGGGGCGGTTGGGCAGGGTGGCGACGATCAAAGCGCAGCCGGCCCAGAGCCAGATGAGGAGGCGCCAGCCGGCGATCCGGCGGGCCAGCCAGGCCCCCGCCGCGAGGGCGGCGAGCTCGAGGGCCCGGACGCCCACATTGACCAGCGAGGGCGCCAGCGAGGTGGCGGTGTACCCGCCGTAGGTGGTGGCGAGGAGGAACCACAGCCGCCCCGGGCCGACCGAGATCGCGTAGGGGATGAGCGCCGCCACCACCAGCCCCGCGACGGTGGCGAGCAGGACACAGAGCCGGGGCCACGCCGACCGGCCCCGTCGGACCACCAGCCAGACGACCGAGGCGCCGATCACGTCGAGGGCGGTCTGCTGATAGAGCGTCGCCACCCCGAAGAGCGCCCCGGCGCAGAGCGTGAGCCCCAGCCATCCACGGCGGTCGGAGCGGTCGTCCGCGCCGAGGAGCGCCAGCACCCCGAGCGCCGCCGGACCGACGAGGAAGGCCTCGGGCAGGGCGAGGTCGCCGTTGAGGACCGGGGTCCCCAGCACCGCCGCCGCGACCAGCGCCCCGACCAGCGCTCGAGCCGCGCCCTGGTGGCGGCGCAGGATCCGATGGACGACCGCGACCGCGAGCAGGCCCGAGAGCGCCGACGCCGCATGGAGGGCGGCCTCGGAGGGCCCGAAGCCGGCAAGGAGCACCCCGTAGGTCCAGAACAGGAGCGGGGGCTTGTTGTTCCAGACGGTCCCGTAGAGGGTGTGCCCATGGGTCGCGAGCCAGGCCGTCACCGCATAGCCGGCCTCGTCCGTGTACCAGTGCGGCTCGAGCAGGGTCGGGGCCCGCAGCAGGCAGTAGACCAGCAGCGGCACCGCCCATCCCGCCCAACCGCCGATCCGCCGGCGCGAGACCGGCGCGGCTGCCGCCGGGGCGGCGACCGCCGGCGCGCGGCTGCCGGCGGCAGGTGCGCCCGCTCGTGGGTCCAATCGGGCGTGCTTCAAACCGATGTGTGGGCGCCGCTGGCGGCCATCCCGGGCGGATGGTACCAGCGGGGCCGGGCGGCCCCGCCCGACGGTCAGGGGGCGCCGTCCGCCTGGATCCGGTCGATGGTCCCCCGGCCCCAGTCCAGGACCAGCAGCGCGCCGCGCGGGTCGACCGCGATCGCGATCGGGTGGTCCAGCCCCTGGGCGAAGACGCTCACGTCGGAGATGGCGGCGGTGCCGTTGCTCCCGAGCACGATCCGGGCGACCCGGCGCCCAGGCCCGGCGGTGGTCCCCGGCTGGCCCCACTCGGCCACGAAGACATTGCCGCGGTAGCCGGGGGGAAAGCTCGACCCGGTGTAGAAGGCGAGCCCGGCGGCGCCTGCGTGGGGCCCCAGGAAGGCGGCCGGGGTGGTCACCCCCCCGCACGCCCCCCGCATCACCAGCAGGGTGGCGTCCGGCCAGCAGCCGGGCCAGCCGTACCAGCCCCCGGGGAGGACCCGCACCAGCATGTCGGCCGGCTCCGGGTCGGTCGCGGTGCCGAGGTGGAGCTCACCGTCCACGGACGCGTAGACCCGGCCGGTGCCGGGCTGGACGGCGAGGCCGACGGGGTCGGCGAGCCCGGTGGCGAGCGCGGTGAGGCCGAGCCCGGTTCGGGAGAGGGCCAGAATGGCCGCCGCGTTCCGGCTCGGCTCCCGGCAGCGGTTGCAGGTGGATCCGCTGGCGACCAGGAGGCGCCCGCCTCCGTCGACGATGATCGCGTTCTGCTGGTGGAGCCCATGCGGGAGCCCGCCGACCACCTGCGCTCGGGGCCCGGCGCGCCCACCGACCAGGAGGATCCGGTCGATCTGGCCCGCCGCCGAGACGAAGAGGGTGCGACCCGCCCACACCAGCCCCTGCGGCGCCCGGAACCCGCTCGCGAAGGGCGCCGGCCCCCGGCTCCCGGGCAGCGCCACCACGATCGAGCCGGAGGCCTCGGCGACGTAGAGGCGTCCGTCGGGGCCGAACGCCATCGCGGTGGGATGGACGAGGCCGCTCGCGTACAGCTGGACATGGAAGCCGGGCGGCACCTGGACACCGGGAGCGGGGGGCAATCGACGCCCCCCGGCCGCCGATGCCGCCGGGACGGGCAGGAACGTCGCGTGGGCGGTGCGGCGGTGCGACGCCGACGGGGGGAGCGGCGCGGCGGCGCATCCGGCCAGACCGAGGGCGAGCGCCCCCCACGCCGCCGTGCGGAGCCGCGACCCCCCCGTCCCCGGAGGGACGGCGGGCGCGCGGCCCGGCCGGATCCCCATCAGCCCGTGCAACGCAGGGGGGCCTCGAACCGTTACGAGCCGTTGGTGCCGGGGCCACCCCCGCCCCGGCCGGCCCCAAGATGGCCTCGATGGAACCGGTCGGGGTGACGGTGGTGGGGGCCGACGGCCTGTGTCACCACACCCGGTGGCGGGACACCCCCATGCTCCGCTGCGGCCCGTGGACGATCCTGGTCCAGGCCACGTCGGCGGCCGGCGGCCAGGGCGGCCAGGTGGAGTGGGCGGTGGCGGCGAGCGAGCGCCGGCCGGCCCGGCGGGTGGTGCTCCACCTGGAGGGCGGGCCCGGGGCCGCGCGCGTGGTCCATCGGGAGGGGTGGCAGTCGTGGTCCGCCACCGGGGCGCGGCTGGAGCGGCGGCCGCCCACCTGTCCCCCCTGGGCCGCGCGATCGCTCGACGGCGGCGTCGCCCGGCCCCGGGGTGCGGCGGACGCGGTCGCGGTCCTGGCGCGAGGGAACGAGGCGGTCGCGGTGGGATTCCTCTCGGCCCGGCGGCACTTCGGGCAGGTCGCTCCCGCGGCCGGCCGCGGCGCGGCGGTGGCCTGCACGGCGCTGGTCACGGGGCTCTCGCCCGGGCCCGAGCCCACACCCCTGGACCCGGTGGGGTGGTGGGCCGCGGCCACCCCCGGACGGGCGCTGGCCGCCTACGCGGATGCCGTCGCCCTCCGCAACCGGGCCCGGACCGGCGCTCCCCGCGTCGCCGGCTGGTGCTCCTGGGCCGCGCACGGCCGGGAGGTCACCGCCCCCCTGCTCCGGGACACCCTCGCCCGCCTCTCCGAATGGCGGGACTGCCTTCGCGTGGTCCAGCTGGATGACGGCATCCAGGCCGCCACCGGCGATTGGCTCGCGACCCGTCCCGAGGTGGGTGCGCCGCTCCCGGAGCTGGTGGACGCCATCAGCCGGGCGGGGTTCGTTCCCGGCCTCTGGACGGCGCCCTTCGCCGCCGCCCGCGGGTCGCAGCTGGCGCGCGCCCACCCGTCGTGGCTGCTGCGCGACCGCGCCGGCGCCCCCGCCGTGTGCATGCCGTGGATGGACGACGCCGCCGCCCTCGACTGCTCCCAGCCCGGGGTCCGGGAGCACATTCGGGAGACCTTCGCCCGGATCCGGGGGCTGGGTGTCGGCTACGTCAAGGCGGACTTCTGCTTCGCCGCCGCCATCTCCGGGGGCCGGCGGTCGCCCGGCTGGACCGCCGCCGCGGCCCTCGGGGCCGGGCTCGAGGCGGTCCGGGCCGGCCTCGGCCCCGCAGCGCACCTCGTCCTCTGCGGCTGTCCCTGGCTCACCGCGGTCGGGGTCGCGGACAGCTTCCGGGTGGCGGCGGACGTCACCCGGGCGTGGCGCCCCGTCCCCGACCCCACGGTCCCGCTCCCGCGCGGCGGCTCCGCCCCGGCCGCGGCCAACGCCGTGCTCGGAAGCCTCCGGCGGGCCTGGATGCACCGGCGGCTGTGGCTCAACGACCCCGACTGTGTGCTCCGCACCGGGGTGGCGCCCGCGGTCCGCGAGACGCTCTCGGCGGTGGCGGCGGCCGCGGGCGGGGCGGTGATGCTGTCCGACCCGGCCGATCGGCTCGGCGACCGCGATCACGCGGCCGTCCTCGAGCTGCTCCGGTGGCAGGCCGGTCTGGACCGGCCGATGACGGCGGAGTGGCACACCGACCGGCACCGGGTGGTCTTCACCCGCGACAGCCAGGAGGGGCCGCTGACGCTGGCGGTGGACCGCCGCCGGGGCGGGGTCCGGGTGGCCGGCCCGACGGCCGCGGCGGGGGCGGGCTGAGGCCGCCCGGAGACACGCACGCCAAGCGGCTGCGACGGGATCGTGCTGGCCTCGGGACGCCCCGAGGACTACGCTTGCCCCGTGGACTACGCCGCCTCGGCGACCGCGTTCCGCGGGCTCCTCCAGGACGGGGAGGCGGTGGTCGCCGCCGCCGCGGTCCGGATCACCGGGACCGCCTCCAACGCCATCAGCTGGGGGCACCACGCGCTCGCCTCCACCGGCCCGACGGTCGACCCGTGCGAGCGGGCGGCCCGTGAGGGAACCGCCGGGAGCCTCGCCGCCGCCTACCCCGCCTGCCGAGGCCTGCCCGGCACCTGGCTGCTCGCGGTCACCACCCGCCGGCTGGCGGTCTGGTACCCGAGTGTCGGCCCCCGCAAGGAGCTGGTCTGGTCGGTGCCGGCGTCGACCCTCGTCCATGCCGCTCCAGCCGGACGCCACCGCTTGACCGTGCCCACCATCCGGCTGAACTTCGCGGATGGCTCGGCGATCCGCCTGAACTGCCTGGGCCACAGCGAGTTCCTGCTGCGGCTGGCGGCGCACCGGGCCGGCCGGGGCCCGATCCCGCCGATCTCGGTCGGCCCGAGGATCGCGCCCGGCTGACCCCGGCCCCGGAGGGGCGGCTCCGGGCGTACCATGACCGCCACAACTGAAGAGCCGCCCGGGCGAATGGGAATCCGGTGCAGGGGCCTCCCCCGAGGGTGGGGCGGACCCGATTCCGGAGCTGTCGCGCAACTGTGAGCGGGGAGCTCGGACCGAGCGCCACCGGGATGCGGATCCCGGGAAGGCGGTCCGCCAGCCCTGATCCGCGAGCCAGGAGACCGGCCCGGGCGGACCGACACACCCCCGCGCGACACGGGAGGGACGGGCCTCGGGCGGCGGGCCGGCCTTCGGCGTCGGGGACCCCCGCGCCGCCGGAGGACCGGTCATGGTTCGGATCACGGGGGTGGGCGCGACCCTCGCCCTGCTGCTGGCGGCCGCCGGCCTCTCCGGCTGCGGAGGAGCCGCCGCGCACGCCCGGGCGGTCGGCGCGTGCACCGCCCGGACCCCGCCCCACGTGACCGTGGTGGTGGAGATCTCCCCCGCCCGGGTGCTGGACCGCTGCGTTCCGGTCGGGGGCCGCTCGATCAGCGCGGAGACGGCGATGCGCCGCAGCGGGATCGAGCTCGCCCTGCAGCACTTCAGCTTCGGGGACGCGGTCTGCCAGCTCGACCACGTGCCCCACGGCTACACCCAGTGCTTCAGCGCCGGCACACCCTACTGGTCCCTCTTCGTCGCCGCCCCGGGGAGGCCGTTCCACGCCTCCACCACCGGCATCAGCGCGCTTCGGGTGGGCGCCGGATCGGCGATCGGCTGGCACTACGTCCCCGCCCGGGGCCCGGACACCCCCCCGCCGCTCCCCACCCGGGGGTGACCGGCGCGGACGGCCCCGACGCCCGCGCGCTGGCGCTGTGGGCGGCGGTGGTGGTCCTGCTCGCCCTCGCCACCGACGACCCCGTCGTCCGCGCGCTGCTGGCGGCCGGCGCTCTGCTCATGATCCGGCGGGGCCGGCGGCCGGCGGGGGTCCCGCGCCCGCGGCTCCGGCTGGTGGGGGCGGCGGCCGCGGCCAGCGTGGCCCTGAACACCCTCTTGAGCCACACCGGCGCCGACACGCTGGCGACGCTTCCGGGCTGGCTCCCCGGGGTGGGGGGGGCGCTGACCCTGGAGGGTCTGCTCTTCGGAGTCGACATCGCCCTCGGCCTGGCCGCGTGCCTGCTCGCCGCCATGACCCTGGGGGTTCTGGTCGAGCCGGAGGCGCTGGCGGCCGCCCTCCCGGGGCCGCTGCGGCGGACCGGCTCGGGGCTGGGAGCGGCGCTCACCCTGGTGCCCCGGATCGGCCGCAGCGTCACCGCGATCCGCGAGGCGCAGCAGATGCGCGGCTGGCGGGCGCGCGGGCTGCGCTCCTGGGCGGCGGTGGTGGTCCCCGCCGTCCTCACCGCGGTGGAGGGCTCGCTCCAGCTCGCCGAGACCATGGAGGCCCGCGGCTTCGGCCCCGGGCCCCGCACCGTCTGGCGGGACCGGTCCTGGTCGCCGGCCGACCAGGGCCGGGCGGCCCTGGCGCTCACGGCGGCCGGACTTGTCCTCGGCGCCAGCCTGACAGGCGGCCTTCCCACCTGGTACCCGTACCCGGCGCCGACCGTGCCCGCGCTCACCCCGCTGGCGCTCGCCGCCTGCGCCTGCCTTGGGGTCGGGGCCTGGCTGCGGTGACCGGGACGGGCCCGCTGGCGCGGTTCGAGCGGTTCAGCTACTGGTACCCGGGGGCGGACAGGCCGGCGCTCGCCGACCTCACCGTCACGCTCGGCCCCGCCGCCACCGTGGTGCTCGGCGACTCCGGGTCCGGCAAGAGCACCCTGCTGCGCACCCTCAACGGCCTGGTGCCGCACTTCCACGGCGGCCGGGCCCGGGGGCGGGTGACCGTGGCCGGCGTCGATGCGCTGCGCACCCCGACCCGATCCCTGGCTCGGCGGGTGCAGATGGTCTGCCAGGAGCCGGAGGCCCAGCTGGTCCTGAGCCGGGTCGCCAGCGACGTCGCCTTCGGGCTGGAGAATGCCGCGCTCCCGCGCGACGCGATCCGGGACCGGGTCGAGGCGGCCTGCCGCGCCCTCGGGATCTGGCACCTGCGCGACCGCCGGGTGACCGCCCTGTCGGGGGGCGAGCGCCAGCGGGTGGCGCTCGCGGGCGCCCTGGCGCTGGCACCGCGGGCGCTCGTCCTGGACGAGCCGTGCTCGCAGCTGGACCCGGGGGGCACGGCGGCCCTCGCCGGCCTCCTGGGCACGCTCGGGGAGCGGGGAGTCGTCGTGGTGGTCGCCGAGCATCGTCCAGAACGGATCGGCCTGGCCGGCGCCTCCACCCTCACCCTCCACGGGGGTCGGATCGCCCGGGGAACGCCGGAGGGTGGGGGCGGCGATCGGGCCGAGCCGCGGGTCCCGCGCCGGGCCGCGGGCGGCGGCGGCGACCCGGTGTGGTCGGCGGAGGCGCTGGTGGCCGGCCCCGGCCGCCCGGTGGTGGAGGCGGCCCAGATCAGCGGGTGCGGCGGGGAGGTGGTCGCCATCACCGGCCCCAACGGCAGCGGCAAGACCACCCTGCTGCGCACCCTGGCGGGCCTCCTCCCGCCGCTCGCCGGCACGGTGGCGCGCCGGCCGGTCCGCATCGCCTACCTGCCCCAGGACCCCGGGGCCCTGCTCCACCTCGCCACCCTCCGCGCCGAGCTCCGGCAGACCCAGCGCTGGCTCAAGCGCTCGCGACCGCTGGAGCCGCTCCTGGCGGAGCTGGGGCTCACCGCGCTCGCCGACCGTGACCCGCGCGACTGCAGCGTCGGCGAGCGGCAGCGGGCGGCCCTCGCCGCGGTGCTGGCGGCCGAGCCGGAGCTGGTCCTCCTGGACGAGCCCACGCGGGGCATGGACGCCCCCGCCCGGGCCTCCCTGGGACGCGTCCTCGACCGGCTCACCGCGGCCGGGGCCGCGGTGGTGGTCGCGACCAGCGACCCCCGGCTGGCCGCCGACGTCGCCGACCGCCTGCTGGTCCTGGAGCACGGCCGCGCGGTGCCGTCCGCCCTCGGCCCGGTGGCCGCGGCCCCGGGGGGCCGTCGGGCCTCGTGATCCTGGTCGCCGTCTCCGTCCTCGGCCTCGGCCTCTTCCTCTGGCCGTTCACGGGCCTCGGGCTGCCCCCGGCGACCCCGGCGCTGGCGCTGGTGGCGGCCGCCACCCTGGCCCTGCTGCTGGTGGAGGCGGGCCAGCGCCGGATGGACAGCCGCCGGCTGGCGCTGCTGGTGACGCTGAGCGCCGTCGACGCGGGGATGCGGGCCGCCCTGGTCACCGGGATCGGTGGCTTCAGCCCGACCTTCTTCGGGATCCTCTGCGGCGGCTACGTGCTCGGGCCCAGCTTCGGCTTCTCCTGCGGGTCGGCCTCCCTGCTGGTCTCGGCGGTGGTGACGGGCGGGGTCGGCCCCTGGCTCCCCTACCAGATGCTGGCCGCGGGCTGGGTCGGGGTGGCGGCCGGCCTGGCCGGCCGAGCTCGGCGGGGGGCCCGGCCGACCCGCTGGGATCTGCTCTGGCTCGGGGCCACCGGGGCCGCCTGCGGGATCGCCTTCGGCGCCTGCATGGACGTCTGGAACTGGACCTTCTTCCGTGCCGCGCCGCAGCTGGGCTGGAGCCCGGGAATGGCGCCGCTCATCGCCCTCGCCCACTTCGCCCGCTACTACCTCGCCACCTCGCTCGCCTACGACGGTCTCCGCGCCGCCGGCAACGCGGCGATGGTGGCGGCGTTCGGCCTCCCCGTCCTGGTCGGCCTGCGCCGGGTGGCGGCCCGCTTCACGGTGACGCTGGAGGAGGCCGCCGACGGCGACCCCGGCACGGCCGACCCGGCGCCGGTGCGCACCCGCCCGGCCTCCGGGTAGGGTGGGGCGGTGGAGCGCCTCCCCCCCGTCCCCAGGGCCCCGACACCCACCGGGGTCCCCGAGCACGCCCGCCCCCGCGGCCCGGGCTGCGGCCAGCGCGATTCCTGCTGCATGTGAGCCGGCGGGCACCCCGATCGGACTGACCACGGCGCCCGGGCCCTTGGCGGAGGCGGCGGGGGTGGAGGAGTCGGCGGGAGCCGGGCCCCGCCGGCGCCGGGGCCCGTCCCTGCCGGGCCCGCTTCAGGTGCGGCTGTTCCGGCGCTTCTGGCTCGGCCTCTGGCCCCTGCTCCTGGGCAAGTGGATGCAGCTGGTGGCGCTCGGCTATCTCACCTTCTCGCTCACCCACTCCGTCCCGGCGGTGGGCCTGGTGGGCGCCGCCGACGGGCTGCCGGCGCTGCTGCTCGGGCTCCCCGCCGGCGTCCTGGCCGACCGCGCCTCGCGGCGCCACGTGCTGATGGCCACCACCGCGGCGATGTCGCTCACCGCGTTCGCGCTCACCGCAGTGGTGCTCGCCGGCCACGCCGGGCTTCCCGCCCTCGTGGTGGCGGCGGTGTCGTTCGGCAGCGCCGATGCCGTCGACGTCCCCAGCCGCCAGGCGCTGGTGGCCGATCTCGTCGCCGCGGACCAGCTCTTCGGCACCGCCGCCCTCACCTCGACCGCCTCCAGCGCGACCAGGATCGTGGGGCCCAGCATCGCCGGCATCCTGATCGGCTTCGTCGGGCCGGCCGCCTGCTTCGCGGCGATGGGCGCCCTCGCCCTGCCGTTCCTCCTGGTGCTGGGCCCGGGGTTGCGGGGGCTCACCCCACTGGCCCGCTCGCCAGGACGCCGCACCGCGTGGCAGGACCTGGCCGAGGGGCTCCGCTGGGCGGCGTCCGACGTCCGCACCCGCTGGATCCTGGTGGCGATGGCGGTGCTGTCCACCCTCGGGGTCGGCTACATGCCGTACCTGCCGGTGCTGGCCCGCGACCACCTCCACGGCGGGGGCCAGCTCCTCGGCCTCCTGTACACGATGGGCGGGATCGGCGCCCTGGTCGGCGGCCTCACCATCACGGGCTTGAGCCGCCGCCTCCCGCGCGGCCGCCTCCTACTGGGCGCGGCCCCCCTCTACGCGGCGGCGCTGGTCGTGGTCACCCGCGCCACCACGGCGGCGGTCGCGTTCCCGGCCCTGATGGGGGTGAGCCTGGCCTTCGTCGCCATCAACACCGCCAGCCTGAGCACCCTCCAGAGCGAGACCCCGGCCCGGCTGCGCGGTCGGGTGCTGGCCTGCTACGGGCTGGTCTGGGGGGTGGCGCCCTTCGGCACGCTCCTGTACGCCGCCCTCAGCCGGGTGGTGCCCCTCTTCGACGCGATCGCGGGCGGCGCGGTCGTGGTCGGGCTGGTGGTGGGACTGGCCGCGACCCGGCCGGCGGTGCGAGCGTTGCGATGAGAGCGGGCCCACCACCCGGACCAGCCGCCAGGACTCGGGATCGGTGTCGACCAGCGCCTCCACCTCCACCGTGGCCGGATCGGCGTCCGCGCGGTTCCGCCCGCGCCGGACGGTCGTGCCGTCGTCGAAGCGCAGACGCACCCACGCCGCCCGGCCGGCGCCGACCTCCCCCACCTCCGCCGGGCGTCCCTCCCGCCAGTGGAGCTCGGTCCGGGCCGGATCCCACTCCGCGCCGGTCCCCTCCAGGCGGGCCAGGTGGGCCAGCAGCCGGTGCTGGGCGGGCCCGCCGGTGAGCGCGCGGAGCGCCTCCCGGTCGCCCGAGGCGCAGGCCGCTTCCAGCCCGTCGATGAGCGTGCGGAGGCGAACGTCGGTCTCCGCGGGCGCCGGCAGCGGGCCGCGGCGGAGCCAGCGCGGCCTCCTCATCCGCCGACTGCCAGACGCCGAGCCGACCACCCCGCCGCGGCGTCGGCCAGCCGGGCGTAGGCGGCGCGCATGGCGGGGTCGGCCAGGCTGAGGGCCCGCCGGGCCACCAGTGCCCTCGCCGCCGGCTCGGGGGCCCACGGCAGGCGACTGCGGGCCAGCTCGGCGATCGACGCCTCCAGCCCGCCGTCCCGCTGCAGGCCGGGGCGGTCGCCATTGAGGACCGGCCAGATCGCCGCCGGCGCCACCCCCCACCGGAGACAGGCCTGGACGTAGCGCTGGGTTGCCCGGACGCCGCTGGGATCCCCGGCGAACGGGACCAGGACCAGGTCCGCCCGCTGGAGCCAGAAGCCGGTGCCGCTGCCGGGGCCGGTCCGGCCGACGACGGGGACCCCGCGATCGCAGTCGACCACGACCACGGTGAACGCGGGCGCGAGCAGGTAGGTGAGGACGTAGTCGAGGTGCTCGGTCCCGACCTCGTCGCGGTACCGCGCCGAGGGTGGGGCGAGGAGCACCCGCACCCCGGACGTCGGATCCCGCGCCAGGTACTGCTCGACGGTGCCATCGCCGGCGGCGATCTGGGGCAGGGCGTCGAGGAGGTCGGCCAGGGTGGGATGGCCGTCCCCGCGGACCCGCAGGTCCTGGTCGGGCGCCCCGAAGTCGGCATCGACGAGGACCACCGGGCCGGAGCCGGGGCGGATCGCGAGCGCCGCCGCGAGCCCGTTCGCGATGGTGGACCGTCCGCTGCCACCGCGCCCGCTCCCGACGGCGATGGTGAGCGGACGACCGCGCTCGGCGAGGAGGACGGGACCGACGACGGCGCCGCCGGGGGCCTTGGGGCGGGGCGGGGCGGTGGCCGCCCCGGCTCGCCGTCGGACCCGGTCCGCCGCCCATCGGGCTGCCGCCCGGGGCCATCCCCGGGGGAGGGGGAGCGGGCCAGCCCGTGCGGGGTCCCGGTCCGGGTCAGGGTCCGGGTCCGGGTCCGCCCGCAGGCGCCCGCGCACCGGAGCAGGCGCCTCCGCCGCCGCCAGGAGCGGATGGCGGGGTGAGGGAGCCGGCTCCACCGGTGGGCGCGCGCGGCGGCGGGTGTCGGTGCGAGGGCGGGACGCCGCGGGTGAGGGGGGCGGTGCGCCCGCGGTCGCCTCCGAGGGCGCGGTCGGCGGGACCGCGACCACCGCCGCCGACCGGACCGGGACGCCTCGGGGGCGAGCGGGCGGGGTCACGAGCAGATCACGGGGGCCGCCGAGACGGGTGCCCCGGGGACGGCGGAGCCGAAGCCGTGCGCGAGCAGGGCGATCCCGGTGGCGGCGACCTCCACCGACCGAAGGCCGAAGAGGGCGAGCAGGTGGAGCGGAACCGCGCGCCAGAGGTAGACCCGCAGCTCGTCCGCCGCCGTCGGCGCATACGTGGGGGCGGCGCGCGCCCCCTGGCCGGCCGCGCACCCGCCCAGGTACGCGTACGCGCATCCGCTGCCCACGGCCGGCGGCGCCTCGGGGCCCGGCCCGCTCTCCCAGAGATCGCCGGGGGGCGACCCTGGCAGCGGCCCGCACGATCCGAGGCCGGCCGCGGCCAGGATCCGGCCGAGGACGAGATCCGCCGAGCCCACCCCGTTGCCGCACCCGGTGGGGTCGTCGGGCGCGGTGCACAGCCGGACGATGCCGGTCGCCTCCAGCGCGCGCACGTCGAGCGCTCCGGCCCCGCCCTCCGCCGCCGCCTGCGCGACCCCGGCCAGGTCGGCGTGGGCCACCAGGACCGTCCCCCCGTCGACCGCCAGCCCGGCGACCGGGAGCAGCACCAGCCCCAGGAGGAGGGCGAATGCCGGCAGCACCTGCCCGGCGGCGGCGCGCCGGCGGACGCGCCGACGGCGCCGGTCGTCGGGCGCGGTCAGCACCCGTCGCCCTCGGTCGTGACCGCGACGTCGCGGCTCCGGAACGCGTCGATCTTGACCAGCGCCCGTGCGCTCATCCGCACCGGCAGCCAGGCGCCTCCGCCGGGCAGCCAGTCGATGCGCGGGCGCACCGCCATCACCACCACGACGTCGCCCGGGTTCGCGCCGGCGGGACCGGCGCCACCGATGCGGCAGAACGCCCGTCCGGGCCGGCTTCCGAACCAGATCGCGTCGGCGCCGCCCGAGGGGCTGAGGGGGAGCGCCGACGCCTGCGGGAATCGTCCCACGCACCGACCCGCGAGAGCGTCCCGGAACGTCACCCCCGCCAGCGGCGCGCTCGCATCCACGATCCAGGACAGCTGGGCGTGGCCGTCGGCGCAGGCGGCCACGGCATCGGGCGCCCGGGCGGCGACGAGGGCGGCGGCCTGGGCCGCCGTGCGGATAGCGACCTGGGTGCGCGCCAGCTGCACCACGGTGACCACCCCCAGCACGAGCAGCACCACCAGCGGCGTGACGAGGGCGAGCTCCACGAACGCCTGCCCGCTCGCGGCGCCGGCATCGGCGGTGCGTCCGTCCCCCGCCGGTGCGGAGCTCATGCGGTGAGCTGCTCCACCTGCAGGCGCAGGCGCGCGTCGAGCGCGAGCGGGGTCCAGATGCCGGCCCCCGGGACGGGCACGACCGGGCGCAGCTCGCCCCGCACCCACACGTCGACCGCGGTGGCGGGCCAGTCGACGTACGTGAGGCACACGTGGATCACCCCGGCCGCCGGCGCCGCACGGCAGGATCGCATCGCCGCGCCCACCCCGAAGCACCCACCCCCCGGGCAGGCGGGGTCCTGAGGACCATCGAGCTCCGTGGGCGCCGGGCCCCATCCGGCCGCCGCCCGACCCGGAAGGGGGCCGGGCTGGCAGGGGCGGGCGCTGAAGGGGACGGGCGACCCGCCGCGGTAGCGCACACAGGTCTGGGGCAGCCCGCACCCGCCGCAGCGGCCCGCGATCCGTGCCCCGAGCACGGCCGTCGGCAGCAGCTGGAGCAGCGCGGCGCGCCCCTGCACGAGGGCGGCCACCGGCTCCCCGGGCACGACCGCGGTCGAGGCGATGCGCGCCGCCTCCAGGACGTCGGCCTGGGCTCCCTCGTCGGCGAGGCCGAGGAGCGCGACCTGCAGGAGACCCATCACCAGCAGCAGCAGACACCCGGTGGCCACGGCGAACTCGACCATGGTCTGCCCCTCCGCCCGGCCCCGCCCGACGCGGCGCGGGCGGCCAGCGGACCCCGCCTCGCCGCTCACGCCAGGGCTCCCAGCAGGCGGGACACGGCCGGGTAGAGCACCAGCGCGATGAACGGGAGGAGGATGCAGAGACCGGTGGGGAGAAGCATCTGCACCACCTTGCGGCGGCCGGCGGCCAGGAGCATGTCGCGCTGCTGGTCTCGCAGGGTGCTGGCCAGCTGGCGCAGCACCGGTCCCACCGCCGCCCCCTCGGTGCGCTGCAGACGCGCCACCGTCGCCAGCGAAGCCAACGCCGGCAGGTCGACCTCGCGGGCGAGAGCGTCGATCCGATCGTCGAGGTGGGGTCCGCCGGCGAGGGCGCTCTGGGCGAGGCAGGCCTGGAGGCTGTCGCTGGCCAGACCACCCACCTGGGCGACGACCTCCTCCAGCGCGCGCCGGAAACCCACCCCGCCGCCGGTCTGCTCCAGCACCATGAGGTCGGCGAGGATGGGGAGCTGGCCGAGCATGGTGGCGCGGCGACGGCGACCGCGCTGGACCAGGTCCACCGCCGCCAGCACGGGGACGCCCGCGACCACCGCGACCGCGACCGGGGGCGGGACGACGACCATCCCCAGCGCCGCCGCCGCAACCACGGCCCCCGCGGTGGCGAGGGTGGCCAACCCGGCGAGACCGATCGCCACTCCCGGAGGCACCGTGAGTCCCGCCCGGCGCAATCGACCCGCGAGGAGTGCCCTCAGATCCCATCGCGTCCGGATCGACCGGAACGCGCTGGCGCCTCTGTCCGCCGCCGGACCGGGACCGCCCACGGCCGGGATCCGGCGCGGGTCGCCCAGGCCGGAGCGGCGCCGGTGGGCCACCCACCGCGCCAGGGTGGGACGGCGCGGAACACAGACGGCCGCGGTGGCGGAGACCCCGGCGAGGGTCAGGGCGGCCGCCAACGCGAGCCCTCCTCCGGACGGGACCGCGGGGACGGTCATGGGTCGTCCACGTGTACCGGGGGCGGGGGCGGCGGCGGCAGGGCCACGGCCGGAGGGGACGGCGGCGCCCCGGGGGCGGGGACGGCCGTCGATACGCGGCGCGGCCGCACCGCGCCCGGGATGGCGAGGGCGTGCACGCCCGATCGCGGCCAGGCCCCCGCACCCGGTGCCCATGTCCACCGGCCCCCTCCGCTCCAGCGCCGGCCCCGCGGGGGGCCGGCGGACGGGGGGGCGGCGATGGGGGAGGCGGCGCCGGCGACGGCGGCGCGCAGCGGCACCCGATCGGGTTCCGGCAGCCGGAGGATGCGGCGCATCCACACATACCCCAGCACCATCACCGCGGCGATCCCCCCGAGGACGAGCTGTCCGGTGGCGGTGGCGTAGGGGGCGAGGTAGGCGGGGTTGACCACCCGCAGGACGAGGAGGATCGCCACCGGCATGCAGCAGATGACCGCCGCGCCGTAGCGGCCCTGCGCCTGCTCGGCGTCCACCTGGCCGCGGACGAGCTCGACCGCGCGGGCGGCCCGGCCCAGCTCCTGGAAGAGCGGCACCAGCTGGCCGCCGGAGCGATTGCCGACGATGAGGGCGGCGGCCAGCAGGCTGGCAAGGGGGTCGTCGATCCGGGCCTCCAGCTCGCGCACGGCAAGCTCGAAGGGTGCCCGCCGCCCGCGTTCGACGAGCCGGCCGATGTCGGCTCGCAGGGGAGCGGGGCCGCGCTCGGCCAGCACCTCGAGGCTCTGCCGCAACCCCTGACCGGTGGGGAGCAGCTGCACCAGGAGCTCGATCGCCTCCACCAGGGCCAGCCGCCGGGCCCGTCGCGACCGCGCCCGCCGCATCCCGCGCGCCATCCAGACGGCACACCCCAACCCGCCCGCGACCGCCACCCCCAGCACCGGCAGGCCAACCGCCGCGAGCGTCGCGACCGCCGCCACCAGTCCGACCGCCACCGCGGCCGTGCCGATGGCGCGGCGGGGATGGGCCGCGACCATCACGGAGATCGACCGCAGAGCGGAGCGGACGCCCTCGCGGTGGGCGGAGCCGGACCGCCCGGAGGCCAGCACGGCGGCGACCGCGAGCGCGGCGGCCGCGGCCGCGCCGAGCGCGAAGAGCATGGTCGAGGCAGACCGCTCAGCCGCCGAGGCCGGCGCCGGCGAGATGCCGCTCCAGACCGGCGAGGTCGACCTCCGCGGCCCGGAGCTTGTCGCCCACCTTGGGGGGCAGGTCGTCGAGCCGAACCCGCGACCAGCGCCAGCGGCCGGTGGTCGGCTGGTGGCGGCAGATCTCGTCGTGGACCGGCCAGCCGCCCTCCACCGCGCCCGTCACCACAGCCACCTGATTGACGACGCGCCGGTCCCGTCCGGTGGGGTCGCGGGTGCGCAGGAGATGGATCACCAGGTCGACCTTGGCGGCCACCTCGTGGGCGATCGCGATCGGATCGGCGCGAGCCTGGGCCGGGTGTCGGCGGATCAGGGTATTGAGGCGATGGACGGTGTCGCGGACACTGTTGGCATGGAGGGTGGTGCCGCTGCCATCATGGCCGGTGCCCATCGCATCGATCACGTCGAGGGCCTCCGGACCACGCGACTCCCCCACGAAGATTCGGTCCGGGCGC
>DAHUZL010000123.1 GCA_027306655.1 Candidatus Dormiibacterota bacterium
CCGGGCGGCGAACCCGGGGTACCGGCCGTCGAGGTTCTGGAGCGCCTCCGCGACCGTGCCCCCGTCGATCTGGACCTCGGCGACGCCGCCGGTGAGCGCGCGCAGCGGGCCGGGCACCCGCACCGTCACCGCCATGCGGCCCGCCTCATGGACACGAGGGACTCGCCGGTCACGGTTCCGCAGTATACGGTCCCGCCCGCGCCGCGCCTCTGCGGGGGGAGTGACCGGGCGGGAGCCGGCGCGGGCCAGGGCGGACCGGGGGGCCCGGAGCGCTCGCCGCTCGAGCTGGCGCGGGGCCAGCCGCCGGTGGTGGCCGGGCGCGAACACGATGACCGCGGCCGCCGAGGTTCGGGCGGCCAGACAGTCGAGGAGGAAGGCCTCTGTGCCGGAGAGGCCGATGGAGACGAACAGCGAGATACCATCGGGCGCTACCGCGGCAGCCTCACCGCCTCGGACAGCTCCCGGCGGTACGAGCCGAGGCCCGTGTGACGTGCCAACCACAACGTTCGGCGGGACGTAGGCGTCGATCACGGATCTGGACCGTTCGAGCGGCCGCGGTTCACACCCCATCGCCCCCATCCCGCCAGCGGGCCCGGTGGGCGACCGGTGAGCGGGAGGGCGAGCGCCAGGCTTGACGCGATTTCAGGCGGGGAGAAGAAGCATCTTCGCGAGCACGCGCTGCACCTCGGCCAGGTCGTCACTGGACAGCACGATCTCGGGCGCGGGCCGGCGGAACCGCTGCGCGGCCATGGTGCGCACCTGCTCGGTGATCACCCACCCACCCCCGGCGCTGAGGGCAAACCGGTGCAGCCAGCCTGGCCGCTCCACCGACGTCAGCGGCAGCACGGACACCAGCGCGCCGCCGGTCAGGTGGAGGTGGAACGCCGAGGAGACGACCAGAGCGGGCCGGTCGTTACCCTGCTCGGGACCGCGTACCGTGTCGAAGTCGCAATACCACACCGAGCCGGGCTCGATGGGCGCGCAGCTCACCTGGTGGACCACTCGTCGGTGATCGGCGCGTCCGCCGCTGACAGCTCGTCGGCCCCGGCGAGGTAGTCAGCCCATCCCTGCGGGTTCTCCGTCCGGTACCGCTCGACGGCGGCAAGCGCGGCGATCTCCCAGTGCTCGTCGAGCAATCGCCGGATGGCCTCGTCGGCGCTCGCGCCCCCAAACTCCTCACGGGCGAGACGTTGTACCCGCTGGCGAGTCTCATCACTCACACGCAACACGCCGCCAGTCTACAGCGGCGTAAACTTAAGTGTCAACACTGGACGAGGCGTGTTGCGGTGAGCGATCCTGCTACGGGACTGTCTTTCAGTACGGATGCGACGGTCGCCGAGGCGCTCCTGGCCGTCTGGCGCCCCTGGGACGACCCCGGCGCTGAGCTGGCCGCCTGGGTCCAGGCGACCGCCCGCGCCCGCGCCGCGCCCGATCGCACCGCCCCGTGAGGACCGCCATCCTCACTGTCGCCTGGACGATCCGCCGCTCGGGCCGCCGCACCCTGGCGCTCGCATGCCCGGGAGGCGCTGCCACCTTCATCGTCCTGACCGGCGGCCCTTCGCCGACCCACACCACGTCGTCGTCTGGGACCCGGTCGGCGCCGGCGGCGTTAGCGTCCACGATCGTGGTGTATGGAGGGAGTCGTCGTCGTCGTCATGGGGTGAGGGTCACGACCGCGGGAGACGTCACCGAGGCACGCGGCATGGGTCAGAGCGCATTGCGGCCGCCGCTTCGGCCGGTCCCCATCCAGGGGCCAAGCTCATCGCGACCACCAGCACCCCGTCCGTCCGGGGACCGGCTCCGGCCCCACGCCTCGTCACGAATCCCGCCCGCGAGGCCGAGGGAGGCGCAGCGCTGTCCCAAGGACCTACGTCAATCGGAGCGTGTAGCACGGCATGTGCTACGGTAGCTGCCATGGAACGGATCGGCGTCAGGGAGCTCCGCCAGCATGCGTCACGGTACCTGGAGCTGGTCAAGGCCGGAGAGAGCGTCGAGGTCACCGAGCGCGGAG
>DAHUZL010000048.1 GCA_027306655.1 Candidatus Dormiibacterota bacterium
GCATGCCAGAGCCCCGAGCGGACCGCGTTGACCCAGAGCCAGGTGCGGGACCGGAACGCGTCCCAGCCGCCGGCCAGGGAGCGCCACACGGTCTCGGCGCTGGGGGCGGCCACCCGGCCGACCCGGAGCCCGGCGAGGCAGACGGCCCCCAGCCCGAAGCTGAGGGCGTCGGCCGCGATCGCCCAGCCCGGGCCCGCGGTCGCCACCAACACCCCGGCCAGGGCCGGCCCCACGATGGCGGCGAGGGCGGAGTAGACGCTGCGGAGGGCGTTGGCCTGCTGGAGGTGGGAGGCCGGCACCGTCTCCGGCAGCAGCCCGGTCATGGCGGGATAGAGGAATCCCGCGCCGAGCCCGCCCACGGCACTGAGCAGCGCCACCGACCAGAGCGGGGCGGCGCCGACCAGGAGCAGGACGGCCAGCACCCCCTGGCCGCCGAACCCGACCACCTCCCCGGCGATCATGACGGTGCGGCGGGGCACCCGGTCGGCCACCACCCCGCCGACCAGGAGGAGTGCGATCGCGGGAGCTTCGGCCGCCGCCAGCACCAGCCCCAGCGCGCTGCTGGAGTGGAACACGTCCAGCACCGCGAAGGTCAGCGCCACCGCGGTCATCTCCGTGCCCAGGAGCGAGACCAGGCGGGCCGCGAACAGGAGCCGGAACTCGCGAGCGGCGAGCGGGCCCCACCGTCGGGGGCGCGCGGCGCGACCGCCCCTGGGTGGTGGATCCATCAGACGATCGTGACTGCGAGCCAGCCCGGCGGGATCACCCGGCCGCGGCGGCGGGGCGACTGTAGCGGAGGGGCAGGCACTCGCTGGGGGGCAGGGCGCAGGTGACGAGGCGGGTCACCCCGGGGCGACCCGCCACCCGGAACACGTATACCGGCACCGCGAAGCCGGCCGACACCACCACCGCGACCCGGTCGCCCACCAGGCGGGCGGGGTGGGTCGGCTCCAGGCGGGGACTCGGCGCAGCGAACGGCTGGAGGTCGGCGGCGAGGCGGTAGGCGGCGGGCTCGACCCGCCCCCCGGTCAGGGCGGCGACCACCCGGTCCGGCGCCCAGGTGCGATACGCCGCCTGCCCGACGGCCGCGAAGGGCAGCTGGCCGCCGGCTCCGACCACCGTCATCCGCCCGCTCCCGTCAGTGGCGACATCGACCTCGATCAGGGCGGGGGCTCCGGTGATGTCGACCACGGGGAGCCCCCCCAGGGTGAGCGCGTACGTCACCCGGCGGTCGGAGCCGTTGACGCGCGTCTCCGACGGCAGCAGCCGGAGGCCCCCGCCGGGGACGAGGCGGTGGGTCCGGAAGAAGGCCTGGGCGACGTCGTTCGCCTGGGCGACGGTCGGGGTCGCGCCCACCTCCTCCACCGGGTGGTCGGGGTGGATCGCGAAGGTGAGCCCCGCGGTCGTGGTCAGCTGGAAGCCCCGGGTGCCGCTGAGGTTGTAGGCGAGGCCGCCCCCGATCGCCATCGGCGGGCCGGCGAGACCAAGGCCGCGGGCGAAGTCGGCGACCGCGGTGGCCGGGTTGAACGGCACCCGGAGGACCGGGATCGCCGGCGGCGCGGCCGTCAGCGGTCCGGAGACCCGGTAGGGGCCCGGCAGGCGCAGCGGCCCGGGAGCGACCCCGCCCAGGGGCAGGATC
>DAHUZL010000132.1 GCA_027306655.1 Candidatus Dormiibacterota bacterium
GCCGGGTAGAGATCGATGTTGGAGAGACGGTCGGAGAAGTAAGACTGGAACTGGACATTGTTGGCTCGCCGGTGGACGATTCGGGAGACGAAGTTGACGTAGCTGGGGTCGTCGATCCCGTTCAGCCCCCACTCGTCGATGGACACCGGTTTGCCGTGGCGGGCGGCGAACGCCAGCACGGGCGCGACCACGCTGGGTCGGGCCCCGGTTTGAGTGGCGGGGTTGTAGGCGTAGAAGTCGAACCCGATGTTGCTGACGTAGGCGTCTCCCGGATAGGTGTCGAACTCGGTGCGGCCCGGCTCAGCGGTCCCGGCGTTGACGTTCCAGACGAACTGGAACCGATTGCCGCGGACCGAGGTGAAGGCGCGGTAGGCGTCGCGGTAGATGGCGATGTAGCGCCGGGCGGACAGCGCCTGCGTCCCCCAGGGGAACCAGTTGCCGTTCATCTCCCACATGATCCGGATGATGGTGTTGGCGTGGCCGGTCGCGACCAGCAGGCGGCCGATGGCACGGGCCTGGGACGGTGTCACGGCTCCGACCCCGAGCAGGAGCTGGATTGAGGTCTGCGGCGGGTCCGAGTAGTAGTTGAAGCCGGGGCCATAGGCGTACACGTTCATCACGTGAGCGGTGACGTCCAGCTGGGTGGCCAGTGATCGAACGTCGTGGGGAGCCTGGCTTCCGACAAAGAATCCGGTGGCCGCGCAGGGCGTGCCCTGGCCGGGCAGGCGATCTGCGAGCCGGGGGATCCAGAGGGGCATCGAGACCGCGATCAGAGCCGCCAGCAGGATGGCCGCCCGGCCGCGCGTGGAGAGGGGGGCCAGAAGCGTCCTCATGGGCAGACACAGAAGTATACGGGCCGCCACGGCACCGGTCTGACGCGTCGACTCGACCCGCGGATCGCTCCCCCGGCGGCGGCGCGGAGACCCTGTCTTCATGAACGATCCGTGCTAATCTGGAGCGGGAGGTGAGCAGGTAGTGGTCTGCGTCCGCGCGGTCCCGAACGGGGGGAGGGGGACCGGCATCCGAGCCCGTGCGGAGTGGAGTCGGCGACGACCGGCTCCGGAGATGGCGGCCATCCTGGCCGATGCGGCGCTGCTGACCGGATCTCCGTTTGTCGCCCTCCTGCAGGCCACCGATGGCGGCCCGGCGCTGGTGGCCAGCGCGCCCGCTCTCGATCCGGAGTCGTGGGACGAGGAGGGAGGGCTGCCCCCGTTGGCCGCGGTCACCGCTGTCGCGACCCAGGCCATCCGGGTGGCGGGGCCGAGCGCCGCTCCGCCGGGCGGGGCGGGGGGGCCGCCGGGCGAAGCGGGCTCGAGGGCGAGCGCCGCCGCCATCGCCGTGAGCCGTCCCCTCACGGGCCAGGGGCACCTGCTCGCCTTCCCCGTCCTGGTCGGGGGTGCTGCCTGGGGCGCGATCGTGCTGACCACGCCCGGGCCCGCCTCCGAGCGGGACTACGTGGCCGGATCCACCGCCGGCTCGCTGGTGGGTCTGGTGACGGAGAACCAGTCGCTGGCCTCGGCCTCCGAGGACCGCGGGTTCCAGCTCGGCCACGCTCGACGCCTGCTCACCGCGGCGACCGACCGGCTGCTGCGCGAGGTGGCGGAGGAGCTGCACGGCCGGGTCCAGACCCGCCTGCTGGTCGCGTGGCACCGGATCGGTGAGGGGCTCGCGGTGCTCGACGCCGATCCCGCCGAGGCCCGTCGCCTCCTGGACGGGGCCCGTCGGCTCCTCGACGAAGTTCGCGAGGAGGACGTCCGCCGGCTCGGCCACCGGCTCCACCCGTCCAGCACGCGGGTCGGGCTGGTGCCGTCACTGCGCATGCTGCTCGACGACGTCGGACTGCCGTTCCGGGTCGAGCACGTGTTCGACCCCACCCTGGCGGAGTGGGATGACCCCGGCGATCCGCGGATTCCCGAGGAGCTGCGGCTGGCCGTGTACCGCATCGCCGAGGCCGCCCTCAGCAACGTGGCGCGCCACTCCCGGGCCGGCTGGGTCGGGATCGAGGTCGGCATCGACGACGACGGTCAGCTCTCGCTGGTCCTGAGCGACGACGGCTGCGGCTTCCCGGTCGCGACGACCCAACCGGGGCTGGGGTTGACCACGATCGCGAACCGTGTCTACGAGGTGGGGGGCACCTGGCGGTTCGGGCCCGGTCCCGGTGGCAGGGGAACGTCGGTCGAGGCCCGGCTCCCGCTCGCCTGCCCGCTGCACCGGCGCTCGGACGGGACGCCGGCCCGCGGCTGACCGGGACCGGCCCCGGACGCGGGGGCGCCGCGATCCCGACTGCCGGCTGGGCCCGGCTCGACCCCGAGGAAGGCCAGGGTGGCCTGGATCCTCGCCTGCCGGTGGCCGGCGCCGTGGTCGATGGCGAGCGCCTGATAGAGCAGGTTGATCTGGTTCTCCACCGTCTTCTCCGCCAGAGCCAGGCGCCGCGCGATGGTGGCGTTGGAGCACCCCTGGGCGATGAGCTCCAGGATCTCGCCCTGGCGCCGGGTGAGCCGGCCGGTGGCCGGAGGGCTCCGCTGGGCCTCCGGTCGGTCGAGCCTGGGGCCCACGATTCCGTGGCCGTGAGCGGACCCCTCCACGGCTCGCACCACGGCGCCGACATCGGCGACCGAGCGTTTGACGAGGTACGACCACCCGACGGTGGCAGCGGGGTCGAGAGTGGTGAGGAGATGCGGATGGGCGTGGTTGGACAGGATCACGATCCCGATGCCGGGCAGGGCGCGCCGGAGCTCGGTGGCGACCCGGACCCCGGTCCACCCGTCGTCCAGCTCGAGGTCGACGATCGCCACGTCAGGGCGACACTCGATGGCACCGGCGATGGCCGAGGAGGCCTGGGCGAAGGTTCCCACCACCTCGACCTGGGGGACCTCGTCCAGCACGGTCCGGAGCAGGTCGCGAAACAGCCGTTCGTCCTCGACCAGCACGACCCGGACGGGGCGGTCGCTCTGACCCATCGCCGCGGGCGCCCGCGGCGCCGCCCTCGGGGGCCGGTGACCGTGGGTGGCGAGCGGCGGGTCGGGCGCGGGACGCACACGGCCCGGGCCTGATGGACGAGCCACGGCGGGATCGCGTGGCACCTGGAGGTCCCCTCGGTGAGGCGCACCGTCCGGCGGCCGTCCGAGCCGTGCCGGCGCCCCGGCCGGAATCGTAGCGGCCCGGCCCTCGAGCCCGCCACCGATCCCGCGCCGGGTCGGATCGACCGCAGCCGCGATCGCCGCCGGCCGCGATCGCCGCCAGTCGCCGTCGCCGACGGTCATGGTGACGCGTTCGTCGTCAGTCTGTGGCGCCGTGGGTGCGGAGATGACCGACCGCCGCCTCGACAATCACCGGTGTGCCCACGGTCTCGGTCGGCTCGCATCGTCGGTGACGCGGGCGGGCGCCGGCTCCGCCTGATCGTTCTGGAGGACGAGCCGCTGTTTCGCGACCTGCTCGTCGCGGTGCTTGCCCAGCAGCCCCAGCTCGAGGTGGTGGGCGACTTCGCCACGGCGGCCGACGCGCTGGCGGCGGCCCCGGCGCTCCAGCCCGACGTGGCGTTGCTGGACATCGAGCTCGGCGGCGGCGGCAACGGGATCGCGGTCGGGATGGAGCTGCGTCGGATGAAGCCGGAGATCGGCATCCTCCTCCTCTCCAACCATGGCGATGCGGAGCTGCTCGCCGGAGTGACCCTGGACCACCTGGCTGGCTGGTCGTACCTCCTGAAGCGATCGGTGGCCGACGCCTCGGCCCTCATCCGCGCGATCGAGGGGGCGGCCTCCGGCCTGGTGGTGCTCGATCCCGAGCTGATCCGGCGACGGCGGAATCGGCTCCACGGGCCGCTCACCCGACTGACCCGCCGGCAGGTCGAGATCCTGGAGCTGATCGCCGAGGGCTACACCAACGTCGGAATCGGCGAGCAGCTGGGTCTGGCGCAGAAGTCGGTCGAGAACCAGATCAACGGCCTCTATCAGGCGTTGGGAATCGACCGCGGCGACGGGTCGGTTCACGTCCGGGTCCGCGCGGCCCTCACGTTCCTCGGACGCGATGACGGCTGAGGCTGGGTTGGAGACGCGGTGGTCTTCCCCCGACTGGGTGCCTCCACCCTAGGTAACCCGGGGCAGGACGCGCAGAATGGGGTGTAACGAGCCGGTGACGGGGAGGTCGCAGGGCTGCCGATTCAGCCCCGACGTCACGGGTCGCAGGGGAGCCCATGCCGAGGCGTCGCGCCGATGAGGGCACCAGCCGCCTGCCCGGCGAGGGCACCCGGTCGGGCGCCGGCGGAGCGGTCGGGTGCTGATGCCCGCCCGCCCGCCCGCCCGAGCTCGGACCGTCCTGCTCGTGGACGACGCGGAGGAGTTCCTGGAGGTGGCCGGGCGCCTTCTCGATGGCGACGGTCGTCTCACCGTGGTCGGCGGCGCCCAGAGCGGGGCTGAGGCGGTGGACCTGGCGGCCCGGCTCAGCCCCGACGTGGTCGTCGTGGACCTGTTCATGCCGGACGCCACCGGGCTCGTGACGGCTCGCCGCCTCCACGAGGTGTCGCCAGCCGCGATGGTGCTCCTGGTGACCGCGAGCGACCCGGCCCCGTACCAGGCGGCCGCCGAGGCGCTCGGTCTCTCGCCGATCATCAGCAAGCGCGACCTCACCGTCGACACCGTCCTCGACCGCCTCGACCAGGCGTAGCGGGGCAGGCCCCGCCACCTCCCCACGGAGCGGGGAGGGCACCGACGCCAACGGGCGGCGGCCTCAGGGTCGGAGGGTGAACCCCTGCTCGACGAACTCCGCGTCGAAGGCAAAGGCGGTGGAGATCCCCAGCCTGCGCATGACGAGGAAGCTCGCCCAGTCGACCAACGAGATGTCACGTCGTCCCGCCGTCAGCGATGCGGCGACCGCGGCACTGTGCAGGTCCCGGTCGATCCCGTGCGTGTGCATCACCGCCAGCAGGTCGTCGTGAAGGTGGCGGAGCGGGCCCATCCCGAGCCGACGCTGCACCAGCGCAGCGGTCTCGATCACGACGTAGCTGTGGACGACCAACCTCTCCCCGGCCAGCCGGGGGAGGAGATCGGCGGCCTCCGGGTGGTGCCCGTCGTCGCGGTCCAGGAGCGCGTACAGGGCGGAGGTGTCGACCAGGGTC
>DAHUZL010000134.1 GCA_027306655.1 Candidatus Dormiibacterota bacterium
GCCGGCGAGGTCCGGAGAGGTCGCGGAGGGGCCGCTGACGGCAACGCGATCGAGGGCCCTCCGACGTGGTCCGGCGCCGGTCGGAGCGGGCCTTGGCCGGAGCGGGTGCCTCGGCTGCCCGGTTGCCGGGACCCGGCTTCAAGGGCCGTCTCTCGGCCGCGGACCCGCTTCGGGGGCCTGACCCGTCGAGGGCGCACCGCGCCCGGACCAGGGTACCGGTCATGGCCGACGGCGCCGTCGGCGGGCCACAGGTGGGCGAGTCGGCGGGGTCGGCCGGGCCTACTCGGACCCGAGCACCGAATCCATCCGGCAGGCTGCTTCTCGCTGCATGTCCGGGGTCACGTGGGAGTAGCGGTCGAGGGTCATGGTGATGGTGGCATGCCCGAGGATCTCAGCCGCGACCTTGGGATGCACACCTTCCCGGAGCATCAGGGTGGCCGCCGTGTGGCGCCGGCTCCCGGCTGAATCTGGTGGAGCGGTGGGTCCGCAACCTGACCGACCGGGCCGTCCGCCGCGTCGTGTTCCCCTCCGTGCCGCACCTGATCGGAGCTATCGAGGCCTACCTCACGGCTACCAACGCCGACCCCAAGCCCTTCGTCTGGACCGCCACCGCCGAGGAGATCCTCGCCAAGGTGCGCCGCGGTCGCGTGGCTCTACACCAAGCAGTGAATCAAAATCGAGACACTGCACTCGCTCCTGGCAAAGTCGGCGCCGCGTGGTCCCTTGCTCATGGCGAGCGACACGCAGATGCGAAGGTCCACGCATTCCTTGAGGTGGCCACCGACACCTCGGGCGGCGGGGAACCGCAAGGCGGTCCTCGCCCACTCGGGCACCTGGCTGGAGCCCTGGAAGATCGGCTGGGAGCGGCACCCGCTCCTGCGAGTAACGCTGCGCGGGGCGGCCGGGACCGGTTTGAGCCGGCGCCTCGCGGAACTTCACCACAGCAACCTGGCCCGGCACGCCAGCTGCAGGCCCAGCCACTGGTCGGGATCGTCGTGGTCGACGTCGAGGATTTCGAAGATGCGCTGAAGTCGGTAGGAGACCGCGTTCCGGTGGAGATGGAGAGCGCGGGCGGTGGCGGTGACCGAGCCATGGTGTTCCAGGTACGTCTGGAGCGTCCTGATCGCGGTGCCGGAACGGGCTGGCCCCAACCGTTCAAGAGGAGCCAGCTGTTGCCGCAGTGCTTCCCGGGCTGTGTCTGACGCAAACCACTCCAGCAGCATCCGTTGGATGCCGACGGCATCGAAAGCCACGACTCTTGGTGGATTCCGCTCATCACCTGATCCCGCGGCCATCAGGGCAGCGCGAGCCTCGAGTGAGGAGGTTCGCAAGCCCCCCACTCCCTCGTGGGCGGCCCCGACCCCTGCACGCAGGGAGGCTTGGGGATAGCTGCCGTTCAGCTCCGTGATGAGGCGTCGGGCTATGGCCGACACGTCTCGTCCCGCGCGGGGTCCCGGATCGGACCGAGACATCCTGACCAGGACCACCGCCCCCAGGGACCGGGCCGGATGCCAGCCGTCCCACCTGGACCCGACCGATGCCCAAGCCGCGTCCGCCAGTTGGTTCAGCAGCTCGATCCGGCCGAGCTCGTCCTGTTGGGGTGGGCCGACCAGCTCCAGCCGCAGGGCGATGTGCCAGCCAGCCACCGGCAGCCCGACCGCCCGGGACCACGTGACCAGCTCCGCGGTGTGGGCTTCGTCAGCGACCAGGAGGTCGCCCAGGATATCGCGCCGGGAGCGGCCTTGAGACTCACGCGCAAGCTCGGCCCGCCAGCCCATCCTGCAGGCAAGGCCTGCGGCCGCCTCCAGGACCAGCTTGGTTACCACGGCGTCGCTCCATCTGGAGGGGATGGCCGTGCACAGGGGATCGGCACGGTCGGGGCCGAGGTCAGCCCGATAGTCACCGTCGCGGGGGCTCCGCTGCTCGACCGGGAAACCGAGGGCATCAGAGGCGGCCCTGACTACGGCGCCCAGGTCGCCGCCATCCCCTTCGACCGCGCTGAGACTGCGCAGCGCCTGCTCGGCTCGGCCGAGCTGCGCCGGCGCCCCGCCGTCAATGGCCCTCCAGAGCTCGCGGAGCAGCTGCGACAGGTCGGTCTCCGGAGGGAGCGCGAACAGTGAGACCGCCGCCCGCCCGGCCACACCCGCGGCGGTCACCGAAGGGCGCAGGCCAGGGGGCCAGACCACGCCCAGTCCCACGGCTCCGCGGAGCGCGATCCAGCGCAGCGCCATGTCCAGCCGGTAATCGGTGGCCTGGCCCGAGGCCGCCGTCGTGAGGAGCACCAGGCTGTCCGCCGGGGCGTCCTCAACCTCCCTGAGCGACTCAGCCAGCCAGACCCGGGTCACCCAACGCCCCTCACCGGAGCGATTCACGTGGTGAATGGGGGGCAGAGAGGGGCCGGCGAGGAGGTCGCCCAGGCGAAGCCCACCACCCGGCTCCGCCGTCGGTTCGGTCACCACTCTCGGCCTCCAGTCAAATCTCCGTCGCCCTGTGCATAGCGCCCAAATATCTCTCAATCCTAGTGCTATCTGCCCATTGCCGACGCTCCAGGCGCGGGATATGGTGGCCGCAGTGAAGAGGTGGATCGACGACAGCTGCCTTCCTCAGCTGGCCTGGGGCTGCTCGGTGCTTGGCACCGGGGGCGGAGGAGATGCCGCGGTGGGGCTGCTGATGGCCCGTCAGGCCGTCTCCGACTACGGCCCGGTGCAGCTGCTGGACGTCGATGAGCTTGAGCCCGACGACCTGATCGCGCCCTGCGGCTCGGTCGGGGCCCCCACCGTCAGCATCGAGAAGATCGAGAACGGCCAGGAGGGCGGCAGGCTCCGCCGGCGACTGGAAGAGATCTGGGGACGGCCGGTGAAGGCCCTGATGTCCTCGGAGATCGGGGGATCGAACGGCCTGATGCCGATCGTCTGGGCGGCCCCGCTGGGATTACCGGTGGTGGACGCGGACTGTATCGGGCGGGCCTTTCCAGAGTTGCAGCACTCCACCTTGGAGCTGGCCGGGATCTCGCCCACCCCCGGGGTAATGACCGACGAGCGCGGCAATCTGGTTGAATTCCGCACCCAGTCCGGGATCTGGCTGGAGCGGCTGGCCCGTGCGGCGACGGTGGCCTTCGGAGGGTCCTCCTCCTCCTCTGAGTACATCCTGAGCGCCGGCCAGGCCAAGGCGGCCGCGGTGCTGGGCTCGGTCTCGCTGGCGATTCAGATCGGGACGATCGTCGGGTCAGCGGCAGAGGACCCGGTTCAGACCCTGGTACGGGAGCTGCCGGCCGAGCGGCTGGTTACCGGGAAGGTGGTGGACGTGGAACGGCGGACCACCGAAGGATTCGTGCGCGGATCGGCGGTGGTCGAGGGTTTGGGCGCGGACCGAGGGCGCACCATCCGCCTCGAGATCCAGAACGAGAACCTGGTCGCCCTGGAGGATGGGCAGGTTCTCGCCTCGGTCCCGGACCTGATCACCGTGCTCGACAGCGACAGTGCCCACGCCATCGCCACCGAGCGGCTCCGCTACGGGCAGCGGGTCACCGTGATCGGCTTCGCCTGCGCTCCGATCTGGCGTACTCCGGCCGGATTGGGGCTGGCCGGCCCCAGGGCGTTCGGGTACGACTTTGACTACCTCCCGGTGGAGGCGAGAGCCGATGCCCGAGCTTGATCTGAGGCTGGGCATCGACGTCGGTGGGACCAACACCGACGCCGTGATCATGGACCGGCAGGACCGACTCCTGGCCAAGGCCAAGGTTGCGGGGACCGAGGACGTGACCGGGGGGATCGACCAAGCCATCGCCCGGGTGCTGGCAGCCCCCGGAGTCGAGCCGGGACGCGTCTCCCACGTGATGCTGGGGACCACCCACGCCACCAACGCCATCCTGGAGCGCCGCAAGCTGGGCCGGGTGGCGCTGGTGCGGATCGGGAGCCCAGCCACCCACGCGGTGAGGCCGCTGTTCGGCTGGCCCCAGGACCTGCGCGAAGCGCTCTCCGCGGGCGAGGTCATCATCGGCGGCGGGATCGAATTCGACGGCCGGGAGCTCGCGCCCTTCGACCCTGAGGCGCTAGCTCGCTTCCTGGGCGAGGTCTCCTCGCGGGCCGACGCGGTGGCGGTGAGCTGCGTCTTCTCCCCCGTATCCGCCCGACACGAGCTGAGGGCCCAGGAGATCGTGCGCCGTGAGCTGGGCGACATCCACATCTCCCTCAGCCATCAGATCGGGTCGGTGGGACTGCTGGAGCGAGAGAACGCCACCGCCCTGAACGCGGCCCTGGTGGGGGTGGCGCGGGAGGTCACCACCGCGGTGCACCAGGCGCTGCAGCGCCACGGGCTGAAGGCGACCACGTTCTTCGCCCAGAACGACGGCACTCTGATGGCGCTGGACTACGCGCTCCAGTACCCAGTCCTCACCATCGGCAGCGGGCCCGCCAACAGCATCCGGGGGGCCGGATTTCTCACCGGGCTCAGCGACGCGGTGGTGCTGGACATCGGCGGCACCTCCAGCGACGTCGGGGTGCTGACGGGGGGCTTCCCCAGAGAGTCGTCCCAGGGAGTTGAGATCGGCGGGGTGCGCACCAACTTTCGGATGCCCGACTTGGTGACGGTCGCGATCGGTGGCGGCACCGTGGTGCACCACGAGGGAGACCGGCTGCGGCTTGGCCCGGAGAGCGTCGGCTACCGGATCACCGGTGAGGCCCTGGTGTTCGGGGGGAAGACGCTCACCCTCTCGGACGCGGCGATCGCCTGCGCCAGGGCGAGCTTCGGGTCTCACCGGGTGCCACCTCGGCTGCAGGGGCTGGCCGAAGGGGCGATGAAGCAGTGCGACGAGGTTCTGGCCGAGGCCATCGACCGGGTCAAGACCTCCCGCTCCGATTGCCCGCTGATCGTGGTCGGGGGAGGGAGTGTGCTGCTCCCGGACCGGGTCCCCGGGATCAGCGAGATCCACCGGCCGGAGAACTTCGATGTCGCCAACGCCATCGGGGCCACCCTCGCCTCGGTGAGCGGCCGGGTGGACCGGATCGCCCAGCTCGGGGCTGGCAGCCGGGAGGACACCCTCGCCAAGGTCTGCGAGGAGGCGCGCCAGCAGGCGGTGCTGGCCGGCGCATCGCCGGGTTCGGTGGATATCGTTGAGGTCGAGGAGATCCCCCTCGCCTACCTGACCACCCCGGCGGTCCGACTCCGGGTCAAGGCGGTGGGGGCACTGGAGGCGTGATCAGACCGGGATGGCGAGTGGCGCGGCTAGCTTCGACCCCAGGCAACGCCGCTATAGACCGAACACCAGGAGGTGATGACTGCGATGGCTGATACCCGCGTCCCATGGGCGAAACGTGCCTTCGGGCTGGTGCTGATGCTGGGCCTGACCCTCAGCCTGGGCGGGCTGGTGAACGCCGCCTCGGCGCCCTCCAGGACGGTCACTTTCGCCCTGCAGCCCGACAACGCTCCCAACTACATCTTTCCCCTGGTCAGCGCCCAATACTTCTCCTTGGTCAACGAGGACCAGTTCGAGTGGATCATCTACCGACCCCTCTACTGGTTCGGCAAGAACGGGACCACCGCCTACAACCCCTCCCAGAGTCTGGCCAGCTACCCTCATTTCTCGGTCAACTCCGCTGGCGACACCGTGGCCAGCGTCAGCCTCAAGCACTGGGTGTGGTCCAACGGCCAGCTGGTGACCACCAGGGACGTTCAGTTCTGGATGAACCTACTGCGGGCCAACAAGGCTGACTGGGGCGTCTACGTGCCCGGCGCCTGGCCGGACATCATCAGCTCGATCGCCTACCCCAGTTCGACCCAGTTCGTCATCACCTTCAACGCCCGTTACAACCTGGACTGGCTCTTCCAGAACGAGATGAGCCAGATCTTCCCCCTGCCGCAGGCGGTCTGGGACAAGACCTCGAACAGCGGCCCGATCGGCAACTACGACCAGACCACCGCCGGGGCCCACGCCGTCTACCAGTTCCTCAACAGCCAGTCCCACGATGTCGCCACCTACGGCACCAATCCCCTCTGGAAGGTCGTTGACGGGCCCTGGATGCTGAAGTCGTACGCGCCCGAGACCGGAGCGACCACCCTGCAGGCCAATCCCCGCTACCCGGGGCCTCACTCGGGGCAGGTCTCGACCTTCTCCGAGGTGCCGTTCACCAGTGACTTGGCGGAATTCAACGCCCTGCGGTCGGGCTCGCTGGACGTCGGCTACCTGCCCCCGTTGGACATCTCCCAGATCAACTACCTGAGGGCGCACGGCTACAGCGTAAGCCCCTGGTGGGAGTGGAACTTCAACTACATCACCATTAACTTCGCCAATCCCCAGGTGGGACCGATCTTCAAGCAGCTCTATGTGCGGCAGGCGCTGCAGCGGCTGGTGAACCAGCCCCAGTACATCAAGGACATCTACAAGGGCTTCGCCAAGCCGACCTACGGGCCAATCCCCACCACCGTGAAGAACGGCTACGTCTCCCAGCAGGCGACCAAGAACCTCTACCCCTACAGCGTCAGCGCGGCCCGTCACCTGCTCTCCAGTCATGGCTGGGCTATCCATATCAACGGGGTCAGCACCTGTGCCCACCCCGGCACCGGCGCGGGTGAGTGCGGACCGGGCATCCGTCACGGTGAGGGGTTGTCCTTCAAGCTGATCTACGCCACCGGCTCGACCGCCACCGCGGTCGAGATGGAGGCGCTGCATTCCAGCGCGTCTCTGGCCGGAATCAGCCTCACCGTGCTTCAGCAGCCCTTCAGCACCGTCACCACCACGGTCTACTCCTGCCACGCCAGCACCGGCGTCGGCTGCGGCTGGCAGATGGGGGCCGACTCGGGCTGGGAGTACTACGCCTATCCCAGCGGTGAGCAGCTGTTCAAGACCGGGGGGTCGGGCAACAGTGGTTCCTACAGCAACAGCACCGCTGACGCGTTGATCAACTCGACCCTCACCCAGCCTGGGCTGGCGCCGATGTTCAAGTACCAGAACTACATCGCCCAGCAGGTCCCGGTGATCTACTTGCCCACTCCCGCCTACCAGATCACCGTTTACAAGTCGTCGCTCAGGGGGGTGGTGACCCAGGATCCCTCGCTCAACGTCTACCCCGAGGTGTGGCATTTCGCCAAGTGAGGAGCGCGTAGCGAGCTGGCGGTGGATGAGGCAGACCGGCGGGCCGGCGGGGAGTTCGCTCCCCAGGGCCGGCCCGCCGCCGCCCGTCTTCGGGTGGCGGTCGATGTCGGGGGCACCTTCACCGACATCGTGATCCATGACCCCCAGCGGCAATCCCTTCGCTTCGATAAGGTCTCCACCACGCCGCTGGACCCAGCCGAGGGGGTGGCTCGGTGCTTCCAGGCGACCGGGCTGGAGCTCTCGAAGACTGAGCATTTCGCCCACGGCACCACCCTCGGCCTCAACGCGCTGCTGACTCGCTCTGGGGTGCCCACTGCCATCGTGACCACCCTTGGTTTCCGGGACGTCTACCTGCTGGGGAGGACCGATCGGACGGTCGCCTACGACTTCAAGTACCGCAAACCGCCGAGCCTGGTGCCCCGCCAGCGCATCTACGAGGTTCAGGAACGGCTCAACTTCCGTGGCGAGACCTTGATCCCCCTGGACGGCCCGGCGGCCGACCAAGTGGCCGAGCAGATCGCGCAATCGGGGGTCCGGTCGGTCGCGGTCTGCTTCCTGCATTCCTACGCCAATCCCTCCCATGAGCTGGCGATGGAGCAGGCCCTGCTGGGACGGTCGCCGTCACTCAGCGTGACCCTCTCGCACCGGCTGACCCGCGAATATCGTGAGTACGAGCGGACCAGCACCACCGTGCTGGACGCGTACACCAAGCCGCTGGTGGCGGACTACCTAGGCCGGCTGCAGCGGCGGCTGCGAGAACTGCGATTCCAGGGCCGGTTCTTCATGATCCGCTCCGGGGGCGGGGCGATGTCCGTCGAGCGCGCCGCCCAGCGGCCGGTGGACCTGATCCTCTCGGGTCCCGCGGGTGGGGTGCTGGGGGCGGCAGCCTTCGCCCGGCAGACCGGGAACCCCAATTTGATCACCATGGACATGGGCGGGACCAGTCTCGACGCCTCGCTGATCGTCGGCGGCGAGCCCACGGTCCACCATGAGGCGGCCTTCCAGGGGCTGCCGATCCTCTCCTCCACCTTTCAGATCGAGACCATTGGCGCCGGAGGGGGATCAGTGATCTGGACCGATCGCGCCCAGCATCTCCAGGTTGGGCCGGGGAGCGCCGGCGCCGACCCCGGTCCTGCCTGCTACGGCCGTGGAGGCACCGAGCCGACCCTCACCGACTGCGCTTTGATCTGTGGCTATCTGGGCTCGGATGGAGAGCTGGCGGGGGGTCTGACCCTGGACCGCGACCTGGCCCGCGAGGCCCTAGGCCCGAGCGGCAAGGCGCTCGGGCTGTCGATCGAGGAGACGGCCTTTGGCGCCCTCCGCATCGCCATCACCAAGACCGTCGGTGCGGTCCGGGCGGTGACCGTAGAGCAGGGTCATCAGCCGTCGGACTTCGCCCTGCTGACCTTCGGAGGGGCGGGAGGCCTGATCGCGGCCAAGGTGGCGCGAGAGCTGGACATTACCACCGTGATCGTCCCGCCCGGGCCAGGGTCCTTCTCCGCGCTGGGGATGCTGAGCGCCGACGTACAGCAAGACTTCGCACGAACCCTGGTGGTCCGGCTCGAGCCGGAGGCCGCCGCCGGAATCGCGGCGGCGATGGCGGAGCTCGAGGAAGAGGGAGACCGGGCGCTCGAGGAGGATGGGTTTGCCCCCGCCCGCCGCCAATTTCGCCGCTTCCTGCAACTCCGCTATCAGGGACAGGAGCACTCGCTGGCGGTGCCGCTGCCGCTGCCGGGACCCTTGGACGCCTCCCGGATGTCTGGCCTGGCAGCCGATTTCCACGAGGCCCATCGCAAGCGATTCGGCCATGCTCTGTCCGATCCGGTGGAGGTGGTCACGCTTCGCTGCAGCGCAGTGGGCCGGGTGGACCTCCCCGAGCTTCCTCGGCTCGCCCCCCGCTCTCGTGAAACGCCGCCCGAGGCGACGGGGGTGCGTCCGGTCTACGCCGGGGAGACCCTGCCGTATTCCCTCTACCAACGCGAGGAGTTCCAGCTCCAGGACCAAGTCCGCGGCCCGGCCATCATCGGCGAACTGACCGCGACCACCGTGCTTGATCCCGGGGACTGGGCCACGGTCGGCCCCCACGGTGAGCTGGTGATCCGGGTCGCGGGAGCAGCCGGTGGGCTCTGACTCGATCACCACCGAGGTGATCCGGCACGCCTTGATCTCATCCGCCGATGAGATGGCCCGGAACCTCTGCCGCACCGCCTACAACACCATCGTGTACGAGATCCACGACTATGGGGTGGGGATCCACGACTTCCAGGGCGACGTGGTGGCGGATACCCCGGGGATCGCCAGCTTCACCGGTGCCAACGACTTCGGGATCAAGAATGCGCTGGAGTTCCTGGGCGCCGACTCGCTTGCCGACGGGGACGTGATCCTCCTTAACTACCCCTACTGGTCATGCGCGCACACCCTTGACGCCCTGGTCTTCGCCCCGGTGTTCGTTGGCGATAAGCTGCTCGGGTTCACCTCCTGCCGGGTCCATCTCCTCGACCTCAACCAGAAGGATCCCGGCTACGTGCTGGACTCCACCGACATGTCCCAGGAGGGGGTCTACTTCCCGGCGGTCAGGCTCTACCAGAGGGGGGTGCCAAGCCGAGACATCTTCAACATGATCCGCTTCAACAGCCGGATGCCCGAGCACACCATCGGCGATGTCCAGGCGCAGGTCTCCGCCTGTCAGACCGGAGCTCGGCGGCTGATCGAGATCGCGCAGCGATTCGGGGTGGACATCGTGGCTGCGGCGATGCAGCAGATCAACGACCACGGTGAGCAGCTGACCCTAGCCGCCCTGGCCCGACTGCCCAAGGGCAGCTGGACGGCCAGCGACTTCGTGGATTCCGATGGGATCGACTCCGAGACTCTGATCCCGCTCCGGGTGCGGGTCACCGTCACCGACTCCAAGATGGTGGTGGACTGGAGCGAGACCAGCGAGCCGGCCAGGGGGCCGATCAATGTCCCGCGGGGGCTGACGGTGGCGGACACCATGCTCGCCTTCAAGGCGCTGACCTCACCGGACAGTCCGGTGACCGCGGGCAACTTCCGCCCCCTGGAGGTGATCACCAAGCCGGGATCGCTGATGCACGCGCTTCCCCCGATGCCGACTTTCACCTTGTGGACCGGGATTCTGGTGCCCGAGGTCATCACCCGGGCCCTGGCCCAGGGGATGCCCGACCTGGTGCCCGCCTGCTCCGGGGGAGACGTCTGCGACATCATGATGGTGGGCGGCGCCGAACAGCCGGGAGGCCCCTGGCTGGAGGCGGTCAACGACGCCGTGGGCTTCGGTGCTCACTCGCAGGGTGACGGCGAGGACGGCATCATGCATGTCAGCGAGCCGGGTTGCCGAAACAGTCCGGTGGAGGTGCTGGAGACCAAAGCACCGCTGCTGATCGAGGAGTACCGCTACCGCCCGGACTCCGGCGGGCCGGGGCGATTCCGGGGCGGGATGGGGATCGTGCGCACCTATCGGGCCCTGCAACCGGCCTCCGCGATCGTGATCAACTACAAGACCAGGACCCGCCCCTGGGCCATCGCCGGGGGGATGGAGGGAGTCAGCAACCAGGTGCTGCTCCATCCCGAGACTGACCACGAGAGGTCGGTGGGAGCCAGCTACAACCAGCTGCTGGCAGGGGAGCGCATCCGTAACCTCACCGGCGGTGGTGGCGGCTGGGGCGATCCCTGGCTGCGGGACCCAGGGCTGGTCCTGGCCGACGTGCTGGCGGGCCTGGTGAGTCCCGATGCGGCCAGGGACAGCTACGCGGTGGTGCTCGATCCCACTGGCACGGCCGTCGACTCAGCGGCGACGGAGCGACTGCGAAGGCAAGAGGACCCGGGGGCCAATTCTGGAGGCAAGGCCCCGGCCGGCCGCCAATGGCCAAGTGAAAATTAGCCGCTACTGGAATGATCACCTCTGACGCGTAGAGCAGGTTGTACTTGTTTGCCGCCCCTGCGGAGGCTGATGCCGAAACCGGTTGGGGTCAGGGGCGGATGAGGGCGGGACTCGCGCGACCGGGGGCGCAGAGCGCCGCGGCGAGCGGAGCGACGCCGTCGAGCTGGCGCTGGCGGCCGGTGCGCAGCACGGTCATCAGCGCGGCTTGGACGTGAGCGCCGGCCCAGGTGCGGTTGCCGCCCCACGTCTTCCGGTTCACCACTGCCGGGCGGATCGCCTGCTCGGCCCGCCAGTTCGTCGCCGGGACCCCTGGCTCGCGCAGGAACATGAACAAGGCGGCGCGCTCGGTGCCCAGGTGCTGGAGCAGGCGGCGGTTGCCGGGGTGGCGGATGGCGGGGCGGCCCAGCAGGGCGTCCAGCCGTCGCTCCAGGACGGGAACTCGGCGCCGCACCGTGGCGGGCGCGAGCTCGCCGGCCTCGCGACGGTCGCGCAACGCGAGCGCGTCGTGGAGGAGTGCGGCAACCCGGTTGGGGATCTCCCGTCCGCGGCCCGAGCTGTCCGCCCGCAGCTCGGCACAACGCCGGAGCAGGTGCGCCAGGCAGGTCTGATGCTGGGCCTGGGTGAGCTGGCGGTAGGGCGCCCAGCCATCGCGGACCACGATGCCGGCGTAGTCCAGCCCCAGCAGCCGATCGACGACGCCGGTGCCGCGGCTGGGCGCGAGGGCGTAGACGGTGGTGGTGTCGGTCGCGGCCGTCCACAGCCAGGCGCCGTGGCCGCCGACGTGCCACCCGGTCTCGTCGGGAGTGACGACCGTGGCCGTGCGGACCTCAGCGCGGAGCGCGCCGTCGATTCCCTGGCACTGCCCCGCGACCCGCGCCGCGGCCCGGGCCAGGGTGCTCGGGCCACCGCGATCCCGGTCGTCTGGGCCAACACCGCGGCGCACTTCCCAAAGGACAGGCCGGCCTCGTAGTGCAGCGCGGTGCCGAGCGCCAGCGCCCACGGCCCCACCTGCACGCCTGCCGCGCCGACCGCGTCGGAGGTTTGTCGGGGATGGCGCGCCTGCAACCGTCGGGCGCAGCCCCCGCACCGGCCGACCTCGATGAGGAACCGCGTCACCGTCGGGGCCGTCCGGGGCACGTCCTCCTGGATCTGCGCGATCGTGCCGGTCCGCTCGACCACGCCCCCGCAGTCCGGGCAGGTCCGCGGCAGCGCGACGCCGATCGTCTCATCGACGCGCGGGGGCGCTGGCCGGCGGCGGTGGGCCCCGTACGCCGCCCCCGCGCGGCGGCCCGGTCGCCGCAGCCGCTCCAGCTCCCCGCGCAGCCCGGCGTTCTCGGCCCGCAGGCGGTCAATCTCGCGGAGCGCGCGCTCCACGTCGGCACGAAATCGGGCCATCTCATCGTCGGTCATGAGCAGAACGGAGGAGAAGTCGACCGATGCCGGGGGGCGGCCCCGCCCGCGAGCCTACCTCATCGAGCCAGGGCGCTGCTTACCCGGTAAACAGATACCCCCGATGGTAGGGGACCGGGCCTCTGGGCGGGCCGATGATGACGCCTCGGCGGCGAGGGGCGGTCACGACGCTGCCCCGCTGTCACTCGCGCGCGGGAGTCGCACCACCAGCTCCGTCCCGCCGCCGGCGGCGGGCGCGGCGCTGACCGCACCTCCATGGCCCTCCACGACCCGGCGCACGATCGCCAGCCCCAATCCGGACCCGCCCACGCCGCGGGCGGAGCGCCCGCGGTAGAAGCGGTCGAACACGCGGGGGAGATCGGCCGGATCGATCCCCGGCCCCCGGTCGCGCACGCGTAGAACCGCCCCCTCGATGGTGACGGTGACCTCGGCACCGGGTGGGCTCCACTTGGCGGCGTTGTCGAGCAGGTTCGCCACCGCGCGCGCGAGGTCGGCGCGCACTCCCTCCACCAGCAGCGGCTCCAGCCGGCTCGTGAAGCGGACGCCGGGGTGGTCGCGCTGGGTCCGCTCGACCGCGGTGGCCACCAGCCGGTCCAGGGCCACCAGCTCCCGAGGACCGGGGGCCGGACCCCCATCCTCGTGGCGTGCCAGCTCCACCAGGTCGGCCACCAGCACCGCGAGGCCGTCCAGCTGGGCGCCGAGATCATGCACCAGCTGGAGCCGCTCGGCCGGGTCGAGGCGCTCGTCACCCGCGAGCACCTCCACGTTGGTGCGCAGGCTGGTGAGGGGCGTGCGCAGCTCATGGGAGGCGTCGGCGACCAGCTGCCGCTGGGCCGATCGCGACTGATCCAGGGCGGCCACCACCGCGTTGAAGCTGGTGGCCAGGCGGGCCAGCTCGTCCCCGCCCGACACCAGGAGGGGCGGGCCGAAGTCGCGGGTGGCGGCCATCCGCTCCACCGTCCGGGTGAGGCGGCGGACCGGGCGCAGGGCGACGCCGGCCACGGCTGCCCCGAGGACCACCGCGATTGCCACTCCGGCCAGGCTGGTGACGGCGAGGATCGTCGCCAGATGGGCGAGCTCCGACTCAACCCCGCTCACCGGTCTCACCACCTCCAGCGCCAGCCCTCGGCCGAACGGGACTGTCAACAGCCGCACCGCGGTCCCGTCCACCGTGGCGGACTCCACGAATGCCGGGCGCCGACCGGCCGCCACGGCACGCACCCGGGCGGTGACCGGGAGCGGCGGTTGGAACGGCGGCAGCGCGAGCACGGCGCCATCAGCCTCGGTCACCTGAGTGGCGGTCGGGAGCGCGGCCAGTCCCGGGGCGTGCCGGAGCAGCTGACGGACGACGTCCGCGGTGCCATGGCGGGACCGCCGACTCTCGAGGACGGTCGCCCGGGATTGCAGGCCGCTGTCGACTCCCAGAAGGAGGTCGTGACGGACGGCGAGGTAGACGACGGCGGACGCGCCCACCACCGTTGCCGCCACCGCGCCGGCGGCCACCAGGGCGAGTCGTGCGCGCAGGCTGAGCCGGCTCGCCGGCGACACCCGCCCGCGTCTCACGGGGGCCGCAGGACGTAGCCGAAGCCGCGCACCGTCTGGATGAGCCGCGGCTCCCCCCCCGCCTCCGTCTTGCGGCGGAGGTAGCCAATGTATACCTCGAGCGAGTTGGACGTGGGGCCGAGGTCGTACCCCCAGATGTTGATGGAGATCTGATCCCGGGTGAGCACCTGGCCGGGGTGGTGGAGGAACAGCTCCAGGAGGAGGAACTCGGTCCGCGTCAGCTCCATCGGACGCTCGCCGCGGTGGACCGTATGGGCGGCCGGGTCGACGACCAGGTCATGAAATCGGAGCAGGTCGCCGGTGCCGTCGGCGTCGGTTCGGCGCAGCAGCGCGCGCAGTCGCGCCAGGAGCTCCTCCAGGGCGAAGGGTTTGACCAGGTAGTCGTCGGCGCCGGCGTCGAGCCCGGCCACACGGTCCCCCACCGCGTCGCGCGCGGTGAGCATCAGCACCGGGCGCCGGTCGCCGGCGGCGCGGAGGCGGCGACAGACGTCCAGGCCGTCCGGCGCCGGCATCGCCACGTCGAGGACGACCACGTCGGGAGCGTCGAGGGCGAGGAGGCGGAGCGCCTCCGCGCCACCCTCCGCCACCGTCACCCGATACCCGTGGAGGGTGAGCGCACGGGCCACGGCTCGGCGCACGGCATCATCGTCATCCACGACCAGGACGCGTCGGGCCAGCCCGGGGTCTGGGCTCACCGGGACCGGCCCCCACCGGGCGAGCACCAGGGGCGCGCGTCCGCCCCGGCGAGCGGGACCCCGCTCATCCCGATGACGGCCGCGGCCATCGGGACTCCACACCGGTCCGATCCACTGGAGCCCATCGCACTGCAGCGGAGGGTACCGCGCCCGCGCCCCAGCGCTCCGCTCCTCACCAACTTCCTCGCCCACTCTCACCGAACCCTCATCCGGGTGTGGTCCGCTCGATGACGGGACCACTCACCGGTCCCGGCGGGGCGCGCCGAGGGTCGCGCCCGGCCGCCTCCGACACGCCGAGGAGCACGGTCCATGGAGCGGACGACGACCCCGGCCGGGGCCGGCGGCACCAGCCGGTGGCATCCCGGCGCCCTCCACCGCCGCGTCCGGGGCCGGTGGGTCGCCCTGTCCATGGCGGCGGTGCTGGTCGCCGGCGGGGCCCTGGGGGGACCCGTCCTCGCCAGCGCCCTCCACCGGGCTGGGCACCATCACCACCACCGCAGCGGCGGCGTCACCGCGGTCGAGGTGGCGACGGCGCACACGGGGACCGCCACCGCGCAGCTCGCGCTGTCGGGGATGGTGGTCCCGAAGGCCAGCGTCGACCTCTCGCCCGCCGCCAGCGGGCGGGTCACCGCCGTAGGCGTCACCACCGGAGAGACCGTGCGCCCGGGCCAGATCATCGCGGTCGTCCGGAGTCCGCTCTCCACCGCCCAGCTCGCCGCTGCCCAGGCCGCGGTCGCCACCGCCGAGGGCAAGCTCCAGGCGGCGGTCAGCGGGCCCACCCCCCAGACGGTCGCCGTCGCCCGGGCCACGGCGGCCAAGGCCCAGGCGACGCTGGCCGCCGACCGGACCGCGTACCACGACACTCAGGTGGCCACCGCGTCCAGCCAGCGGGCGGGCGTGGTCGCCGCCCAGCAGGCTCTGGCCAAGGCGACGGCCACCCTGGCTGCTGCGACGACTGCGGCCCGCGATGCCGGGGTGGCCACCGCCATCGGCCAGCGGGCGAACGTGGTCGCCGCCCAGCAGGGGCTGGCCAAGGCGGAGGCGACCCTGACCGCGGCCGAGGCCGCTGCGCAGGCCGCCCGTACCACCGCGGCCGCCGGCCAGCAGGCGGGGGTGGTCGCCGCCCAGGAGGGCCTGGCGAAGGCGCAGGCGACGCTGGCCGCGGCCGACACCGCTGCGCAGGACGCCCAGGCGTCGGTGGCCGCCAGCCAGCAGGCGGGGGTGGTCGCCGCCCAGGAGAGCCTGACCAAGGCGCAGGCGACGCTGGCCGCGGCCGAGACCGGCGAGCAGGATGCCCAGACCGCCGCCGCCGCCAGCCAGCAGGCGCAGCTGGCGGCGGCCCAGGGCGCCGTCGCCAAGGCGCAGTCCGGCATGGTTCAGGCCCAGGCGAGCCTGGCGGCGGCCCAGGCCACCCTGCAATCGGTGGAGTCGGACGCCGGTGAGTCGTCCGCTGACGCCGACAGCGGAGGGAGCGATGCCGCCGCGGTCAGCGGCGCCCAGCAGGGGTTGGCGGTCGCCCAGGCTGATCTGAGCGCCGCCCAGGCCGCCATGCAGGCGGCGGAGAGCCAACTCAGCCAGGCTCAGTCGCCGTCGTCCTCGTCAGTGGATCAGGCGGCGGCCGCGGTCGCCCAGGCCCAGCTCGGAGTCCAGGCCGCCCAGAGCCAGCTCACCCAGGCGCAGTCGCCGCCACCGTCTGCCACGGTCGCGCAGGCGCTGGCCGCGGTCACCCAGGCCCAGCTCGGGGTGCAGGCCGCGAAGACCCAGCTCACGGAGGCGCAGGCGCCGTCGCCATCGCCGGCGGCCCAGGCGCAGGCCGCGGTGGTCCAAGCTCAGCTCGGAGTTCAGGCGGCCCAGAGCCAGCTCGACGAGGCACGATCGCCCGGGCCGCCCGCCACGATGGCCCAGGCCCAGGCCGCGGTCACCCAGGCCCGGCTCGGGGTGCAGGCGGCCACGACCCAGCTCGACCAGGCCCGCTCCGCGCAGCCCGGCGCCGTGGACCAGGCGCGGTCGGCGGTCGCCGAGGCCGGGGCCGCCGTCACCCTGGCGCAGGCCCAGCTGGCCGCCACCCTGGCGCCGCCGGCTCCCGCCACCGTCCTTCCCGCCAGCGACGCGGTCGCGCAGGCGCAAGCCGCGGCGAACGTCGTCGCCGCGGAGGCGGAGCAGGGGGTGATCGCCGCCCCCTTCGCCGGCACGGTGGTGGCGGTCCCCGCCGTGGTGGGGGAGAGCGCCGGGCCGGGGACGCCGCTCGCCACGCTGGAGGCTCGTCAGCTCACCGTGCAGGCGCCCCTCGCGCAGCAGGACCTGGGCCTGGTCCGACCCGGCCAGCCAGCCACGATCACCGTCCCCGGGGCCCCGGCCACCGTGTCGGCCACCGTGACCGCGGTCGCACCGGCGGGGACCGCGGGCTCGCTCAGCTTCACGGTGACCCTCACGCCGACCAGCGACCCGGCCTGGCTGCTCGCCGGGGAGTCGACCAGCCTCACCATCACCACCCACACCGCCGCGGCGGTCGTGCTCGTGCCCGCCACCGCGATCGTCGCCATCACCGGCACGCCCCAGGTGTTCGTGGTCACGTCCACCCACACCGTTCACCTGGTGGGGGTGCGGCCGGGGATCTCCGACGGCGCGACCACCGCCGTGACCGGCCTCGCCGCCGGAAGTCGGGTGGTCACCCTCGGGCAGACCTACCTCGCCGCCGGCGACCGGGTCCGGGTGACGGGGACCGTGGCGGTGCCGGCCACTGTCACCGGCTCCACGGTCGCCGGCCTCGCCAACGCCACCCTGGTGGCGCCGTCCGCGCCCGCCGGCCCGACGAAGGGCGGCAAGGGCGGGGGCCGAGGCGGTGGCAAGGGTGGCGGCGCGGGCGGCGGCGGCGCGGGCGGCTGAGCCCGAAGACCCCGGGGGATGCTCGCATGCGGATGAACCTCACCGCGATCGCGGTGCGGCGCCCGGTGGCCGTCGTGATGGCGCTCGGACTCTTCGTGGTCTTCGGGGTGGTGGCGTTCACCAAGCTGCCGGTGCGCCAGCTCCCCAACGTCAACTTCCCGTTCGTGCGGGTGACGATCGCCGACCCCGGCACCAACGCCGCCACCATCGCCCAGTCCGTCACCACGCCGGTCGAGAAGGCCCTCAGCTCCGAGTCCGGGGTGGTCTCGATGGTCGGCACCTCGGCCCCCGGGCGGTCGGTGGTGGCGCTGCAGTTCCAGGGTGGGACCAACATCGACCAGGCGGCCGCCAGCGTCGCCCTGGCCCTGGAGAAGCTGACCCGCGCCCTGCCCACCACCGCCAGCCCGCCCTCGATCATCAAGGCCAACCCCAACGCCCTGCCGATGATGGACGTGGCGGTGTCGGGACGGCTGGCGTCCTCCCAGCTCTTCGCCCTGGCGACCAACCTGGTCGCCCCCACCCTGCAGGAGATCCCGGGCGTGGCCCAGGTCACCGTGGTCGGGGGGCAGCAGCAGGTGGTGACCGTCGACCTCTCCCCCTCGGCACTCGCCGCCTACGGGGTGTCCGTCCCCGAGGTCGCTGCCGCTCTCCGGTCCGAGAACACCGCCGTCACCGGAGGGCTGGTGGTGGTCGGCCAGCACGAGCTCCTGACCCGGGTCCACGGCGGCTACAGCTCGGTGGCGCAGCTGGCGTCGGTGCCGGTGGCGGTCCGGCCCGGATCGGACGTCCTGCTCGGCGACGTGGCCAGCCTCAGCCAGGGCCTGACGCACGCCCAGTCGTACGCCACCCTCAACGGCACCCCCGCGGTGGGCCTGGTCCTCAGCGCCTCGTCCACGGCCAACTCCCTCCAGGTGGACTCGGCGATCCGCTCCGCCCTCGCCAAGCTAGGCCCCCAGCTGCCGCCCGGGGTCAGCACCACCATCACCGGCGACGTCACCAGCTACGTGCGCGGCGCCCTCGCCAACGTGGAGCTCGACCTCTTCCTCGGGATCTTCATCGCCGCCCTGGTGCTGGCGGTCTTCCTTCACCGGCTGGCCAACACCGTGATCGTGATGCTGGCCATCCCGGTCTCCATCATCGCCACCTTCTCGGTGATGTACTTCCTCGGCTTCAGCCTCGACCTGATCTCGCTGATGGCGCTCTCGCTGCTGATCGGCATCCTGGTCGACGACTCGATCGTGGTCCTGGAGAACATCCATCGCCATCGGCGGATGGGCAAGCCCGCCGCGGAGGCGGCGGTCGACGGGCGGATGGAGATCGGGGCGGCGGCGGTGGCGATCACCCTCACCGACGTCGTCGTCTACGCCCCGGTGGCCTTCGTCTCGGGAAACGTGGGCCAGCTCTTCCACGAGTTCGCGGTCACGATCGTGGCGGCGACGCTGTTCTCGCTGCTGGTCTCCTACACCCTCACCCCGATGCTGGCCGCGCGCTGGGGCGGGGACCCCTCGCGGCCGGGCCGGGGCGTCGGGGCCCGGCTGGGGCAAGGGTTCGACGCCGGCTTCGAGCAGCTGCGCGGCGGCTACCGGCACGTCATCACCTGGGCGCTGCGCCACCGGGCGGCCGTCACCGCGGTCGCCGTCGCGGCCGGGGTCGCCAGCGCCCTGATCGTCCAGAGCGGGGTGCTCCCGACAACCTTCGTCCCCCCCGAGGACAACGGGGTGCTGACCGTCAACGCCACCCTCCCCGCCGGCACCCCGCTGACCGCCGCCCGAGCCACGCTGGTCGGCTTCGCCGGGCGCCTGCAGCAGCTGGCGGGCGTCCGCGACGTCTTCGTCTCCGCCGGCTACCAGGGGGGCGGTGGGACCGGCCACAACCTCGGCCAGATCACCCTCGACCTGGGCCCCACCGGCACCCGGCCGCCGATCCGCAGCTACGTCCGCCAGGTGGCGCGACTGGCCCGCCGCTACCCCGGCCTCACCGCGCACGGCCACGTCCAGAACCCCTTCATCGCCGGCGGGGCCCGGGCCGCGAGCGTCGACGTCCTGGGTCCCGACCAGACCGAGCTGGACACCCTGGCGACCGCCATCGCCGCCCGGCTGGCGCACAGCTCCGCCGTCTCCCAGGTCTCCACCTCCGTCCCCAGCCCCATCCCTGAGCTCTCGATCGCCGTGAACCACGCCGAGGCCGCCTTCCTCGGGGTGACCACGACCACCATCGGCAGCACCGTGGCGGCGGCGCTGGGCGGGGTGGCGGTGCCCCCGCTCGTCACCGCACCGGGGGCGCCGGTGGAGACCGTCCAGGTGACCCTGGGTGGCGGGCCCACCCTGACCCCGGCCCAGATCGCGTCGATCCCCGTCCCCGCCGGTCGTGGGACCGTCCCGCTGGACACGGTCGCGTCCCTCAGCGAGGCCCCCGGCCCGGCGAAGATCATCCAGATCAATCGGGAGTATGCGGTCACGGTGTCGGCCTCCAGCCCCACCGGCAACTCCGGGCCGGCGATGGCCGCGCTCCTCTCCGCGGCCCGGTCGGTCGGCCTGCCCACCGGCTACTCGGTGCAGCTGGCGGGTGAGGCCCTCACCCAGCAGCAGGACTTCGGACCTCTGATCGGGGCCCTGGCCCTGTCGGTGCTGCTGGTGTACATGCTGCTCGCCGCCCTCTACGAGTCGCTGCTCGACCCGCTCGCGGTCCTCCTGGCGGTGCCGCTGGCCACCGTCGGGGCCCTCGGGGCGCTGTGGGTGACCCACCTGCCGGTGTCGATCTTCGCCCTCCTGGCGATGATCATGCTGATGGGGCTGGTGGCCAAGAACGCCATCCTGCTCATCGACTTCGCCAAGACCCTGCGCCGGCGCGGGATGGCCCGCAACCCGGCGATCGTGGAGTCGGGCGCGACCCGGATCCGCCCCATCCTCATGACCACGGCCACGATGGTGGGGGCGATGCTCCCCCTGGCGCTGGGGACCGGGTCCGGCGCCTCCGAGCGGATGCCGATCGGGACCGTGCTGATCGGCGGCCTCCTCTCGTCGACCCTGCTCAGTCTGCTGGTCGTCCCCGTCCTCTACAGCCTGATCGACGACGGGGCGGGCTGGCTCGGCGAGCTCCTGCGACGGGCCCCCGCCGCTGCACCGTCCCCAACCGCCCACCGATGACCCCGATGACAAGGAGATCACGATGATTAGTGACGTTCCCCCGGCTGCCCCGCCCCCTCCCACCCGCCGTCATGGGCCGTGGTCCCGCCGGGCGTGGGCCCGCACCGCGGCCCTGGCCGGCTGCGTGCTGACGCTGACGGCGTGCGGCGGGGCGGCCACCGCGACCAGCGCCACCACGGTGGCGAACGGGCACCATCCTGGCCACGGACGTCATCACGTCGTGGTCGGGGTGCTCACCGCGGTCTCATCCCAGACGCTCGCCCTGAAGTCGCATCACAAGACGGTCACGGTGCTCCTCGAGCCGCACACCCGCTACCGTGAGCGGGGGCAGTCGGTCAGGGAGTCGGCCCTGAGGAAGGGGGAGGACGTCCGCGCCCGGCTGGCGCCCCACGCCTCCGCGCCCACCGCGCTGGTGGTGACGATCCTGCCGCCGGCCCTGGTCGGCATCATTCGCACCATCCGGACGGGGGGCTTCCTCCTGGCCCCCGCGCACGGAGCGATCCGCACCGTGACCACCGTGGCGGCGACCGTGTACCGGTCCGGC